>JBIOWB010000109.1:0-18026 GCA_044868125.1 Solirubrobacterales bacterium
GGTTGAGTGTCTGGAGAGGGGCACCCGCCCCTCCCGACCGGAGAGCTGCCGAAAGGCCGATCGTCCGATTTAAGCTCGCTAGCTGATGTATGACAGAGCAAAGATCTGGGTCGAGGGCGGGGCCGGCGGTACCGGTTCGATCAGCTTCCGGCGCGAGGCGCATGTGCCGCGCGGGGGGCCCGACGGGGGTGACGGCGGGCACGGCGGCGACGTGGTGCTGGTCTGCGATCCCTCGAAGCGGGATCTGGCGGCGCTGAAAGGGAGCAAGCACTTCCGGGCGCAGCGGGGACGGCACGGCGAAGGGTCGAATCGGCAGGGAGGACGGGGGGAGGACAGGGAGATCCCGGTGCCGCCGGGGACGCAGGCGACCGCCGTCGACGGCAGCAGGATCGACCTGGTGTCGCCCGGACAGCGGGCAGTGGTCGCCCGCGGCGGTCGCGGCGGGCACGGAAACCGGCGCTTCGCCACCTCGACCCGGCAGACGCCGCGCTTCGCCGAGAAAGGCAGCTCCGGCGAGGCGGACTGGATCGAGCTGCGGCTGAAACTGCTGGCCGACGTCGGCCTGGTCGGGCTGCCGAACGCCGGCAAGTCCTCCCTGCTGGGGCGGTTGACGCGGGCGGCGCCGAAGGTCGCCGACTACCCGTTCACGACGCTCTCGCCGGTGCTGGGGACGATCGAAGGCGAAGATCGGCAGGCGGTCGTCGCCGACATCCCGGGGCTGATCGAAGGCGCCGCCGAGGGCGCCGGCCTCGGGCACGAGTTCCTCGCCCACGTCGAGCGCTGCTCGATGCTGGTCCACGTCGTCGACGTCGCGCCGCAGGCGGACGATCCGGCTACCAACTACGCGACGGTGCGGGGCGAGCTGGCGGCGCACGGTGCCGGGCTGGAGCGGCTACCCGAGCTGATCGTGCTGAGCAAGCGGGACCTGCTGCCGCCCGAGCAGGTCGAGGAGGCGGTCCGGGAGTGGTCCGATCGGATCGGCGATCGGGCGATCGGCGTGATGGCGGTCTCCTCGGCGACGGGAGAGGGGCTCGACGAGCTGCGGCAGCGGATCCTCACCCAGCTGCCCGAGCTCGCCCCGGCTGCGGCGCCCGCCGAGCTCAGCGACGAGTTCGAGGCCGAGCACCGCGTCTACCGGCCCGCCGGCGAGGGCGGCTACTGGGTCGAGCGCGAGGAGGACGGCGGCTTCCGGGTGATGGGACGCGGCGTCGAGCTGCTGTTCGAGCGCCACGACGTCGGCAACGAGGAAGCGCTCGCCTATCTCGAGCAGCGGCTGAAGGAGATGGGCGTGATCGCCGCCCTCGACCGCGCCGGCTTCGAATCAGGCGACGACGTGCGCGTCGGCGAGCACGAGTTCGAGCTCCACGTCTAGCTGAGGCTGGAGAGGCCGGCGGCGACGGCGAAACCGAGGACCGTCACCAGTCCCGCGCCGCGACCGGCGTCGCTATGGGCGTCGGGGATCATCGAGTCGATCAGCATCACCAGCAACGCTCCTGCTGCGAAACCGTCGATCGCCGCATTCGCGTTGCCGCTGACCGCGTCGGCGACGAGGTAGCCGAGGACGGTGGCGAGGGCGCAGATCACCGCCACCAGCACCCAGAGCCGCAAAATCGCCTCCCGCGAGCGGCCTGACCCTCGCATGTCGCTCGCCGAGCCGAGCGACTCCGGCAGGTTGGAGACGAAGATCGCGACCAGCAGCGAGACGCCGACGCCCGCCCCGGCGGCGATGTTGATCCCCAGCACCAGCTGCTCGGGGATGCCGTCGAGGAAGGCGCCGAGTGCGAGCGCCGTGCCGCTGCCCGAGCCTTCGGTCCGACCCTGTCGCCCCCGGCCGGTCGACATGTGCCGCGCGATCAGCCCGTCGAAGAAGTAATAGGTGAGGGCGCCGACCCCGAGGCCGATCCCGGTCACCCCCGCGCTGCCGACCGCGGCGCCCTCGGCGGCGAGCTCGAAGCTGACGGCGCTGATCAGCGCCCCGGCACCGAAGGAGAGGACATAGCCGACCCGGCGCGAGGGCCAAGTGCCGACGAAGCTGAGCACGGCGCCGATGACGAGGGAGCTTGCGGCAAGCGCGCCCCAACCGATTGCTTCTCCCATCTCGGCTACTTTCCCCGCCATGACCCTGGTCGTCAAGCTCGGTTCCTCGATTGTCGCCGCCGATGACGGCGAGCTGCGCGCGGACGTGCTCGACTCCGTGTGTGCGCAAGTGAGCGAGCTGGAGCAGGGGGGCGAGCGGGTGGTGATGGTCACCTCCGGCGCCATTGCGCGTGGGATGCGGTTGCTGGGATTGGAGGCACGGCCAAGGGTGATGGACGAGTTGCAGGCTGCTTCCGCGGTTGGTCAGGGTGATCTCTTTCGCGCCTACGAGGGCCGGCTTGCCGCGGGGGGCACCAAGGCGGCGCAGGTTCTCCTCACCGCGGCCGACATCGCCGCCCGCACCAACTACCTGAACGCCCGCCAGACGCTGCGGCGCCTGATCGAGTGGGGAGTGGTCCCGGTGGTCAACGAGAACGACACCACCGCCACCGACGAGATCAGCTTCGGCGACAACGACTTCCTCGCCGCCCAGGTGGCGCTGCTGCTCGACGCGCGGCTGCTTGTGCTGCTGACCAACGTCGAGGGGCTGCTCTCCGGCGACCCGCGCAGCGAACCGGACGCGGAGCTGATCGGCGAGGTCACCGACTTCTCCCAGCTCGAGGGGCTGGAGATCGGCGACCGCACCTCGGTCTTCGGCTCCGGTGGGATGCGGAGCAAGGTGGCGGCGGCGGAGATGGCAAGCGAGGCCGGGATCCCGGCGGTGATCTGCGACGGGACCAGCCAGGGGACGCTGCTCGCGGCCGCGGCCGGCGAGGCCCGCGGAACGCGCTTCGCCCCGGGTGAAGGCAGGACCTCCAGCTTCAAGCTCTGGCTCAAATACGCGAAGCCGGCGCGGGGACGGCTGATCGTGGACGAGGGCGCCGCGCGGGTTCTGCGCGAGAGCGGCTCCAGCCTGCTGCCGGTGGGGATCGCCGCAATCGAGGGCAGCTTCGAGGCGGGTGATGCGATCGACGTCACCAGCGACGGCGAGACGATCGGCAAAGGCATCACCGACTACTCCTCGCGCGAGCTGCAGCGGGTGATCGGGATGAAGAGCGCGGAGGTGCGCGAACTGCTGCCGCACGCCGCCGACGAGGTCGTCCATCGCGACCGCTTCGTCCTGCTCTGAGCCATTGGCGAGTTGACCCGGCTATAGGCGGGTCAACTCGCCCAACCGTGGTCGGCGCTGGGGGCATGCCCAGCTACCCTTTGCCGATGGCAGTGACCGAGACCAGCGTCGCTGAGCACTGCGCCGCGGCCAAGCGCGCGGTGCGGGCGCTCGCGACCGCGTCGACCGAGACCAAGAACGCCGCCCTGGAGGCGACCGCGCGCCTGCTCGAGTCGCGGACCGAGGCGATCCTCGAGGCGAACGCCGGGGATCTCGCCGACGAGCGTGCGGTCGGACTCGCCGACGCATTGCGCGACCGGCTGCGGCTGACGCCGGAGCGGGTGGCGGCGATGGCCGAGGGAGTGCGGGTGGTCGCCGAGCTCGACGACCCGGTCGGCGAGGAGCTGGAACGGAAAACGCTTGCAAGCGGCCTCGACCTGCGCAAGGTGCGGGTGCCGCTGGGGGTCGTCGCCGTCGTCTACGAGGCGCGGCCGAACGTGACGATCGACTGCGCGGCGCTGACGATCAAGAGCGGCAACGCGATCGTCCTCCGCGGCTCCAGCTATGCCGAGCGCTCGAACGCGGCGCTGGCGGCGATCGTCCGTGAGGCGCTCGGCGAGGCGGGATTGCCGGAAGACGCCGTCGTCTCGCTCGGCGGCGGCGGCCACGAGGAGCTGGCCGAGCTGGCGACCCAGGAGGGCCTGGTCGACCTGTTGATTCCGCGCGGGGGAGAGGGACTGAAGGCGGCGATCAAGAAGGTGGCGACGGTGCCGGTGATGTACGCGGCGGCGGGCAACTGCCACGTCTACGTCCACGCCGAGGCCGATCCGGAGATGGCACGGCGGATCGCGGTCAACGCGAAGGTCCAGCGCCCGGGCGTCTGCAACGCCGCCGAGACGCTGCTGATCGACGCCGCGATCGCCGACCGGGTCGCGCCGGCGATCCTCGGCGACCTCGCCGCGGCTGGCGTCGAGCTGGTCGGCGACGAACGGATCCGCGCCGCCGCCGGCGAGGTCGAGGTCGCCGCCGCGACCGACGAGGACTGGGCCAGCGAGTTCCTCGGCCTGAAGATGGCCGTCGCCGTCGTCGATTCCGTCGAGGCGGCGATCGAGCACGTCAACAGCCACGGCACCGGGCACTCGGAGGCGATCGTCACCGCCGACGCCGAGGCGGCAGAGGAGTTCGTCTCCGGCGTCGATGCCGCCGCCGTCTACGTCAACGCCTCGACCCGGTTCACCGACGGATTCGAGTACGGGATGGGCGCCGAGATCGGCAACTCGACCCAGAAGCTGCACGCCCGCGGGCCGATCGGGATGCGCGAGCTGACGACCTTCAAGTACGTCGGGCACGGCAACGGCCAGGTGCGTGAGTAAGAGCCCAATCATGGTCTCCACGCGCACGCCTGGCGGCGGCGAGGGGGTGGCGATCGGCGTGCTGGGGTCCGCGTTCAACCCCCCGCATCTCGGTCACCTCGCCCTGGCCCAGGAGGCGCTCTGGCAGCTTGGCCTGGAAGAGGTGATCCTCGTCCCCACCGGCCAGGCGCCCCACAAGCGGATCGCCGACGACCCCGGCCGTGAGGCACGGATGGAGATGACCCGGCTCGCCGCCGCCGACGACGAGCGCTTCTCGGTCTCGGCCCTGGAGGTCGAGCGCGAGGGGCCGTCCTACACGTATGAGACCTTGGAGGCACTTGCGGAGCAGCGGGGCGACAAAGAGCTGGTGTTCGTGATGGGGGCGGACGCGGCCGTGGGCCTCGAGAGCTGGCGAGCGCCGGAGCGTGTGGTCGGGCTGGCGAGCCTGGCGGTGGCACGGCGGGCCGGTGTGTCCGAAGCCGACGTCGCCGAGGCGATGCGCAGCCTCGGCTGCGAGGGAGCCACGATGCTGGAGATGCCGCAGTTCGGCGTCTCCTCCTCGGCCGTGCGCGAGCGCGCCAAGCAGGGGAGGCCGCTCCGCTACCTGGTGCCCGATGCCGTCGCCCAGTTCATCGAGGAGAGGGGGATCTACCGGTGAACGAAGCTCAGTCCGAGCAGTTGGCGCGCACCCTGGCAGCAATCGCCGACTCGAAAAAAGCCGAGGACGTGGTCGTGCTCGACATGCGCGGGCTCGTCGCCTATACGGACTTCCTGGCGATCTGCACCGCCCGCAGCGAGCGGCAGGCGAAAGCGATCGTCGACGAGGTGCGGCTGCGGGTGAAGCGCGAGGCCGGGCTTCTGCCTGGCGGCGTCGACGGGGGTGGGGACGCCGGTTGGACGATCTTCGACTACCTCGACTGCGTTCTCCACGTCTTCACGCCGGAGGCGCGCGAGCGCTACGCGCTGGAGGAGCTGTGGCGCGACGCGCCGCGCCTGGAGCTCGAACTGGAAGCGCCGGAAGCGCCGGAAGCCGCCAGCGCATAAATACGTCCGAGCGCCTATTTACGGTGCCGGTCCATGAATGGGTTCAAGCGGGCGCTGATCGGCTACCGCCGCAGCGAAGTGGAGGACGCGGTCTCGACGCGCGACGCTCGCATCCT
Source organism: Solirubrobacterales bacterium (assembly GCA_044868125.1). Classification (GTDB taxonomy): domain Bacteria; phylum Actinomycetota; class Thermoleophilia; order Solirubrobacterales; family 70-9; genus VAYN01. The sequence goes on from JBIOWB010000109.1 coordinate 5,697, forward strand.
CGGGCTTGAGCTGACCAACGAGACCCAGCGTGCTTCTCTTTCAGAGCTCGAGAGCGAGACCGCGACGCTCACCGGCATGGTGCTCGAGCGGGAGCGCGAGATCCGGGTGCTGGGCGAGCGCCTGCGCGAGGTCAACGAGTGCCACGACCGCAGCATCGCCTCCCTCGACGCGATCACGGCGCGGCTCGAGGAAGTGGAGGCCCAGGCCCGTGGTCAGGCGACCCGGATCCGGATGAAAGCCCTGCGCGAGGCGGTCGAGGTCAGCAAGAAGGTGAAGGCGCTCACCGACATGGAGCCGGCGCTCCAAGCCGAGGCCGAGACGGGGGACGCTGGTCTCTACCAGGGCCGCGTCCAGTTGGAGATCGGCCCGCTCGGTGACTTCTCCCAACTCGTCGGCTTCGAGGACGTGGTCGGCCGGCTCGGCGCCTCGGAGATCAAGGTGGATCGCTTCTCCGAGGGCCGTGCCACCCTCTCGATGAACCTCGACCAGCCGGTAGACCTGCTCAGCGAACTCGAAGAGCTCTCCGAGCTCGACTTCAAAGTCCGCCACACCGAGCCCGACAACCTGATCCTCGATGTCGACGAGGACCAGAGCCCCGGGCAACAGGCCGCCTGACGGTTCTTTTTTTTACGTCCGCGCCGAGATGTATTGTCTGTCAGGCAATGGAGCACAACCCAAATCTCAAAGGGAACGTTGCCGAGCTGGCGATCGCTGCGGAAGCGGCGCGGTTGAACCTGACGGTCCTCAAGCCTCTGACGGAGCATGAGCCTTACGACCTGGTTCTCGGGATCGGTGGCCGCCTCCTCCGCGTTCAGTGCAAATGGGCCTCGCGCAAAGGAGACGTCATCTGTGTGCGGCTTAAGCGCTCGCGCCACTCGCCGACTCGTGGGTACGTCATAGATACCTACCGGCCGGATGAAGTGGACATGTTCGGTATTTACTGCGGTGATCTGGAGCGTTGCTATCTCGTGCCGATCGAGCGCGTAGAGGGTGCGCAGGGCCTTCATCTGAGGCTGGCGGAGGCGAGGAATAACCAACGGGCCGCGCTACACTGGGCAGCCGATTACGAGTTCCAGGGGGCTGTAGCTCAGCTGGCAGAGCGCTTCGCTGGCAGCGAAGAGGCCAGGGGTTCGAATCCCCTCAGCTCCATCTCCACCGAAGAGGTCGCCGACAACGTCGTCAACGTCGGCGCCCATGAGTTCCGCAACCACTTCGGTTACTACATGGAGCAGGCCGACCAGGGTAAGGAAATCCTGGTCTCTCGTCGGGGCCGGCCGTACGTTCGCCTCCTCGGTTCGAGCGACTCCGCCGAGGCGCTCAGCCCAGCACAAGATCTTCGCTAGGCTCTTCAGCCCATGCCGAGGATCTTCACTCTCGCCTGTCCACCATCGCTGCGGCTGGAGCTGCAGGCCCGGCAGGCTTCCTCGCTGCGGCTCCAGACGCCTTTGTAGGCCGACTCAGGCTTAGCCGAATACGCAAAGACGGGGTTTTCGACTGGGACTTGCGTTCGACTCTATGGACCTTTGCCGGGGGGCTCAATTCCCTCCGCTAGATGCCGCGCCGCGACGATCCCCAGAGAGGCCTCGGGACGGCCATCCGCACGCTCCGGAACGACGCCCGGTTGAGCCAGGAAACGCTGGGCGAACGGGCTGACATCCACGCGACCTGGATCTCCCACATCGAGTCCGGCCGGATCAATCCCACCTGGGGCAACGTGCGGCGCATTGCCTACGGCCTCGAGGTCAAGCTGGAGGACCTGGCGGCGCTGGCGGAGAAGATCGAGCGGGAGCTCGGTGGCTGAGCTCCGACTCCGCGCCTAAAGAGACGCGCCTCGCTGCCGATGCTCTAGGGCGATGAGCGCGGCAAATCAACATGTCTTCAGTCACGGCATGCGCGATACCCGCGAGACCCTCGACTCGTGGAGCCGGCGACCGTGGCGCGTCCTGCGCGGCTGGACGGCGCTCAGCCTCGCCATCGCCCTGACGCTGCTGGCGGCCGTGTGGGTGGTGGCCGGCCTGCTCACGCCCGACCTGACCCCGATCCACCTTCCCGGCCTCACCTCGCCCTCCGAGCCCGGAGACCTGTTGCCGATCCTCTGGCGCAACTCGCTTGTCCTCGCTCTGCACGGGACGGCTTGCGTCGCCGGCTTCATCGCCGGCGCCTCGATGCCGATCGCCGCCGCCCAGCGCTCCGGCCTCTCGCGCTGGATCCACGTCAAGGCGGGCGAGCTGGCGATCCTCTTCGTCTGCGCCGTCACCCTCTTCTCGCTCTCCACGCAGGCGCTCTTCCTCGGCTTCCAGGGATCGACGATCGCCTACCAGCTGCAGATCTCCCGCTTCGAACTGATCCTCAGCGTCCTCCCGCACGCGATCCCCGAGTTGACGGCGCTGTTCCTGCCGCTCGCCGCCTGGCTGATCGCCAGTCGTCGCGGCGAGTGGAACCAGCTGCTCGCCGCCACCCTCGTCACCGTGCTGCTGGCGATCCCGACCCTGCTCCTCGCCGCCACGATCGAGGTCTACGTCTGGCCGCACGTCCTTCACGACCTCTCGCCCGTCACCTACAGCTACCCCGGCTGAGCCGGGGCGCCCGTTGCGCCGCGGCCTCCCCTCGTAAGATCGCGGGCTCATGGCCGGTTACGACCCGAAGGCGATCGAGCGGAAGTGGCAGCAGGTTTGGGCTGAGGAGAAGACCTGGGAGGTCGCCAACCCCGGCCGGCCCGGCTTCGACGGCTCGAAGCCGAAGAGCTACGTGCTCGAGATGCTTCCCTACCCCTCGGGCGAGCCCCACGTCGGCCATCTCAAGTGCTACGCGGTCGGCGACGCGATCGCCCACTTCCGCCGCCGCCACGGCTTCGAGGTGATCCACCCGATGGGCTACGACTCCTTCGGGCTGCCGGCGGAGAACAACGCGATCAAAACCGGCGAGCCGCCGCGGGTCGCGACCGAGCGCTCGATCGAGTCCTTCCGTCGCCAGTTCCGCGAGTGGGGGATCTCGATCGACTGGTCGCGCGAACTCGCCACCCACACGCCCGAGTACTACCGCTGGACCCAGTGGATCTTCCTGCAGCTGTTCGAGCGCGGCCTCGCTTACCGCACCGAGGCGCCCGTCCAGTGGTGCCCCAAAGACGCCACCGTGCTCGCCAACGAGCAGGTCGTCGACGGCCGCTGCGAGCGCTGCGGCACCGAGGTCATCCAGAAGAACCTCGAGCAGTGGTTCTTCCGCATCACCGACTATGCCGACCGCCTGCTCGCCGACTTCGACCTGCTCGAGTCCTGGCCCGAGCACGTGATCACGATGCAGCGCAACTGGATCGGCCGCTCCGAGGGGGCCGAAGTCGTCTTCCGCTGCGAGGAGGTCGGCCTCGACTTCCCGGTCTTCACCACCCGCCCCGACACCCTCTTCGGTGCCACCTTCTTCGTCCTCGCGCCCGAGCACCCCGACCTCGAGCGCCTCGTCGCCGGCACGCCTGCCGAGGAGGAGGTGCGCGAGTACGTCAACCGCGTCGGCCGCGAGTCGGCCGAGGAACGCGGTGCGGAGGATCGCGAGAAGACCGGCGTGCCGCTCGGCCGCTCCGTCGTCAACCCGGTCAACGGCGAGTCGATCCCGATGTTCGTCGCCGACTACGTGCTGATGGAGTACGGGACCGGCGCGATCATGGCGGTGCCGGGGCACGACAGCCGCGACTACGAATTCGCCAAGAAGTTCGATCTGCCGGTGAAACGGGTGATCGAGGGGGAAGACCCGGAGCTTGCCCGCGACGAGCAGGGCCTGCCCTATCCCGGCGACGGCTCGATGGTCGAGTCCGGGCGCTTCGACGGCAAGCACAACCGCGAGGCCTACGACGAGATCGTCGCCTGGCTGGAGTCCGAGGGCCGCGGCAAGCCGGCGGTCAACTACCGCCTGCGCGACTGGCTGGTCTCCCGTCAGCGCTACTGGGGGGCGCCGATCCCGGTCGTCTACTGCGACGAGTGCGGGATCGTGCCGGTGCCCGAGGAGCAGCTGCCGGTGGAGCTGCCGGAGATCGAGGACTACGCGCCGCAGGGCAAGAGCCCGCTGGCGGCGGCCGAGGAGTGGGTCGCGACCGAGTGCCCGCGCTGCGGCGCCGCCGCCCGCCGCGAGACCGACACGATGGACACCTTCGTCGACTCCTCCTGGTACTTCCTGCGCTACCTCGACGCCGAGAACGATGACGCTGCATGGGAGCGGGGTGCCGCCGACCACTGGATGCCGGTCGACCAGTACATCGGCGGAGTCGAGCACGCGATCCTGCACCTGATGTACGCGCGCTTCTTCACCAAGGCGCTGGCCGACCTCGGGCACCTCGGCGTACAGGAGCCGTTCGCCAACCTCTTCACCCAGGGGATGATCACCCGCGACGGGGCGAAGATGTCGAAGTCGAGGGGCAACACGGTCAGCCCCGGCGAGTACGTCGAGCGCTACGGCGCAGACACCGCTCGTACGTACGTCTGCTTCATGGGCCCGCCGGAGCGCGGCGGCGACTGGACCGACGAGGGCGTCGAGGGCGTCAACCGCTTCCTCTCGCGCCTCTGGCGGCTCTGCGAGGAGGCGGGGGAGAGGACCGAGGCCGGCGAGGCATCTGCGGCGGCTGAGGGCGCGGCGCGGGAGCTCCTCGCCAAGGCGCACTGGGCGATCGACAAGGCGACGCGGGACTTCAGCCGCGGCTTCCAGTTCAACACCGTGATCTCGGCGGTGATGGAGCTCGTCAACGACGCATACCGCCTCAAGGACGATCTCTACGGGACCCCTGGCGGCGACGCGGCGATCCGCTTTGCGACGGCGACGGCGGCCTCGTTGATCTTCCCCTTCGCTCCGCACCTCGGCAGCGAGGTCTACGAGCGGCTGACGGGCGAGCGCGTCTGGGAGCAACCCTGGCCGCAGGCGGACCCCGACCTGTTGACCAGCGCCACGGTGACGCTGGTGGTCCAGGTCAACGGCAAGCTGCGCGACCGGATCGAGGCGCCGGCGGAGGCTTCGAAGGAGGAGCTGCTGCAGATGGCGCGGGAAAGCGAGAAGGTTGCCCGGCATCTCGACGGCGGACAAATAGTCAAGGAAATTGTAGTTCCTGGCAAGCTGGTCAACCTGGTGGTCAAGTAGGGGCCTCCGCGGGTCCCGTCCGGTCTGCTAGAAAGCCGCGAAATGCTGGTCAGAAGACTCGAAGAAGCCGCCGTCGAGGAATGGCACCGGCTGCGGACCCATGTCCTCATGGACGCGGGCGAACTCGGCTCCCGCAACCTCTCCGTCACCTGGGTCACGGTGCCGGGCGGGGCGAAGCAGACGCTGCACTCCTCGGGAGAGGCCGAGCAGGCCTACGTGGTCGTGCGCGGCCGCGGCACGATGTCGGTGGCCGGTGACACCCAGGAGGTCGGTGAGGGCGACCTGATCCTCGTCCCGCCGGCGACCGAGCACTCGATCGGCAACGAAGGCGAAGTGGAGCTGATCTGCGTCTCGATCCAGTCGCCGCCGGTTGCGGCGGTCGAGCTTTACAGCGATCAGCTCGCCGAGGTGGCTGGCTACGACGAAGACGACGAGTTCTGAGGTGGGGGTGGGTCCGGGGAGGACCCTCCGTCGCAAAAATTGGGAGGCTCCTCCGGGTCCTCCCCGGACCCAGCACAAGAGCACTCGATTTCACGCTTCGGCCACCTGTTCTCCTGAGAAGATTTTGTTTGTGCGGGCCATGCGTGCGGTGGGGCGGCCGATGATCGGCGGCGATGCCGGAGTTGAGCCGCAGTCAGATCGTCGTCTATGCCGCAATCGCGGTGGCGGTGCTGCTCGTCGGCGCACGGGCGATTCGAGGCGAGGGTGGCGGGGGCGAGTTCTCCTTTGCCGCTGACGCCGGCAGCGCCTCCGGTGGAGCGAGTTTCTCGATAAGCGATCGGGGCGGCGACCTCGTCGTCGACGTGACCGGCGCGGTGCGTCGGCCCGGCGTCTACCGGATGCCGGCCGGAAGCCGGGTCAACGACGCCGTCATCCGCGCCGGCGGCCCGGTGCCACAAGCGGAGCTCGACGCGGTGAACCTGGCGGCGCGCCTAGCCGACGGCCAGCAGGTGGTGGTGCCGGAGCGGCTCCCGGGCGGCGCGGCAGCTGTGGGCCCTACCGCCGAAGACAGCCCGATCAGCCTTGGCACCGCCACCGCCGAGCAGCTCGAAGAGATCGACGGGATCGGTCCGGTCACGGCCGGCGACATCGTCGAGTTCCGCGACGAACACGGCGGCCTCTCCTCGGTCGAGCAGCTCGACCAGGTGCCGGGGATCGGGCCGGCGACGATGGAGGCGCTGCGCGAGCGGCTGCAGCCTTGAGGGCGGCGTGTCGATGCGCTCGCCGCGACCGTCGCCGCTCGTCCTGCTCGGGATCGCCCTGGTCGTCGCCCTGGCGCTGGCGAACGGCGACCAGATCCGCGAGCGCGCCTCAGTGGGTCTGGGGCAGGGGATGCCGCCCAGGGAGGCGGAGCTGGCGCGAGGCTTCGTCCTCGGTCAGGACGAGCGGATCGACGAGCGCACGAAGGAGGACTTCCGCCGCTCCGGGCTCAGCCATCTGCTGGCCGTCTCGGGTGAGAACGTGACGTTGCTGGCCCTGTTGGCGATGCCCTTGCTGGGGATGCTCGGCATCCCCCTTCGCGAGCGCCTGCTGTGGGTGCTGGCCCTGATCGCCGTCTACGTGCCCGTCGCCGGTGCCGGTCCCTCGATCCAGCGGGCCGGGGTGATGGGCGCGGTCGGGGTGCTGGCGACCCTCGGCGGTCGTCGCGCCTCGCGCCTGTACGCCCTGGCGCTGGCGGTGGTGGTGACGCTGGCGATCGATCCGGCGGTCGCCGCCGACGTCGGCTGGCAGCTGAGCTTCGCGGCGGTGCTCGGGATCCTGCTCCTCGCTGCGCCGATCCGCCGCACGGTCACGGCGCGACTGGGGGCGGGGCGATGGCGCCGCGCCCTGGCCGAGGGGCTGGCGGTGACCGTCGCCGCCACCCTCGCCACCGCGCCCCTGATCGTCTACCACTTCGAAACCCTCTCGACGACGACGCTGGTGGCGAACGTGGCGGCGATGCCGGCGGTGGCGCCGGCGATGTGGCTGGGGATGTGCAACGCCGGCCTGGCGCAGGTGCCGGGAGTCCCGCTCGAGCCGCTGAACGGGCTCAACGCCCTCCTCCTCGCCTACGTCGCCCAGGTCGCCTCATTGTGCGCGGCGCCGGGGTGGGCGGAGGTGCCTGTGCATCTGAGCGGCGGTGGGTTGATCGCCTCCTATCTGGGACTGGCCGGCGCCATCCTGCTCTGCCTTGCTCTCAGGCGCTTCAGGTTGCGCCTGCCTTCGAGCCCGGCAAGACCGACGCTCAAGCCCGTTGTCGCCGCCGTCGCCGCAGCGGCGGCTTTCGCCCTCGGTTTGCCCGGCGCCGGTGGTTCCGTGCCGCAACCGGTACGTGGCCTGCGGATCGAGATCCTCGACGTCGGTCAGGGCGACGCAATCCTCCTGCAGCCGGCGGGGGCACCCCCGGTGCTCGTCGACGGCGGGCCGCCGGGGGACGACCTCGCGGGAAAGCTGGAGGCCGCAGGGGTGACCGATCTCGGCGCGGCGATCGTCACCCACGACCAGTCCGACCATGCGGCGGGGATCGAGGAACTGCTTGGTCGCTTCCCGATCGAGCGCCTCGGCTTCGCCCGTCTCGGCCGGGAAGCAATGACAGCCGCCGACGCCGCGGGCGTCGATCTGGAGCGGCTCGCCGCCGGCCAGGAGCTGCGCTCGGGCCAGCTCCGCCTGCAGGTGCTCTGGCCGCCGCGGGAGCTTCTGGGCGATCCGCTGGGTGGGGAGGACCCGAACCAGCAGGCGCTGGTGATGGAGGCGCGCTGGCACGGGTTCAGCATGTTGCTGACCGCCGACGCGGAGGCCGAGTCGGTTCCGATCGACCCCGGGCCGATCGACGTTCTCAAGGTCGCCCACCACGGCAGCGACGACGCCGGTCTCGGCTCGCTGCTCGATCGCACGCGTCCGGAGCTGGCGGTGATCTCCGTGGGGGAGGGCAATTCGTACGGGCACCCCACCCGAGCCACGCTCTCGACCTTGGAGCGGCACGGGGTGCCGACGCTGCGGACGGATCGCGACGGCAGCGTGATCATCGACGTCGAAGGCTGCTGCTTTCGGCTGGACGGATAGCCGAATCGATAGTTGAGGAACTCGATCCAATTGCTTGTGGGGCGCCCGCCTCTGCCGATCAACGAACTGGTGCACTGGATCCTTCACAGCAGGTCACTTTCTTCGCTCCGATTCCCGAGCTTCGCCGGGAAAGGACTGCCGGAACGGATGCGAAGCACCGCCTTCGCCCTGCTCGGGCTGACCGCGGCGGCCGGGCTGGCCCTCGTCGCGATCTTTGCCCAGCCGGGCTTCCCGCTGCTCGACCCGGCGCCGCTGCCAAAGGAACCGTCGCTGGGGCAATCGATTGCCGAGGCGGAAAAGCTGACGCTTGACCACAAGCCCAGTGCTTTCGCTCCGGCCGTCGCTCCGCGGTCGGTGGCGCTTGCACCGGCATCCGGCGAATCGCACGCTGATGAATCCGAAGGCGGGTCCACGGGGGGCGACGTCGGTTCTGGTGACGACGCCGCCATCAAATCGCCGGGTCCGCCTGTCAGTGCGCCCGAAACCTCCGGGGGAGGCGACGGGGGGTCCGGTGGGGGCGCACCCGCGCCGGTTCCGGCTCCTGCCTCTGACCCGGCTTCTCCTCCGGCCCCGACGCCTGTCTCCTCACCGAGGCCGACCAGTCCGCCTCCGGAAGCGACCATCTCCTCACCGCCCGGTCCGGAACCTGCTCCGGCTCCGGGCAACTCGTCCTCAGCCGCAGCCGCCGAACATGCCAGCGAACATGGCATCGAAGCGTCGAGCTCATCGGCCGCCTCGGCCGCCTCAGCGACGGGGCCCGGCAACGGCAACGGGCTCGCCAAAGGTCAAGACAAGTAGACGCCGCCCGAGCCGGGGCGGGACGTAGACTCGGCCCATGGCCGAGGAGATGAAGCCGCTGTACCTGATCGCGGGCACCGACGAGGCGAAGATCGACGCTACGCGAGCGCGTCTGCGGGCTCGCGCCGAACGCGAGGGCGGATCGGCCGCGTTGGAGGTGTTCGAGCCGGATGAGGGCAAAGGGATGCCCGACCACGAGGCGCTGCTGGCGGCGATCCCGGCGATGTCGCTGATGGGCACCCGGCGCTACCTGCTTGCCGACAGCGTCGAGCGGTGGAGGGACAAACAGCTCGAGCCGGTTCTCGCCGCGCTCGGGGAGCTGCCGCCGGACCTGACCCTGGTCCTGATCTGCCGCGACAAGGCGCCGGCAAAGCTCGCGAAAGCGGTCAAAGCCGCGAGTGGCGAGATCCATGAGTTCGAGGCGCCCAAGGCGCGCGAGATGCCCAGCGTCCTCGTCCGCGAAGCGCAGCAGCTCGGCTTCCGGCTGGAGCCCGCGGCGGCGCGGCTGCTGGTCGAGCGGATGGGCTCGAACCCGCTGCGCCTGCGCAACGAGCTCGAGCGCCTGGCGCTGTGGGCGGGGGAGGGGGGGCAAGTCACGGCATCGGACCTGCGGGAGATGGTCGCCGACACCTCCGAAGCAGCCGTCTGGTCGCTCTCCGACGCGCTGATCGAAGGCGACGCGGCCGCGTCGCTACGGATCGGCGAGCGCCTGATCGGCCAGGGCGAGAACGTCACCGGGCTGATCTACGGCCTCGCCTCGCGCTTGCGTAGCGCCTGTGCAGCCGCCGCCCAGCTGGAGGAGGGAATCCCACCGAAGCAGGTCGAGTCCTCGCTGAAAATGCACCCCTACGCGGCCAAGCAGCTCGTCAACCGCCTGCGTGACGCCAACCTGGGCGACCTGCGTATGGCAACCGAGACCCTCGCCGACCTCGAGCTCTGGTGCCGCGGCGGCGCCGACTATGGCGACGAGCTGGCGCTGACGATCGCGCTGCGTAGGGCCGCTGCGGGAGCTGCCTAGGCCGCTTTGGCGCCGGCAGCGATCCTTGCTGCCCTGGCCTTCTTGCGTGCGCCGGTGTTCTTGTGGAGGGCGCGCTTCTGCACGGCCTTGTCGATCCTCGAGATCAGCTCGCGCTGCTCGGTTGCGATCGCGTCGGCGTCGCCACCGTCGACCGCGGCTTCGAGCCGGCGGAAATGCGTCTTGACCGTGCTGGTCAGCAGCCGGTTCTCGGTGCGCTCGCGCTCGCTGCGCAGTATCCGCTTCTTCTGTGAGGCTATGTTGGCCATGTCAAGTACCCGAGCAGGCGCCTTGCCGGCTCCGGGCGGCCGCCGACTATAGCGACTGAGCCAACTTCAGTCGCCCCCGAACCGGAATCGACAACCAGCTTGGAGACGCCCAGGGCACCGCAAAACCCCGATCCCGACGAGCCGGCGATCGACGCCGACCGCGCCGTCTGGGAGGCGGAGGCCTTTGAACCGGGGGAGGAAATCACCCGCGAGCCGCCCCCCGGGCGGCAGGCGGGCAGGATCGCCCGCTCGACCGCGTTCTTCTCGATCGCCACCGCGGCCTCGCGCGTCGCCGGCCTTGCCCGCGAAGTCGTCGCCGCCGGCTACTACGGGATCAGCGGGCCGATGTCGGCCTTCACGATCGCCTTCCAGGTCCCGAACCTGATCCGGGCGCTGTTCGCCGATGCGGCGCTGCAGCCGGCCTTTGTCCCGGTCTTCACCGAACTGATCGGCAAGAAGGCCTACAAAGAGGCCTTCCGCCTCGCCTCGACGCTGCTCTTGCTGGTGACGATGGTGCTGGGCGCGATCACGGCGCTGTTCGTGCTGCTGGCGCCGGTGATCATGCCGGTCTTCGCGCCCGGGTTCGAAGGCGAGATCCTCGACCTCACCGTCACCCTCTCGCAGGTCCTCTTCCCGATCCTGATCCTGCTCGGGGTCAGCGGCATCGTCGTCGGCGTCCTCAACAGCTACGACCGCTTCGGCGCCTTCGCGATCTCGCCGCTGTTCTGGAACCTCTCGATCATCGCCGTCCTCGTCGCGCTGGAGCCCTTGTTCCACGGCCAGGATCGAATCTACGCCTACGCGATCGGCATCCTCGTCGGGACGGTGGTGCAGCTGCTGATCCCGGCCTGGGACCTGCGCAACACGCCCTACCGATTCAGCTGGAGCTTCGACTGGCACCACCCGGGGATGCGGCGGGTGCTGCTGCTGATGCTGCCGGTGACGATCAGCCTCGGCCTGATCAACTTCAACCTGCTGATCAACAGCTTCTTCGGCAGCCTCGTCTCCGATCAGGCGCCGGCGGCGATCGACAAAGCCTTCCGCATCTACCAGCTGCCGCAGGGGATCTTCTCGGTGGCGATCGCGACTGTCCTCTTTCCAACTTTGGCGCGCTTCGCCAACGCGGGCGAAATCGAGAACCTGCGGGCGACGATGGCGAACGGGATGCGCCAGATCCTCTTCGTCCTGGTGCCGGCGGCGGCTGCGATCCTCGCCCTCTCGGACCCGATGATCCGCCTCGTCTACCAGCGTGGGGCCTTCGATCCGGCCGAGACCGCGGTCGTCGCGACGGCGCTCTTCTGGTTCGCCTTCTCGCTGCCGACCAACGGGCTGTACCTGCTGCAGACCCGGACCTTCTTCAGCCTGCAGAAACCGTGGCAGGCGACGGCGCTGGCGACGATCGACCTCGTCGTCTCGGCGCTCGCGGCGCTGGCTCTCTACGCGCCGTTCGGTGTGGGTGGGATCGTCGCCGGAACCGGGATCGGGACGACCGTGGCCGTGGTTGCCCAGGCGGTGATCCTCAGGCGGAAGTTCGGCGGCCTGGAGTTGCGACGACTGAGCTCCACCGGGATACGGATCACGATCGCCTCGGCGGCTCTGGCCGGGGTCGGCTGGCTCATCTGGGACGTCCTCGACCAAGCCCTCGGCCGCGGTCTGGTGGGGCAGATCATCTCCTTGGGCAGCGGCCTCGCCGTCGGCGGACTGGTCTACGCAGCTGTCGCGAAGCTGCTCCGTGTCGAGGAGCTCGAGCAGATGACCCGCCTGCTGCGACGGCGCAGGTCTTGATGCTCGGTCCAGGGCGCTATCTGCTCGGCGTCGTCGAGATCCTGCTGCTCGGCGGCTTCGCCTGGTTGGGTGGGGGAGCTGTGCGCCGTTGGCTGCTGCCGCGCTTCGAAGGAGCGCCGGCTGCATTGGCGTCGGCGGTGGTTGCGCTGGCGCTGTTGATCTGGCCTGCCGAGCTGCTCGGAACCTTCAGCGCTCTCGACCCGGTGCCGTACCTGCTTCTCGTCGCAGTGGTCGGGCTCGGGCTGTGGAAATTCGCACCGCGACCGGAGGGAGAGGGGGGTGAGCCGCACCCTACTCAGCAGGTA
>JBIOWB010000110.1:0-5415 GCA_044868125.1 Solirubrobacterales bacterium
TCGACGGGTTGTCGGCTTTACGCGCGATCTTGTCGATCTCGTCGATGTAGATGATCCCCGTTTCGGCCTTCTTGACGTCGAAGTCGGCGGCCTGGATCAGCTTCAGGAGGATGTTCTCGACGTCCTCCCCGACGTAGCCGGCCTCGGTCAGGGCGGTGGCGTCGGCGATCGCGAAGGGCACGTTGAGGATCCGCGCCAGGGTCTGGGCGAGCAGCGTCTTGCCGCAGCCGGTCGGGCCCAGCATCATGATGTTCGACTTCTGCAGCTCGACGTCGGTCTCGTCGGACTGGGCGATCTGGACCCGCTTGTAGTGGTTGTAGACCGCAACGGAGAGGGCCCGCTTGGCCGCGTCCTGGCCGACCACGTACTCCTGCAGGACGTCGTGGATTTCCCGCGGTTTCGGCAGGTTCTCCAGCTCGAAGGCAGGCGGCGCCGTCAGCTCCTCGTCGATGATCTCGTTGCAGAGGTCGATGCACTCGTCGCAGATGTAGACGCCGGGGCCGGCGATCAGCTTTTTCACCTGGCGCTGCGACTTGCCGCAGAAGCTGCAGAGGAGCTGCTCGTTCGAGTCTGAAGGACGTGCCAGGGGAATCCCCTCCTAAATCGGGACGAAGTCTCTTGCCTCCGGCTCGTCCCAAAAGCTTAGACGGGGACCTGCGCCGGTTCGTGAGGGTCGTTTACGGCATCGGTTCGGCTGTCCCTTCACGTGAGCGCGGCCTTGCGTGTCGCTACCGTGGGCGGGTGGCCGCCGAGCTCGAGATCGCGCCGATCGCCGACGAGGAGTTCGAGCAGCTGCTGCCGCTGATCGCCGCCTACCAGCGCTTCTACGAGGTGAAGGAGATCGACGAGGAGCGCAACCGCGCCTTCTTCCGCCGCTTCCTCGCCCCGAGCGAGGACGGCCTCGTGCTCGGCGCCCGCCGCGAAGGACCCCTTATCGGCTACGCCTGCCTCTACTGGCACTTCAGCTCCCTGGAGGCGGTCGAGTCGGTACTGATGAACGACCTCTATGTGGCCGAGAACGCCCGCGGCGAGGGCGTCGGCCGGGCCCTGATCGAGGCGACCGCCGAAGTCGCCCGTGAGCGCGGCGCCCCCTTCGTCGAGTGGTCCACCGCGCCCGACAACCACGCCGCCCAGCATCTCTACGACTCCACCGGCGCCGAGCGCTCGGAGTGGGTCAACTACGAACTGCGGGTCTGATCTTCGAGTCGCAAAGTCAGGCCGAGCCTGGTTGAGGAGGAGGCAGCAGCCGGTCTATCGCTCTGAACAGAGCCTCAATCAGCGCCCGCCGCTCGTCCCGCTGGTCCCGCAGCTCGGCGACGATCTCATCGAACCGGCGCCCGGACTCCTCGATCATCCTCTCGCTCCGTGCGGCCGCCTCGCGCATCGCGACCTGTTCCTTCTCCCAGCGGGCAGTCGATTCAGCCCACTGTTTCTCCATCTTCTCGCTGATCTCTTCTTGTGCTGCCAGCGCCGCGTCCTGCCGCCTCCTCGCCTCCTCTATGCCTTCCCTTGAGACCTCGATGTTTGCCCGCGCCTTTTCCGTGCGCGCCGCGGCGCGCTGGGTCACCTCTGCGCATTCGGCAATCACCGCAGACAATTCCTTCCGAGTCACATGAGGGATTCTGCCAGGCCATAGCGCGCATGTGGCGTGCAGATTGGAGCAATTCCGCAACCCGTTAGCGTCAATTGCGTGACTTTGAAGCTGGAGCCAGTCGGGCGTGATGATCCGGAGGTGCGGAGGCTCTATGCGGACTTCGTCCGCGAGGCCGACGGGCCGCTGGTCTACGACCGCGAGGAAGCCGGGATCGACCTCGACGAGGAGATCGCGGCCGGACCGCCGGCGGACCTGGTGCCGCCGAGCGGCGTCCTACTGCTCGCCCGAGTGGACGGCGAGCCTGCCGGGCTCGGTGGCATCCGTCACCTCGACACCGAGATCGCCGAGGTGAAGAGCATGTACGTGGCGCCGGCCCTCCGCGGCACCGGCCTCGGGCGACGGATCCTCGCCCGTCTCGACGAGATCGCCCTCGAACACGACTGCCGTGCCGTCCGCCTCGACACCTCCGACTACCTCACTCCCGCCGTCGGTCTCTACCGCTCCGCTGGCTACCGCGAGGTCCCCGCCTACAACGAGAACCCGAAAGCCGACCTCTGGTTCGAACGGGCGCTGCGGCAGGATGACTGAGGGTGGCTCAGCTGTAGCGATCCCAGCGGCGCAGCGCCGGTTCCGGGTTGGTCGCGACCCCGTGGACGTGGAGCTCGAAGTGGAGGTGGCAACCGAGACCGGCGGCGTTGCCGGTTTCGCCCACCGCGCCCACACGCTCGCCCTCCCATACCCGCTCCCCCCTGGGCACGAGCGCTGAGTGCGGCATGTGCGCGTAGAAGTAGCTGCGGTCCTCGCCTTCGCCGTGGAGCAGCAGGTAGTTGCCGTAGAGAACCGGGTCGAAGCCCCGCCGCAGCACCCGTCCGTTGCGCACCGCGACCAGGGGCGTGCCGCAGGCGGCGGTGATGTCGAAGCCTTCGTGGATGCGGCCGCCGTCGCGCGGCGCCTGGTACATCCCCACCGCTCCCCGCGTCCCGTGCGGGCCCTGCACCGGGAAGACGTGGCCGTAGTACGAAATGCCGCCGTCACGGCTGCCGATCTCGGCCGAAGCGGGAGCGGCCGCAAAGGCCGCCAAAGCAATGACCAGAGCGGCGGCGCGTCTCAGTGGTGCTCGATCACGCGGTCGACGAGGTTGTACTCCTTCGCCTCATCCGCGCTCATGAAGTAGTCCCGCTCGGTGTCTTTGGTGACCTTGTCGAACGGCTGACCGGTGTGCTTGGCGATGATCTCGTCGAGGCGGCGGCGGACGTCGATGATCTCCTTGGCGTGGATCTCGATGTCGGTCGCCTGGCCCTGGAAGCCGGCCGAGACCTGGTGGATCAGGATCTTCGAGTTCGGCAGCGCCATCCGCTTGCCGGCGGTGCCGCCGCTGAGCAGCAGCGCCCCCATGCTCATCGCCACCCCAACGCAGATCGTCTGCACGTCGGGTTTTATGAACTGCATCGTGTCGTAGATCGCCAGACCGGCGTAAACCGAACCGCCCGGCGAATTGATGTAGAGGCTGACGTCCTTGTCCGGATCCTCGGACTCCAGGTGCAGCAACTGCGCCACGATCAGGTTGGCGATGTCGTCGGTGACGGGCGTGCCGAGGAAGATGATCCGCTCACCCAGCAGGCGCGAGTAGATGTCGAATGCACGCTCCCCGCGCGACGTCTGCTCGACCACCATCGGCACCAAAGGACTCATCGATCTGGACTCTATAGAAGGCGGTGGAGGGGCCCGCTCCAGCACTTCCGTGGTTACTTTTCGGACTCTCGCCCTGACAGCTTGGCGAGAGATGGAGCGTTAACGGCGAAAATCCCAGGGAGGGAGAGGGACACCACCCCCTCCCTACCGAACGCGGTCAGTCGCTGCCCGGAGTCCAAAGCTCGCTGGGCTTGCCCTGCCCCTGCTCGGGCGCCAGGATTTTCTCCCGCGCCTCGGCCTGCTCCCTGCGGGCGTCGGCTTCCTCTTTGGGGATCGGCTTGGCGGAGGCGGCAACCAGCTCGATCGCCTTGCGGGCGCGGATGTCTTCGCGGACCATCGAGTCGCGTCCGCTCTGGCGCAGTCGCTCCAGCAGTTTCTCCGGGGTCGTCCGTTCGTGCTCGGCGCTGTGCTCGAGCGCCTCGACCATCTCCTCCTCGGAGACCTCGATTCCCTCCGCCTCGGCGATCGCCGTCACCACGGCCTCGCGCTTCAGCTCTCGTTCCGCGTCGGGCTTCGTTTCCTCGATCAGCTCGTCGCGGGTTTTGCCCTGCATCTGCAGGAAGGCGTTCGGATCCATGCCACGGCCGGCGAGCTGCCGTTCCATCCGCTCCCAGCGTTCGGTCGCCCGTGCGGTCGTCAGCTCGTCGGGAACGTCGACCGTCGCTTCCTGCACCGCCGCGTCGATCGCCGCGACTTTGAAGTCTTCCTCGGCCCGGCTGCCCAGCGCCGTGCCCACTTTCTCGCGGATGTCGGCCCGCAGTTCCTCCAGCGTGTCGAACTCCGAAGCGTCGGAGGCGAAGTCGTCGTCCAACTCCGGCAGGACTTTCTCCCGCACCTCTTTGACCTTGACTTTGAAGACGGCGTCCTTGCCGGCCAGGTGCTCAGCCTGGTAATCGGCCGGGAAGGTGACCTCGACCTCGCGATCCTCCCCCGCGCTCGCCCCCACAAGCTGCTCCTCGAAGCCCTCGATCAGCTGGCCCGATCCGAGCGCCAGCAGGTAGTCCTCGGCGCTGCCCCCCTGGAAGGCCGAGCCGTCGGCGAAGCCCTCGAAGTCGATCAGCAGCGAATCGCCCTCGGCGCCGGCGCGGTCGACCTGCTCCAGGCGCGCGAAGCCCTCGCGGATCCGCTCGACCTCGGTGTCGACGATTTCGTCGGGGACCTCTTTGTCCTCCCTGCCGACCTCGAGCCCTTCATAGGGACCGAGCTTGGCCGCCGGGCGCACGCCGACCGTGAACTTGAACTCGAGCGCCCCGCCCTCCTCGTCGGGGGTCGAGACCATCTCGATGTCCGGGTCGCCGATCGGGCTCACCTCCGAGTCGAAGAGGGCCAGTTCGTACCACTCCGGCAGCGCCTCGCGGATCGCCTCCTGCAGGACCGTGGCGAACCCGACCCGCTGGATCACCAGCGAGGCCGGCGCCTTGCCGGCACGAAAGCCGGGCATCCGCATCTCCTTCGCCAGGGCGCGGGCGGCACGGGAGGTCGCCTTCTCCACGTCGGCGGCGGGAACCTCAACCTCGACTTCAGCACGGGAGTTGGCCAGCTCGTTGACGGTGGTCTTCATCGGACCGGTGACCCTAGATGATTGATCATCGGCGCCGCACCAGCATCGTTCGCAGGGCGACGGAGAAGTCGATCGCGAAGGAGAGGCCGCGCCCGACCGGCCCCGTAACGAGCCAGGCACGGGTTCTATCGAGCGACGACATGGGGCTCCTGCCCGTATTCCAGGATCTGCTGCTCCAGCCGTTTCCCCTGGCCCGCCGCGACCGCCCGCTGCGCCCGTGCCTCGTCGAGCTCGACCCCACGCTCGAACGCCAGGTCGAGCAGCCGCTGCTTCTCGATCCCTTCTCGCGACCACTCGAAGAAGAACCAGGCGAGCAGGCCGAGACCGAGGAAGGTCCCCTCGACCATCATCACCACGCCGGCGGTGCTCTGGTCGGCGATCGGCGAGATCCCCCAGTAGCGCTCGCCGGCGGCGTAGACGGGGTAGAGCACCGAGCCCGACCACATCAGGACGTTGCCGAGGATCGCCCCGGCGAAGCGCACGACGACCACGTAGCCCACCTTCCAGGGCGCCGTGAACCACTGTGGCTTCGGCAGCGGGCCGAAGATCGGCATCCACATCAGGCAGC
>JBIOWB010000111.1:0-34539 GCA_044868125.1 Solirubrobacterales bacterium
CCACCAACCTCGCCGGCTACGCCAATGCTATGAGCGCTCCCACCATATGCGGCTCGCGTTCCTCACCCTCAGAGCCTGCCAGCTTTGTCACTTCCGGCTACAACAGTCATTTTGAGACAGCGTCTAAGTGGTGCCGGGCCTCTTAGCCGAGCAGCTTGGCCTTCTGCGCTGCGAACTCCTGATCAGTGAGCAAGCCCTGCGAGCGGAGTTCCCCGAGTTTCGCGATCTCGTCGGCTACGGTGGAAGTCGTTTCGCCTGCGGGCATCGATGGTGAGAATTCCGGATGAGATCTGAACCACCGTTCGATCATCTCGGCAGTCCCGTGGTTGACCTCTGCAGAGCCCAGCAGGGTCCCATTCCCAAGAACATTGAATTTCCTGGTCAACAGCTTGCCGCACTTCTTTGGAGAAGCCCGTCACGTCCGCGATCTTGACCCGGAATGCCTGCGTGAAGGACATCGACGGGATATAGCCAGCGAATCCGTCCTCATACTCGTGCAAACGAACACCTACTGGAGATTGACTACCAACGCACCCAGGCGCGCTACAACTTCTCTTGAATGAGGCGGTTGACCTCGCCGCCGTCGGCGCGGCCTTTGGTCTCGCGCATGACGGCGCCGACGATGGCTCCGATCGCCTTCTGGTTGCCTTCGCGGATGCGCTCGACTGCGTCGGCGTTGTCTGCCATCGCCTTCGCGACGATCGCCTCCAGCTCGCCGGAGTCGCTCGACATCTGGGCGAGGCCCTCGCGCTCGACGATCGCGGCGGGGTCGCCGCCCTCGGCGACCAGGGTCGCGAGGACGGTCTTGCCGCTGCCGTGGGAGATCTTCCTCTCCTGGACCAGGGCGATCAGGGCGGCGAGGGATTCGGGCGTGACCTTCGAGGCGGTGGCGCTCTCGATGTCCGACTGCCGCAGCGCCGCCGCCAGCTCGCCGGTGACCCAGTTGGCGACGACCTTCGGTTCGGCGCCGTCGGCTGCGACCAAGGTACTTTCGAAGTAACCGGCCGTCTCGGGATCGGTCGCCAGCGTCAGCGCCACGTCGCTTGCCAGGCCCAGCTCGCTTTCGTAGCGCGCGATCCGCGCCGCCGGCAGCTCCGGCAGCGCCTCACGGGCCTCGCGCAGCATCTCCTCGGTCGGGGCCAGCGGCACCAGGTCGGGCTCGGGGAAGTAGCGGTAGTCGTGCGCCTCCTCCTTCGAGCGCAGCGGCGTCAGGTCACCGCTGCGGGGATCGAAGTGCAGCGTCTCCTGCTCGACCCTCCCCCCCGCCTCGATCACCTCGCGCTGGCGGGTCAGCTCGGCTTCGATCCCACGCTGGAGGAAGCGGAAGCTGTTCATGTTCTTCAGCTCGGTCTTGGTCCCGAGCTCGCTGCTCCCCGCCGGCCGCACCGAGACGTTGGCGTCGACGCGCAGGCTCCCCTCCTCCATGTTCACGTCGGAGACTTTGAGCTGGCGCACGGTCTCGCGCAGCAGCCGGGCCCACTCGGCCGCTTCGGCGGCGTCGCGAAGGTCGGGCTCGGTGACGATCTCGACCAGAGGCGTGCCGCCACGGTTGAAGTCGACCAGCGAGGCGCCGGAGCCGTGGATCCGGCCCGAATCGCCGACGTGGACCATCTTCGCCGCGTCCTCCTCGAGGTGGGCGCGGTGGATGCGGATCTCGCCGAGCTTGCCCTTCCCGGCGATCGGAATGTCGTACTGGCTGATCTGGTAGGCCTTTGGGCTGTCGGGATAGAAGTAGTTCTTGCGGTGGAAGATCGAGTGGGGCGCGATCTCGCACCCGAGCGCCAGGCCGATCTGCAGCGCGTAGCGGATCGCCTGCTCGTTCGGCACCGGCAGCACGCCAGGGTGCGCCAAGCAGATCGGGCAGGTGTGGACGTTCGGCTCGTCGCCGAAGGACAGCTCGCAGCCGCAGAACATCTTCGTCCTCGTCGCCAGCTGGACGTGGATCTCCAGCCCGATCACCGCCTCGAGCTCAGCCATCCTGACCCTCCGGGCGGGCATCGAAGCCGATCCCCCGCTCGAGCGCGTGGGCGGCATCGAGCAGCCGCTGCTCGGCGAAGGCCGGAGCGGCGATCTGAAAGCCGACCGGCAGTTGCGGGCCGCCGCCCTCGGGCTCGGCGAGGCCGGCGGGGACCGAGATCGCCGGGATGCCGGCGAGACTCATCGGCACGGTGAAGAAGTCGTTCATGTACATCGCCAGCGGGTCGTCGGTCTTCTCCCCCAGCTCGAATGCGACCGAGGGCGCGGTCGGGGTGACGACGAAGTCGACGTCGGCGAAGGCGCCGTCGAAGTCCTGCGCGATCCGCGTCCGCACCTTCTGGGCCTGCCCGTAGTAAGCGTCGTAGTAGCCGGAGGAGAGTGCGTAGGTGCCGAGCATGATCCGCCGCTTCACCTCGGCCCCGAAGCCCTCCGAGCGCGTCGTCTCGTACATCTCGATCAGGTCGCCGTCGCCGCCGGCGCGCATCCCGTAGCGGACGCCGTCGTAGCGGGCGAGGTTGGAGGAGGCCTCGGCGGGGGCGATCACGTAATAGGCGGAGATGCCGTGCTCGGCGCTCGGCAGGGAGACCTCGGCGATCTCGCCGCCCAGCTCCTCGATCGTCCGCAGCGTCCGCTCGAAGACCTCGCGCACGCCGGCGTCGACCGCGTCGCGGGCCAGCTCCGCCGGCACCCCGAAGCGCAGGCCGGAGAGGTCCTCGCGATCGGGCAGCGAGACGCCGCCCTCGATCCCGACCGAGGTCGAGTCGAGCGGGTCGCGCCCCTGCAGCATCGCCAGCAGGAGAGCGGCGTCGCTGACGGTCCGGGTCAGCGGACCGCACTGGTCGAGCGAGGAGGCGAAGGCGATCATCCCGTAGCGGGAGATCGCGCCGTAGGTGGGCTTGAGGCCGACGATGCCGCAGAAGGCGGCGGGCTGGCGGATCGAGCCGCCGGTGTCGGTGCCGATCGCCCAGGGAGCCAGCCCCCCGGCCACCACGGCGGCCGAACCGCCCGAGGAGCCGCCGGGAACGCGCTCGCGGTCCCACGGATTGAGGACCGGCCCGTAGGCCGAATTCTCGTTCGAGGAGCCCATCGCGAACTCGTCCATGTTGGTCTTGCCGAGAATCGGCAGGCCGGCCTCGATCAACCGGCGCACCGCGGTTGCCGTGTAGGGAGGGCGATAACCCTCGAGGATCCGCGAGGCGGCCGTGGTCGGGACCCCCTCGGTGCAGAAGATGTCCTTGACCGCGATCGGGGCGTTCCAATCCTGCTCCACCTCGATCGCAGCGGCTTCGGCGCCGCGGTCGTTGCGCCAGAGGTAGGCATTCAGCTCGTCGGAGCCGGCTGCCTCGAACCAGGCGGCGGCGTGCTCCTGCGGCGAGAATTCGCCGGCCATTTTGGCGTTATGGGCCTCGAGGACCGTGAGGTCGAGCAGGTCGGCCATCAGATGCCTGGTTCCGTGGCCGTGTGCAGGGTCGCGGGACCAGGCATCTTCACTCCGCCTGCGGCGAGGGAACGCGGAAGGCGCCGTCCTGCGGTTCGGGTGCCTGGGCGAGCACGACCTCTCGCGGCCAGCTCGGCCGCGGCTTGTCCGGGCGCAGCACGTTCTCCAGCGCGACCACGTGCGCGGTCGGCTCCACGCCCTCCAGATCGAGATTCCCGATCCGATCCACATGCTCGAGGATCCCCGACAACTCCCCCACCATCGTCTCCACTTCCTCGTCTGAAAGCCGAAGACGGGCAAGTCTCGCCACGTGCAACACCTGGTCGCGATCGATCATGGCGGCGAAGTCTAAGTCGTCGGCCAAAACCGATCCTCGCGGGGGGTGGCGCCGATTTGGGGGACCGTCCCTCGCCAAATGCGAGGGACGGTGGTGCCAAATCGGGGTCAGGACCCGCCACGCCACTTTGGCTGGCTAGCCAGTATCCTCGTCGCGCATGCAGGGTCCGCGCGCAGAGAGGTTTGTCGTCTTCAACCTGCGCCTGCTCGCTGTCACCTTCGCCGTGGTCGGCATCCTCTTCATCGCCGTGCCCAGCGGCGTCCTCGACGTGATCTCGGACGTCGGCGAATGGTTCGGCAACCACAACCGGGCGCCGCACACCCAGGAGGACCTCTGGCTGGCGCTCGCCTTCGCCTACATGGTCGTGATCGCCGGCATCTGCCTGGTCGCGCAGGCCGACGTCGTCCGCTACCGGCCGCTGCTACTGGTCCTCGCCGCCGGCAAGACCGCCTCCTCGCTCGGCTCGCTCGCCTTCTTCCTGATCGACGAACAGGTCTTCATCTACCTGCTGAACTTCCTCGTCGACGGCTTCCTGGCGCTGCTCTCGCTCTACCTGTGGATGCTGGTGGGACGGGTCGGTCGCCCCGCCGCTCCCGGCTGAAGGGGCGCGCCAGGGCTCTCGGCCGCTGAGCAGCGCACCCTGAGCGCGATCTGCGCCGCGATGGCGCCGGGTATCGACGGGCTGCCGGCGGCGGAGCGCGACGTCGACGTCTCCGGCCCCGTCGCCGAGTTCCTGCGCTCGGTCCCCCCGCCGGTCCTGCTGCGCCTGCGCCTCGGCCTGCGCGCCTTCGAGTGGCTGCCCTTCCCCTGGCGCTTCAGCAGGCTCGACCCGGAGGCGGCCGCCGACTTCCTGCGCAGGCTCGAGCGCTCGCGCTTCCCGCTCCACCACGACCTGCTGCTGATGGCAAAGCTCTTCTCGACCCTCGGCTACGCGGTCGTTCCCGCCGTCGAAGCCAGGGTCGGCACCGAGGTCGGCTGCGCCCTTGCCGACGGTTCGCTGCCGGAGCCGGCCGGCTCGCTCGGCGACCTCGAGCCGCACGGCGAGGGCGAGGAATGCGACGTCGCGATCGTCGGCTCGGGCGCCGGCGGCGCGGTCGCCGCGGCGACGCTGGCCGAGGCCGGGCTCGACGTCCTCGTGCTCGAGGCCGGCGACCACTACAACCGCGACAACTACCCCGCCGACCGACTCGAAGCGGTGACCGAGCTCTACCGCGACGCCGGCCTGACGATCGCCGAAGGCAGGCCGCCGATCCCGGTCCCGGTGGCGAAGACGATCGGCGGCACCACCGTGATCAACTCCGGCACCTGCTTCCGCGCCCCCGACTCGATCCTCGAGAACTGGCGCCAGGAGTTCGGCATCTCCTGGGCCGGCGATCTCGACGAGGACTACGCCGAGGCTGAGGATTTCCTCCGCGTCACCCGGCTAGACCCCGAGCGGATGGGCCGCAACGGCCAACTGGCGATGGAGGGGGCGGCGGCGCTCGGCTACAGCGGCGGCCCGATCTCCCGCAACGCCGGCGGCTGCGTCCAGTGCAGCTCCTGCCCCTACGGCTGCACGATCGACGCGAAGCAGGGGATGCACGTCAGCTACCTGCCCCGGGCGGTTGCCGCCGGGGCTCGCGTCCGGGCGGGCGTCGAGGCGCAGCGGGTCCTGGTCGAGGACGGGCGCGCGGTGGGCGTCGCCTGCGCCGCCCGCGAAGCCGGCGGCCGCGCCCGCCCCTTCACCGTCCGCGCCCGCCGCGCCGTGATCGCCGCCGGGGGCGCCCTCGGCACGCCCGAGCTGCTGCTCCGCTCCGAGCTCGGCGGCACGCAGGTCGGCCGCAACTTCCACATCCACCCCGCCTGCTGGGTCGGCGCCCGCTACGAGGAGGAGGTGCGCGGCTGGGACGGGGTGATGCAGAGCTTCTACGTCGACCAGTGGGAGGCCTCGCAGCGGGTCCTGCTGGAGGCGACCTTCACGCCGCTCCCCTTCGGCGGTGCCTGGCTGGTCGGCACCGGCCTCGAGCACCAGCGCGCGATGCTGGGGTTCGGCCAGATCGGCTCGATCGGCGTCCAGCTCCGCGATCTCTCGGAGGGGCGGGTCGGACTGGGGAACGAAGGAGCGCTGCGCGCCACCTACAAGCTCAGCAGCGAGGACGCGCGACAGATCACTTTCGGGATCGCCCGCGCGGCCGAAGTCCACTTCGCCGCCGGGGCCACCGAGGTCTACCCCAACATTCCCCGGGCCGGGGTGCTCAGGCCAGGAGACCTTCGCCGGTTCGAGTCCACCCGTTTCAGGCCGTCCGAGCTGCGGCTCGAGGCCTTCCACCCGATGGGGACGGCGCGGATCAGCGCCGATCCGCGCCAGGGCGCCTGCGCCCCCGACGGCTCCGTCAGGGGCACTCGCGCTCTTTACGTCACCGATGCCTCGCTCTTCCCCACGGCACCCGGCGTCAACCCGATGATGACCATCGTCGCCTTCGCCAAGCAGGTGTCGCGAGGCATCGCGGAGGAAACCCTCAGCTCGCCGGGGGCGGTGGAGGCGGCGGCGTAGGGCCGCGGCCGCCGCTCGAGAGACGATCGCCGACGTCGCCGAAGCTCGAGCCCTCTTCCTGCATCGCCAGCCAGCCGCCGATGGCGATCGCGATCGCGCAGATCAGGCCGAGCCAGACGCCGAACTTGACGTCCAGGTCGACCGAACCGAGGTTGCCGAAGCCGACGCTGGGCGGACTGATGACATAGATGAGGATGACGATCGCCGAGAGCCCGCCGAGCACGGTCGTGACAACGCTGAGCGGCACCGACGCACGCGAGACGTCGCTGCCGAACAGCGCCAAGGCCATCGCCGAGAAGGCGGTGAAGACGAGGATGATGTTCACCCAGTCGTCGAGCGCGTCGAAGGCGTCGCCGGAGAAGCCTTCCAGCCCGTACCAGGCGAAGATGAACATGGTCAGGATCAGAATCAGGCCCGCGATCCCGGCGATCAGCTCGCCACGGCCCAAACGTTCACTCATGCTGCCTCCTTCGCTGCGTAGCCCATGGGGGTGCTTTCGACCCTATACGGCCCCGAAACGGAAAACCCTCTGTCAGGCGGCTCTAGACCGAGCCGCCTGCAGGGTGTTGGAAAGCAGCATCGCGATCGTCATCGGACCAACCCCGCCGGGAACGGGCGTGATCGCCGCGGCCACCTCGGCCGCCGCCTCGTAGTCGACATCGCCGACCAGTCCCTCGTCGAGGCGGTTGACGCCGACGTCGATCACCACCGCGCCCGGTTTCACCGCCGCCTTGCCCAGGAGCCGCGGCACTCCGACGGCGGCGACGAGAACGTCCGCCCGCCGGCAGACGGCGTCGAGGTCACGCGTGCGCGAGTGGCAGATCGTCACCGTCGCGTTGGCCGCCAGCAGCAGCCGCGCCACCGGCACCCCGACCAGCTTCGAGCGCCCGACGACCACCACCTCGGCGCCCTCGAGCCCGACCCCCTCATGGCTGAGCAGCTCCATCACCCCGCGGGGCGTGCACGGCACCAGGCCCGGCGAGCCGTGCGCCAACATGCCGGCGCTGATCGGCGTCAGCCCGTCGACGTCCTTCTTCGGGTCGATCTCGGCGACGATCGCGTCCTCGTCGATCTGGGCGGGCAGCGGCAGCTGCACGAGGATGCCGTCGACGTCGTCGTCCGCGTTCAGCTCGCGCACCAGGTCGAGCAGCTCCTCCTCGCGGATCGAGGCCTCGGGCTCGTGGTGGATCGAGCGCATCCCGACCTCCTCGGTGTTGCGCCGCTTCATCCCGACGTAGACCTGCGAGGCCGGGTCCTCACCGACCAGAACCGTCGCCAGCCCCGGCGTCCGGCCCGACTCGTCCTTGTAGGCGGCGACGTCGACCTTGACCCGCTCCCGCACCGTGGCGGCAACGGCTTTGCCGTCGATCACCCGCGCCGCCATCGGCTCACCGCCTGCGGATCGGCGCGTAGTCGGCCATCAGCTTGCGCTCGGCGCCGTCGCTGGAGAAGCGGACGACGATCACCCCGCCCGGCTCGACCCCGGTGACGACGCCGTCGCCGAAGCTGGCGTGGACGACGTCGTCGCCGGTCTGCAGCTCCAGCGCCGGACCGGGGTCGAGCGGCTGCGCCGCTTCGACCGCGTTCGTCGTCGGCGTCCCCCAGCTCGTCCCCAGGCTCTGCGCCGCGGTCGAGTGGCGCTCGGTCAGTTCGACGGGGATCTCGTCGACGAAGCGCGAGGGCAGGTTGCGCTCGGAGCGGCCGAACAGGCTTCGTTCCCGCGCCCAGGTCATGTAGAGGCGGCGGCGGGCGCGGGTGATGCCGACGTAACAGAGCCGGCGCTCCTCCTCTTCGCCCCCCTCTTCCAGCGCCCGCAGGTGCGGGAAGGCGCCGTCCTCGCAGCCGACGATGAAGACCGTGTCGTACTCGAGCCCCTTGGCGTTGTGGAGAGTCATCAGCGTCACCAGCTCCTGCTCGTCCCGCAGCGAATCCTGCTCGCTGTAGAGCGAGATCTGCTGCAGGTACTCCTCCAGGGGCGCCAAGTTGGCGCTCTCCCCCTCGCGTTCGCGCTCGACGTCGAACTCGGCGGCGCCGGCGACCAGCGCTTCCAGGTTCTCCGCCCGGCCTTCGGCCTCCACCGTCCGCTCCGCCGCCAGCGCTTCGAGGTAGCCGCTCTCGCTCAGCACCGCCTCCAGCAGCGTCGCCACCGGGCCTTCTTCGTCGGCACGTTCGCGCAGCGTCGCCATGATCTCGTAGAAGCGGGAGACGCTCTTGATCGCTTTGCCCGTCAGCCCAGGCACCTCCTCGATCCGCTCGATCGCCTCCCAGATCGGCAGCCCGGTCGTGTTCGCGTGCGCGGCGAGCTTGCTTTGGGTGGTATTGCCGATCCCCCGCCGGGGCGAGTTGACGACCCGCTGGAAGGAGACGAGGTCGGCCGGGTTGACCAGCAGGCTGAGGTAGGCGACCGCGTCCTTGATCTCGGCCCGGTCGTAGAACTTGGTGCCGCCGATCACCTGGTAGGGAACGTCGAAGCGGTTGAGCGTGTCCTCCAGCACCCGGCTCATCGCGTTGGTCCGGTAGAAGACCGCGACGTCCGAGCGGCCCACTTCGCGCTCCTCCCCCAGCCGCTCGATCTCCGCCGCGACCCAGCGCGCCTCCTCATGCTCGTCGGTCAGCTCGGAGAGCTGGACCGGCTCGCCGCCCTTCTCCTCGGTCCAGAGCTCCTTCTTCAGCCCTTCGCGGTTGCGTTCGATCAGCGCATTGGCCGCGGAGAGGATGGTCTGCGTCGAGCGGTAGTTCTGCTCGAGCTTGACCACCTCCGCTTCCGGGAAATCCTTCTCGAAGTCGAGGATGTTGCGGACGTCGGCGTGACGGAAGCCATAGATCGACTGCGCGTCGTCGCCGACCACCATCAGGTTGCGGTGCTCGCCGGCCAACAGCTGCAGCAGCCGGTACTGGGCGTGGTTGGTGTCCTGGTACTCGTCGACGAGGACGTGGCGGAAGGTGCGGCGCCAGCGCTCGCGGACCTCCTCGAACAGCTCCATCGCGTTGACCGTGCGGACGAGGAGATCGTCGAAGTCCATCGCGTTTGCTTCCCGCATCCGCTTCTCGTAGAGGGGATAGGCCTCGGCAGCCACGGCTTCGATTCCTTCCCGCTCCATGTCGATGCTTTGGGCGTATGCATCGGAGTCGACGAGCTGGTTCTTGGCGCCGGAGATCCTCGCCCGAACCCCTGGCGGCGAGAAGCGTTTGGTGTCCACTCCCAGCTCGGTGAGGCAGCGTTTCAGCATTCGCCGCGAGTCGGCCTCGTCGTAGATCGTGAACCCCTTCGAGTAGCCGAGCCGCTCGGCGTCGACCCGCAGCATCCGCGCGCAGGCGGAGTGGAAGGTCGTCACCCACATCGCCCGCACCGAGCGGCCGACCAGCTGGCCGACCCGCTCGCGCATCTCCGCCGCGGCCTTGTTGGTGAAGGTGATCGCGAGGATCTCGCCCGGCCGCGCCGCCCCGGTCGCCAACAGGTAGGCGATCCGGTGGGTGAGGACACGGGTCTTGCCCGAGCCGGCGCCGGCGAGCACCAGCAGCGGCCCGCCGCCCTGCTCGGTCGCCTCGCGCTGCGGTCCGTTGAGACCGGCGAGCAGGCGCTCGACCCGGTCGGCGCCGGGCTCGGTCGGCGCCGCCGGCGGCTGCGGAGACGCTTCGGCCGCCGTGTCGAACTGCTCCTGCAGACTCACCCGCCGAGCATAGCCAGGCGCTCGGCGGGGGTCCCGGGTTTGCCGTTACCGCTGCTGGCAGTCTTCGATGATTTCGGTCAGCGGCTGCGGGTCGCCGCCGATGATCAGGCCTTCGAATTCGGTCGCCGGCATTTCGCGGAATTCTTCGCCGAGGCAGGAAGCGACCTTGGCCGGAGCCGCTTCTTCGCCGCTCGCGAATTCCCGTTCGAGGGATCGGGCCAGCTTGTCCTGATCGAGCCTGGCGAAGCCGGTGATTTCGTCCAGCTTCCATCCGCCGTCCGCTTCGACCAGGGCGACCGAGAAGGTCTGGCCGTCGAAGGTGCCACCGCCGAAAGCAGCGTCAGCCGTTGCCTTCGAGCCTTCGGTCTCGACCTTCGTCACCTCGACGGACTTGGCGTCGTCTTTGCTTTCTTTGGCGTTTTCTTCGCAACTTTTCACGGCTTGCGGACCTTCGCTGAACTGGGTCTGTTCCAGGAATTGCAAGGTCGCCAGCTTCTTGCAGTGGGCTGGATCGTTGCTGAGGATGGAGGTTTCGATCGTCTTGGCGATCTTGTCTTCGTCGCTTTCGCCCCCGCCACCGCAAGCGGCGAGGCCAAGACCCAGGACAAGGACGAGCGGGAGCGACGACAAGGGGTGAAGCCTTCTCAAGGGTGCCTTTCGGTACGAGGGACGAATAGGCCGCGCAAGCTACATCAACCCCCAGCGGAGGAGCGCCCCTTGCGTGGCTCGATCTTCGCCACCTCGGCCGAAGGGCCGTTGCCGCCGTCCAGGCGCGCCAACCGCTCCTCGACTTCGGCTATCCGCTCCGAAAGCGCCTTGATCGCGTCGGCGATCGGGTCCGGCAGGTGGATCCAGTCGGCGTCGGGGCCTTCGACGCGTTTGCCTTCGAGCTTCACCGGGTGGCCGGGATTGCCCACAACGGTGGCGCCGGGCGGCACGTCCTCGACGACGACCGTGTTGGCGCCGATCTTCGCCCCGTCGCCGACCGCGATCGGGCCCAGCAGCTTCGCCCCGGAGCCGACGGTGACGTTGTCGCCGAGGGTCGGGTGGCGCTTGCCGCGCTGGAAGCCGGTGCCGCCGAGGGTGACGCCCTGGTAGAGGGTGACGCAGCTGCCGATCACGGCGGTCTCGCCGATGACGACGCCGGAACCGTGGTCGATGAAGAACTCGTTGCCGATCTGCGCGGCAGGGTGGA
Source organism: Solirubrobacterales bacterium (assembly GCA_044868125.1). GTDB lineage: Bacteria > Actinomycetota > Thermoleophilia > Solirubrobacterales > 70-9 > VAYN01. The sequence continues at coordinate 11,152 of JBIOWB010000111.1, forward strand.
TCTCGATCCCGGTGACGGCGCGGGTCAGGTAGGCGATGAACCGCGGCACCAGCGGCACGCCCCCTTCCATCAGCGCGTGCGCTGCCCGGTGCGCCAGCAGCGCCTGCACGCCGGCCCAACTGGTGAGGATCTCGAAGCTGGGGACGTTTCGGGCGGCCGGGTCGCGCTCGCGCGCCGCCTTCACGTCCGCGCGAATCTCCCTGAGGAGCCGTTTCCAGCGATTCATGGTGAGAAGAAGGGTAGGGACATGTAGCGCTCACCCGAGTCGCAGACGATCGTCACCACCCTCTTCCCCGCCATCTCCGGGCGCGCCGCCACCTCCAGCGCCGCCCAGATGTTGGCGCCGGCGGAGATGCCCGAAAGCACCCCCTCCTCGATCGCCACCCGGCGCGCCGTCTCCAGCGCGTCCTCGTCGCCGACCGCGAGCACCTCGTCGATGACGCCGCGGTCGAGGACCTCGGGGACGAAGCCGGCGCCGATCCCCTGAATCTTGTGTGGGCCGGGTCCGCCCCCGGAGAGCACGGGTGAGCTGGCAGGCTCGACCGCCACCACCAGCGCCTCCGGCGACCGTTCCTTCAGCATCTGGCCGACGCCGGTGATCGTGCCGCCGGTGCCGACGCCTGCGACGAAGGCGCCGATCTGCCCGTCGGCGTCGCTCCAGATCTCCTCGGCGGTGGTGCGGCGATGGATCGCCGGGTTGGCGGGGTTGGAGAACTGCATCGGCATGAACCCCTTGCGTTGGTCGCGGATCTCTTCCGCCAGCGCCACCGCCTCGTTCATCCCCCCCAGCGACGGCGTCTCCCGCACCTCCGCCCCGTAGGCGCGCAGCAGCTTGCCGCGCTCTCGGCTCATCCCCTCCGGCAGGGTGAGGATCAGCTCATAGCCCCGCGCCGCGCAGACCATCGCCAGGGCGATGCCGGTGTTGCCGCTCGTCGGCTCCACCACGACCGACCGCCCCGCCTCGATCAACCCCTCTTCTTCGGCGGCGTCGATCATCGCCACCCCGATCCGGTCCTTGACCGACCCGCCCGGATTGAAGTACTCCAGCTTCGCGCACACCTGCCCGCCCAGCCCCTCTCCCAGCCGGTCGAGCTGCACCATCGGCGTGTTGCCGACGACCGCGGAAGCCTCAGCTCCGATCTTCATCGGATTCGGATTGCTTTCTTTCCCGGCCCTGGAAGTCTCATCAGTCGGAGACTATTGCTCTGCATCCAGCAGCCGGACATCGTTTGCTGGCACCTCGTAACGAATCCCTTCCGCCTCTATGCGGCACATCTCAAGTGCCATCCCTAGGGACCGTTGGCCCAGCGCGTCTCGGTATCGGTGCCAATCTTCGAACCCAACAACTCGAGCAGCTGCGCGTTTGGACAGCCTCCGCTGGTGCCACTGAGCGAGCGCATCGATACCACCGGTAGAGATGGCACCAGCGAAAACACCGGCCAGCCCGAAGAGAACCTCTCCGCCGTCCATTCTCTGAATGTATTCCTACTGAAGGACGATGAGCCTCGATTGAGAGATGCTCAGATGAAGTACATGCCACTGCCGGCCTCTTCGGCCTCGCGGCGGGCGACTTCGGCGATCGTCGTTTGGGCGAAGACCTTGCGCAGGGCGGTGACGCCCTCGGCCCAGATGCCGCCGGCCTCGTCGGCCTCGGCACCAACTTTGCCGTCGAGCGCCTGCACCACGTCGAGCACCGTGATCTCGTCGGCTGGACGCGCGAGCGTGTAACCGCCGCGCATCCCGCGATGGCTGGTCAGGAGACCCGCGCGGCGCAGAGTGGAGAAGAGCTGCTCGAGAAATTGCTCAGGGATCTCTCTCCTTTCGGCCAGCTCCTTGATCGGAACCGGCCGCTCGCCGGCCCGTGCCAACTCGGCGAGCGCAACTACCGCATATCTCGACTTGGAAGTGACTGAGATCACCCGGACTTTCTACCGCACACCCTCCTTACTGGGCTAGGATCGGCCCGAATGGGCATCGGGACGCCACCTCTCGCGCCCTCGTCCTTAAACGAGTGATCGGAAGCAGTCCTGAGTCAACGCCCCCACTGCCTTGTGATCGACGAGCACCCGCTCGTCCGCCTCGGGATCCGGGAGACGATCGAGGCCGAGTTCGTCGTGCACGAGGCCCCCACGCGCAACGAAGCGATCGACCTGGTCCGCGACATCGGCGACTTCGACGTCGCGATCGTCGACATGCGCTGGCGCGGCAACGGCGACGGCGGCTCGGTCAGGGGGGACGAGGCAATCCGACTGATGCACCGAGCAGCTCCGGGGCTGGGGGTCGTCGCCCACGGGGAGCTGCCGGAGCGACACCTCGCCAGCGCCGCCCTGCAGGCCGGCGCCACCGCCTACGTCGCCCGCACCGCCGGCCCGAAGGAGCTGCGGCAGGCGGTCGCCGCGGCCGTCGCCGAGGAGAGATTCGTCGACCCCGCGGTCCCTCCGAAAGGCAGTCGCGGAAAGCTGACCCATCGCCAGCGGGAGATCCTGCAGATGCTGGCCAACGGCGAGTCGACGACGGTCGCCGCTCGGGAGTTGGACCTCAGCGAGGAGACGGTGAAGACCCACACCAAGAACGCCCTCGCCCGCCTCGGCGCCAGGAACCGCACCCACGCGGTGGCGATCGCCCTGCGCGAGTGCCTTATCGACTAGATCCAGCCGCGATCGCGAGCGAGCAGGACCGCCTGCGCCCGGTCGACGGCGCCGATCTTGCCGTAGACGTTGTGGAGGTGGGTGCGGATCGTCGAGACCGAGAGGTGCATCTCGGTCGCGATCTGCTTGTAGACCATGCCCTCCGAGAGGTGGCGGAGGACGTCGAGCTCGCGGGCGGAGAGCGGACAAGGCTCGCTGATGCGGGTTCCGTCCGGGGTCGGCAGCGGCAGCTCGTAGAGGACGTCGCGGAGCCCCTCGTTGCAGAGCCCGCAGCGCTCGGCGGCAGCGCGGAGCCGCTCGGGGGCGATCGTCTCACCCTGGCAGTAGTGGGCGACCATGTCGGCGGTCGCGACCATCGCCGCCAGGCCCTCGGCGTCGTCGGAGTGATGGCGCTCGATCGCGATCGCGATCCGCTGCGGCAGGTTCCAGCGACGGGCGAGGACCCCGCCGACGAGGGCGTGATCGATGCCAAGCTGCTCGCGTTCCTCCCGCAGGCGCTGCTCGGGGGTGCGGGACACGGCGTCGAAGTAGACCTTGTAGCCGGGATGCAGGCGCGAGATCACCAGGCGGCCGACGTCGTGGAGCAGCGCCGCCACCGCCAACTCGTCGCGTTCCGTCCAGCCGATGAGGCGCCCGATGCGGTCGGCAGCGCGCTGGGTCGCCAGCGCATGAGCGCGGAAGCGCTCGGGCTTCAGATCCCAGCCATTGCTCGGCTCGAAGAAGTCGAAGCTGGGCGCGGTGCCGGCGATGGCGAGGACCCCCGCCGGCTTCAGCCCCTCGACGGCAGCCGGAATCCCGGCGACGCCGCCCCCCAGGCCACCGCGGTTCGCATGGCGCAGGACCGAGATCGCCAGCGCGACGTCGCCCTCGACCGCTTCGACGATGTCGCCGGCGCGGGCGGTCTCCGCCGTGGCGGCGGCGATCACCCTATCCCGCGACTCGACCAGCACGGGGAAACGCTCGACGGCCTCGAACGCCTCGGCCAGTCGGCTTCCCGGTGCCGGGGCGGCGCGGGATCCGGCTTTGGCGCTTTCGTGCAGAGGCACCTTGCCGTTGCTCTGCGGGGCACTAACGCTCATAGGAGATCCTCATCGGCAGCGGACGCCCCTAGGTTTAGCCCAGGGTCTTTTCCCAATCCAGGACTGGAGGTTTCCGGCTCTCCCTAGGCGGCGAGACGAGCCGCGGCAGCGCGAATCCGCTCCAGCGAGCGGTTCTTGCCCAGCACCGCGAGGGACTCGAAGATCCCGGGAGAGATCGAGGTGCCCGTTATCGCCACCCTGATCGGTTGGTACAGCCTCCCCGGCTTGAGGTCGAACCGCGCCAGCAATGGCGACAGCGCCGCCTCGATCGATTCCGGCTCGAACGGCTCGACGCCCTCGAGGGCTTCAGCCGCGGCATCGAGGACATCGCCGCTCCCCTCCTTCATCACCCTTCCCCAGGCCTTCTCGTCGTCGACCGGCTCCTCGAAGAGGAAACGGATCAACGGCCAGACCTCCTCCAGAGTCTGCGCCTTCTCCTGGGCGATCTCGCAAGCGGCGCGCAGCTGCTCGTCGCGCTCGCGGCCGAGATGGCGCGCGATCGCCTCGACGAATTCGTCCAACGGCATCTCGCGCATGAAGCGCCCGTTCAACCAACGCAGCTTCTTCTCGTCGAAGATCGCCGCCGATCTGCCGACGTCCTCGACGCGGAAGCGCCGGACCAGCTCGGCCGTCGACATGATCGTGGTGTCGTCGTCGGCGCCCCAACCGAGCAGCGCCAGGTAGTTGCGGACGGCGGCGGGCAGGTAGCCGGCGTCGCGCAGCTCCTGCACCGAGGCGGCGCCGTGGCGCTTGGAGAGCTTCTTGCCGTCGGGGCCGTGCAGGAGCGGCAGATGGGCGTAGCGCGGCGGCTCATAGCCGAGCGCATCCAGGACCAGCAGCTGCTTCGGCGTGTTCGAGAGGTGGTCGTCGCCACGGACGACCTCGGTGACCCCCATCTCGGCGTCGTCGACGGCGACCGCGAAGTTGTAGAGGACCGAGCCGTCGGCGCGGGCGACGACGAAGTCGTCGTAGCTGGCGTTGGGAAAGGGGACAGGGCCGCGGATCAGGTCGTGGACGATCGTCTCTCCCGCGTCCGGCACCCGCAGGCGGATCGCCGCGCCCGAATCGTCGGTGGGAGTGCCGCGGTAGCCACGACCGGCCCCGTGCTCGGCCTTCCACGCCTCGACCTCCCTGGCCGTGGCGTGGTCGCGGTAAGCGTGTCCGGAGTCGAGCAGCCTTTGCAGCGCCTCGGCGTGGCGATCCGCGCGCCCCGCCTGCGAAACCGGCCCGACGTCCCAGTCGAGCTCGAGCCACTCCATCGCGTCGATGATCTGGTCCCAGTTCTCCTGGGTCGAGCGCTCGCGGTCGGTGTCCTCGATCCGCAGCACCAGCTCTCCCCCGTCGTGCCGCGCCGCAAGCCAGTTGTAGAGTGCCGTCCTCGCCCCGCCGATGTGCAGCGCGCCGGTCGGCGAGGGGGCAAACCTGAGACGGGAGCTATCGCTTGGCATGTTGATCGGAGCGCATGTTTCTACGGGCGGCGGCCTGCCGAACGCGATCGAGCGCGGCACGGAACGCGGCTGCGAATCTATCCAGATCTTCCACCAGAGCCCGCGGATGTGGCGTCCGACGAAATACGGCGAGGCCGATTTCGCCGCCTTCCGCGAGGCGATGGGCGCCTCGCCGATCGAAGCCGTGATCATCCATGCGGTCTACTTGATCAACTGCGCGACCAAAGACGAGGAGCTGCGAAAGAAATCGCTGACCTCACTGACGCATGCGCTGCGGATCGGCGACGGGATCGGCGCCAGGGGCGTGGTTCTACACCCGGGCTCACAGAAAACCGACCCGCTCAAACCCTCGCTGAAGCGAGCCTCGAAGGTGATTGCCGCAGCGTTGAAGGAAACCGACTCCTGTCCGCTGCTGATCGAGCAGACCGCTGGTCATAAAGGGCTCCTCGCGCGTGACTTCGACCAGACCGCCGAGCTGATCGAGCTCGCGGGCAGCGGCGAGCGCCTCGGCCTCTGCCTCGACTCCTGCCACCTCTTCGTCCAGGGCTACGACATCACCGACGAGCAGCACCTCGGCGCGGTCCTCGACGAAGCCGACGCCAAGGTCGGCCTCGACCGCCTCGGCGCCGTCCACGTCAACGACGCCGCCGCCCCCCTCGGCTCCTGCCGCGACCGCCACGCCAACATCGGCAAAGGCGAGATGGGCAAGCGCGGCCTCTCCGCCTTCCTCTCCGAGCCCCGCTTCGAGGGCCTCCCCGCCACCCTCGAGACCCCCGGCCCAGAAAAGAAGGGCTCCTCCAAAGCCGAAGTCACCTACGCCAAGCGCCTGAGGCGCGAAGGCCTCAAACGGCGAACTGCGTAGCCATTGCCGGTATGGAGGGAGGGGTGTCCCTCTCGCTCCCTGGGATTTTCGCCGTTAACTCGCCAGCTCTCGCCGAGCTTGCACTGCGAAAATCGAGGACGCCGGTCGCGAGAGGGACACCCCTCCCTCCTGGCGACAGAGCTCCGGCAGACGCCCAAGGGCCGGCAGCTGCATTTAAAAAGCTGCCGCACCTCGGTCGTCAACCGGAGCTCTGTCGTGGAGGGGACGGGTATTCCCCGGACTGACCGGCGTCCTGTTACTCGCACCAGCGACGTTCGCGGTCAGCTGGCGGCGCTTCAGGCGAGTAACCCAGGGAAGGAGGGGAATACCCGTCCCCTGTACCGGTGAGTTTTGAGGCAGGCGACAAGGGCCGGCACCCCTGTGGCCGACCCTTGCTCTCCCGCCGTAAGTGTCTATTTGATGTGGAAGCCGGAGATGGCGCGTGAGATGACCAGGCGCTGGATCTCGGAGGTGCCCTCGAAGATCGTGTAGATCTTCGAGTCGCGGTGCATCCGCTCGACCGGAAACTCGCGGGTGTAGCCGTTGCCGCCGAGGATCTGGATCGCCCGCTCGGTAACCCAGACGGCGACCTCGCCGGCCTTCAGCTTCGACATCGAGCCCTCGGCGTTTTCGAAATTGTGGCCGTTGCGGCCCATCCAGGCGGCGCGCCAGACGAGCAGCCGGGCGGCGTCGATCTCCAGCTTCATGTTCGCCAGGTCGAAGGCGATCGACTGGTTCTCGACGATCTTCTTGCCGAACTGTTCGCGCTCTTTGGCGTACTCGAGCGCGTACTCGTAGGCGGCACGGGCGATGCCGAGCGCCTGGGCGCCGACGGTCGGCCGGCTCGCCTCGAAGGTCTGCATCGCCGCCTGCGATTTCGATTTCTTGCCTTCGCGGACGCGGGCGAGGCGCTCGTCGAGCTTCTCCTTGCCGCCCAGCAGGCAGGAGCCCGGGACGCGGCAATCGTCGAGGTGGACGTCGGCGGTGTGGGAAGCGCGGAGGCCGTGCTTCTTCACCTTCGCGCCCTGCTCGCAGCCCTTGGTTCCGGGCGGAATCACGAAGGCGGCGTGGCCGCGCGAGCCGAGCTCACGGTCGACCGACGCGATGATCACGTGGACGTTGGCGATGCCGCCGTTGGTCGCCCAGGCCTTCTGGCCGTTGAGCACCCATTCGTCCTTGGCCTCGTCGTATTTGGCGGTGGTGCGGATGCCGGAGACGTCGGACCCCGCGTCCGGCTCGGAGGCGCAGAAGGCACCGAGCTTGACGTCCTCCGGAGTGCCGAAGCACTGCGGGATCCACTCCCCCATCTGCTCCGGGGTCCCCTGCCCGAAGATCGCGGCGACGGCGAGCGTCGTGCCCATGATCGCCATGCCGATCCCAGCGTCGCCCCAGAACAGCTCCTCGTTGGCGATCGGCAGCGTCAGCCCGGTCTCGTCGGCCCAGAACTGGCCCATGGCTTCGAAGCTGTAGAGGCCGATCTTGGCGGCCTCCTGGATGACGGGCCACGGCGTTTCCTCGCGCTCGTCCCATTCCTCCGCGGCCGGGCGGACGACGCCCTCGGCGAAGCCGTGCACCCACTCGCGGATGTCCTTCTGGTCTTGGTTGAGCTCGAGCGTGAACTTCGGTTCGCCCTGAGCCTCGGAAGTGGAGTTGGCCTCGTCGAGCAGAGCGTTGGCGTCGACGTCGGCGACAGAGGAATCGGCCATGGACGCAAAGTCTACACAGAACGATGTCGTACTAGGAGTGCCAAGCTCTCCTAAACGTCGCGCAGATCGAACGCGCGCAGGCCCTCGCTGCCCTCGTCGGTGCAGTCGAAGAAGCGGCGGTTGACACAACCGTAGGACTCGCCCTTGCCCTCGTAGGCCCGCTCGACTGAGAACTGGCAGTGCGGCAGCGGCTCGCCGGTCATCTTCACGCCGCCGAAGCCACCTGCCTCCAGCACCGCCGCGAGCTCAACCTCCGCCCCGTAGACCCCCTGCATGCAGCCGACGTATTGCGCACCCGTAAGCCGATCCACGTAGCTGTAGAGGAACTTGCAGCCCAGTTCGATGCAACCGCGCGGCTCGACCATCTTGTCGCAGAAGGAGCGGCACCGGCGGCACTCGCCGACGGTCGTGCGCGTTGCGGTCATTGGCAAAGCTTAGGGATGCCGGACCCCGGAACCAAGCGGTTCAGGCCGCTATGGCATCCGGACCGAGAAGCTGGCCAAGCTCGTAACGCAGGTGCGGAGAGACCTGGACCCGGTAGTCCTCGCCGATCTTCAGTTTCTTCTCGCCGTCACTGGTCTGCATGACCAGATGGACGTGAGCATCGCCCTTGTGATCCTCGAAGAGAGACTTCAGATCTTCCATCAAGCCCGGCGTCTTCAGCTTGGCGAGATCGATCGAGACCTGCAACGGCCCCGAGGGCAGCGCCGTCACCTTCTTCGCTGCGCCGGCGATCTCCGCCTCGTCCGGTTCGAAGCGCTGCGCCTCCTGGACGACCAGCTTCGTCTCGCCGCGGTCTTTGTGGTCGAGGCGGCCGCGGACGAGGACGATCGCGTCGGGCTGGATCACCTCGGCGCTCTCCGACTGATCCGCCTTGAAGACCAGCATCTCGATCTGCCCCTCGACGTCGTCGAGGGTGGCGAACATCATCTGGTTGCCGCTCTTGGTGCGGATCTTCTTGCACTCGACGACGATTCCGCCGACCGTGACCCAGGCACCGTCGGGTTTGCCGCCCAGCTGGGCGAGGCTGCAGTCGACCCGCGCCCGCAGCGCCGGACCCACCTCGGTCAGCGGGTGCGAGGAGAGGTAGGTGCCGAGCACCTCCTTCTCCATCGCCAGCATCTCGGCGCGGTCGAACTCGGCGGCGGAGATCGGCGGCCGGTGGTGCGCCTGCGGCGCCGCCGACCCACCCCCGGCGTCCTCGCCGAAATCGAAGATCGACCCCTGACCCAGCTGCGCGTCCTCCTGCGCCTTCTGCCCCGCCGACTGCGCCGACGGCAGTGCTTCCAGCATCCCTTTGCGCGAGGCGCCGGTCGAATCGAGGGCGCCGCACTTGACCAGGCATTCGATCGCGCGTTTGTTGACGGCACGGCTGTCGACCCGTTCGCAGAAATCCCAGATCGACTCGATCGGTTTGTCCTCGCGAGCGCGGAGAATCGCCTCCACCGCCGCGTGGCCGACGTTCTTGACCGCATCGAGGCCGAAGCGGATCGCGTTCTCGGAGACGACGAAGGAGTGACCGGAGGAGTTGACGTCGGGCGGCAGCACGTCGATCCCCATCTCCGCGCAGCGGTTGACGAAGAACGGCACCTTGTCTTTGGTGTTCATCACCGAGGAGATCACCGCCGCCATGTACTCGGCCGGGTAGTTGGCCTTGAGGTAGGCGGTGCGATAGGCGATCAGCGCATAGCAGGCGGCGTGCGACTTGTTGAAGGAGTAGTCGGCGGCGGCCTCCATCAGGCCCCAGAGGTCGGCGCCGACCCTGTCGGCGGTGCCCGATTTCCTCATCCCTTCGAGGAATTGGGTCTTCATCGTCGCCATCAGGTCGCGCTTCTTCTTGCCGATCGCCTTGCGCAGGTCGTCCGCCTCCGACGGGCTGAAGCCGGCCATCTGCTTGGCGATCTCCATCAACTGCTCCTGGTAGAGGACGCAGCCGTAGGTCGATTCGGTGATCGGGCGCAGGCGCTCGTCCGGATAGGTGACCGCGGCGGGGTTGCGCTTGCCCTTGGCGTAGGCGGGGATGTAGGCCATCGCGCCGGGGCGGTACAGCGAGACGAGGGCGACGATGTCGTCGAACTCGGTCGGTCGCACCTTCTTCATCGCCTCGCGCATGCCCTCGGACTCGAGCTGGAAGACGCCGGTCGAGTCGCCCTTGGCGAGCATCTCGAAGGTCTTCGGGTCGTTCATCGGGAGCTCGGCGATGTCCAGCGTCTCGCCGCGCGAGCGCTCGATGATCTCGATCGCGTCCTCGATCACGTCGAGGTTGCGGAGGCCGAGGAAGTCCATCTTCAGCAGCCCGATCTCCTCGATCGGCCCCATCGAGTACTGGGTCACGATCTTGTACTGGCGCTCGGGCTTGCCGGAACCGTTGCCATTGCCGTTCCCGGCAGCCGGAGCGCTGCGGTCCTCGGCCAGCTGCAGGGGCACGATCTCCTGCAGCGGCCGGTCGGCGATCACCACCGCGGCGGCGTGGATCGAGTTGTTGCGGATGATCCCCTCTAGCCCCTGGGCGACGTCGATGATCTTCTTCGCGTCGGGCTCGGCGTCGTAGGTCTTCTTCAGCTCCTCGCCCGGCTTCAGGCAGTCGTCGAAGGAGGGGTTGCGGCCCATGATCGGCTCCGGGATCTGCTTCGCCAGGCGGTCGCCGGTGGCATAGTCGAAGCCGAGCACGCGGGCGGCGTCGCGGGTCGCGGCGCGCGGCGCCATCTTGCCGAAGGTGATGATCTGGGCGACCGACTCGCGGCCGTATTTCTCGCCGACGTAGCGGATCATCCGCTCGCGCCCGCGGACCGAGAAGTCGATGTCGATGTCCGGCATCGATTTACGACCGGGGTTGAGGAAGCGCTCGAACAGGAGGTCGTTGGCGAGTGGGTCGAGGTCGGTGATGTTGAGGGAGTAGGAGACGATCGAGCCGGCGGCCGAGCCGCGGCCCGGGCCGACGGCGACGCCGTTCTCCTTCGCGTAGCGGACGAAGTCCCAGACGATCAGGAAGTAGGAGGAGAAGCCCATCTCCTCGATCACCCCGAGCTCGAACTCGAGCCGCTCGACCGCCTCCGCCGGCGGCGGGTCGCCGTAGCGGGCGCGCAGACCCTCGGCGGCGATCCGGCGCAGCATCGCCTCCGGCTCCTCGCCGTCGGGAGCGGGGTAGCGCGGCAGCAAGAGCTTGCCGAGCTCGATCTCGATGTCGCAGCGCTCGGCGATCTCCAGCGTCGTCGGCACCGCCTCCGGCCACTCGGCGAACGAGTCGGCCATTTCGGCGTTGTCCTTGATGTAGAACTCGTTGGTGTCGAAGCTCATCTTCGGCATCTGCAGCGTCGACTTCGTCTGCACGCAGAGCAACGCCGCGTGGTTGTCGAAGTCCTCGCGCCGCAGATAGTGGACGTCGGCGGTGCCGACCAGCGGCCGGTTCAGCTCGCGGGCGAAGCGGACGATCCCCCCGTTCGCCTTGTCCTGCTCTTCGATCCCGTTCTTCTGCACCTCGAAGTAGACCTGCTCGGGGCCGAAGGACTGGATCAGGTCGTCGATGTGGGCGCGGGCGTCGTCCTCGCGCTCTTCGACCAGGCGGCGGCAGAAGCGCGACTGCAGGCAGCCGGTGAGGACGATCACGCCCTCGGAATGCCGCTCCAGCAGCTCCATGTCGACGTTGGCCTTGCCGCGCGAGAAGCCTTCGAGGAAACCGGCCGAGGTGAGCTGGACCAGATTGGAGAAGCCGGTGTTGGTCTCGGCCAGCAGGGTGAGGTGATTGCGCTCGTAGCGCGTCTGCTCCTTGATCGCATGGCGGTCGTCGACGAAGTAGGCCTCGAGGCCGGCGATCGGCTTGATCCCGTGCTTCTTGCACGCCTTGAAGAGATCGATGGCGCCGTTCATGACGCCGTGATCGGTCAGCCCAAGGGCCGGCTGGTCGAGCTCGGCGGCGCGCGCCGCCATCGCGTCGATCTTGCAGGCGCCATCAAGCAGCGAGTACTCGCTGTGGGCGTGGAGATGTGCGGCCGAAGCAGTGCTCACGTGCCTCTCGATCATGCCAAGCCGAGAGGATGGAGCCGGCGCGTTTCGTGACGCTTCCGCGCGATTTACGGCGGGTTCAGAGCTGCGTAATGAGGATCCCGCCTAGAACGCTCGCCACAACCGTCCCGACCAGGCTGACGAAGCCGATGATCATCGTTCGCTGCATCGCGTCAAAGCGGGCATTGACTTCGGCGAACCCGGTCTTCATGTCTGAGCGAAGTTCACGAATGTCCGCGTCCACCTGCTCGAACTTCTTGTCGATCTGGTCGAAGCGCTTGTCGACCTGGTCGAAGCGCTTGTCGACCTGGTCGAAGCGCTGGTTGACGCTCTCCTTGAGATCGTCGAGCCGCTGATCGGTCCACTGTTCCCTTGCCATCACTGCCATGAAGGAGAGCATACGAAATCAATTGTCTACAGAGGCGCGCAGATTCTAAAAGTTCACGCGCCGCTCTTACGCGAAAGCGTGATTTAGCCGCAGACCCAGGCGCTGGGGCCGGAGTCGGCCCAGATTTCGCCGGCGATCCGGTCCTGTTCGGCCTTGGGGGCGTTCTGCGGTTCACCTTGGCCGCCATAGAGTTCCCAGGTCGAGGGAAGGATCTGGTAGGCGCCGCCCGCCCCACTGGAGGGGTTGAGGGCGCTGTAGTTGCCACCCGACTCGCACATCACGATGTAGGTCGGGATCGCGTAGGGGCCACCGAGCCAGCGCCCGACTTCTTCTTCGGCTTCGGCTTCCGATTCGGCCAAGCGGGCTTCCTGAATCTCGTCGACCCATTCGGCGATATCGCCTCTCAGCGTCGCCAGCGAGGCTTCGCGACTGCCCTCGAGCGACTGCAGCCGCGCCGCCGAGGCCTCGGCCGCTTCGCGCACTTCGGCGATTTCGGCGCGGGCGGCTTCGAGCTGTTCGTCGTAGGCGACCGCTTCGGCTTTCAGGTCGGCGACCTTCAGCACCTCGCGGTGCACGGAGGCGCGGACTTCGGCAACCCGTTCGGCGAGGGCGCTGTCGGCTTCGGAGATCGCCCTCAGGTAGTCGTTGCGAGCAAGGAAGTCCTGGTAGTCGCTCGATTCGAGGACGAGATCGGCGGTGTCGGGCGTGCCGCTCTCGTAGATCGCGACGAGGCGGTTGGCGAGGACCCCGCGGGCTCGCTGCAGCCGTGCCTTCTCGACCGCCAGGCGGTGGCGGGTCATCCGCAGCCTGCCGGCGAGCTCGGCCGCGTGTTCGCGACCTTCGACAAGCAAACCGCTGAGCTTTTCCTCGTGCGCCTGCGCCTGCTTCGCTTCGGCTTCGACGCTCGCGAGTTCCGCCGTCGTCGCCTGCAGTTGCGACGAGAGCGAGCTCGCCTCGTCGCGCGCGCCGGCCAGCTTCGCTTCCAGCTCGTCGGCCTTGGTCGCGCCGGCCGTGCCGACGGCGACGATCAGCACCGCGAGCAGCGCGCAGAGCGACGCCGCGGCGCCGATCCGGAGGAGATCGTTTCTGAGCCGCACGAGGCGGCCGAGGCTAGCGAGCTGGCGTCAAAACTCCTGCAAGTTGCCGATAAACCGCAACAAAGGTTGCGGCCCTGCTCAGCCTTCGGGCACTTCCCGGCTGGCCAGGTAGGCGGCGACGGCCGCGGCCGCGATGCCGAGCCCGAGGGCGATCCGCACCTCGCGTCGGTAGCGGCGTCGCGCGTAGCGGAAGGCGAACTTGATCGAGGCCTTGCCGATCCGGTTGTACATCAGCCCTGCCCGTCCTCGCACTGATCGCGGAGGCGGTGCGCCATCCGCGACTGCAGCGACCAGAGCTCGATGAAGCCCGGCGAGGCGTTCTGGTCGAACAGCCCGCCCGACTCCGAGAAGGTCGCCAGCTGGGCGTCGTAGACGGCGTTCGGCGAGGAGCGCGTCACCACCCGCACCGAGCCCTTGAACAGGCGCAGCCCGATCTCCCCCGTCACCTGCCGGTTGACCGCGTCCATGTAGGCGTCGAGGTCGGTGCGCAGCGGCTCCCACCAGAGCCCGGCGTAGACGAGGTACCCCCACTTCTGGTCGAGCGCCGGCTTGAACTGGTTCTGGTGGATCGTCCCGACCAGGCGCTCGAGCTCCTCGTGCGCGGTGAGAATGATTGCCGCCGCCGGCGCCTCGTAGATGTCGCGGACCTTGAGGCCGACGATCCGGTCCTCGATGTGGTCGACGATGCCGACGCCGTGGCGGCAGCCGATCTCGGCGGCGCGTTCGAGCAGCTCGACCAGCCCCAGTCGCTCGCCGTTCAGCGAGACCGGCACCCCGGCCTCGAAGCCGACCGTCACCGTCTCCGGCTCGTCGGGCGCCTCCTCCGGCCGCGTCACCAGCTGGAAGACGTCGTCCTCGGGCGCGTGGTCGAGCTCCTCGATCCAGCGCCCCTCCGACGAGCGTCCCCAGAGGTTGTCGTCGATCGAGTACGGCGCGACCTCGGTCCCGCCCTTGACCGGGATCCCGTGCTCGCGCGCGTAGGCGATCTCCTCATCGCGGCCCATCTCCCAGGAGCGGACCGGGGCGATCGTCTTCAGCTCCGGCGCCAGGGTGGCGACGGTCGCCTCGATCCGCACCTGGTCGTTGCCCTTGCCGGTGCAGCCGTGGGCGATCGTGTCGCAGCCGCTGCGGCGCGCGTATTCGACCGCGAGCTGGGCGATCAGCGGCCGCCCGAGCGCGGTGAAGAGCGGGTAGCCGTTGCCGTAGACGGCGTTGGCCTTGATCGCCGGCGCCAGGAACTCCGCGGCGAAGCGCTCGCGGGCGTCGACCGTGTGGCACTCGACGGCGCCGAGCTGGCGCGCCTTCGCCTCGATCACCTCGTAGTCCTCGCCGGGTTGGCCGAGGTTGACGGTGAGGCAGACGACCTCGGCCTCGTAGGCCTCCTGGATCCACTTCAGCATCACGCTGGTGTCGAGCCCGCCCGAGTAGAGCAGGAGGACGCGATCGACGGTCGCGGGATCGGCCTCGTAGCTGGCCTTCGGCTGGAAATGAGGTGGGTCCACCACGGGGAGCGCAAGTCTCCCACTCAGGGTGCTTCGATGCCGCCCGAGCCGCCTTCTTCCGGTTCTTCAGGTTCCGGTTCGGGTTCTTCCGATTCCGTTCCTTCTTCCGTCGGCGGTTCTTCTTCGGTCGTTTCGGTCGTCGTTTCCGGCGTCGTCGTCGTTTCCGTCGTGGTCGTCGGGCCTTCGGTCGTCGTCGGGGCGGTCGTGCTCGCCGGGCTTTCGCCGTTGTCGCTGCCGGCGATCACGATCACCGCGATCAGCAGGCCGACGATCACCGCGATCAGGCCGGCGATCAGCCAGCGCATGTTGTTGTCGTTGCGGTCGCGTTGCGGGCCACGGCCGTAGGGTCCCCTGTCTTCGGGGCCCATCATCCGCGTCGGGTCCTCGTGCATCGCCTACCTCACCTCAGTCCCCTGGTCCCAGGATCGCGTCGAGGATCGCCGTCGTGTCCTCGATCTCGAATCGGCTTCGCAGGCACTCCTCGATCTCCTCCCTGCTGCTTCCGGAGACCGCCATCTGCGTGGCAAGCAGGCGGGCTCCCGCGGCGTCCGTCCGCTCGGCCCCGGGCGCTGGTGCTGGCTCCTCCGCCTCGGCCACCGCCCGCAGGCGCGGGGTCTGCTCGACCTCTTCCCCGCCGATCCGAGCCCTTGCCTCTTCGAGCGTCGCCTGCAGGCGCTCGGCCTCCCGGCGCAGGGAGGCGGCCTGCCCGAGCAACGTGTCGACCAGATCGGAGAGCTCGGAAAGTCGCCCCTCCGCCGCGCGGTCGGCCTCCGCCCTCGCCTGCGCCAGATAGCGACGGGCCTGCGTCTCGGCGTCGTCGATCACGTTCTGTGCAGCTCGCTCGGCGGTCTCGACGATCGCCTCGAGACGCTCGGCGGTATCCGCCTGCAGCTGCTTCTGCTTCTTCGAGAGCTCTCGCCGCTGACCGGTGCTCATCCAGCTGAGAAGCCTAGAAGGGCTTCGCCGATCAGGCTGACCGCGTGGTCGACGTGGTCGGAATCGATCACCAGCGGCGGCAGCAGCCGCAGCGTGTCGGGCCGTGGCACGTTGACGACGAGACCGCGCTCGAGCAGGTCGGCACCGACCGCCGCCGCGTCGATTCCCTCCTTGAGGCCAACACCCACCATGAGACCGCGGCCTCGGGTCTCGCACACGCCGTCGAGGCCGTCGAGCTGCTCGCAGAGGTAGGCGCCGAGCTCACGCACGTGCCGGAGCAGGACCGGATCGTCGACGACGTCGAGAACCGCAAGGGCGGCGGCGGTGGCGACCGGGCCGCCGGCGAAGGTCGAGCCGTGGTCGCCGGGCTCGAGCACGTCGGCGCAGCTCGGCGCGGTCACGCAGGCCCCGATCGGGATGCCGCCGCCGAGCGCCTTGGCGGTGGTGAGAAGGTCGGGGTGGACCGGCGTCTGCTCATAGGCCCAGAGCGAGCCGGTGCGGCCGATCCCGGTCTGGATCTCGTCGAGGACCAGCAGCGCGCCGACCTCGTCGCAGGCCTCGCGGGCGGCCTTCAGCGCCTCCTCGCTGGTCACCCAGATGCCCGCCTCACCCTGGATCGGCTCGATCAGGACCGCCGCGGTGCGCCCGCCGACCGCTTCGCGCAGCGCCGCCGCGTCGTTGTGTGGAACTGAGCGGAAGCCGGACAGCATCGGCCCCAGCGCCTCGTTCTCGGCCAGGCCCGGGGTCGCCGAAAGCGCCCCGTAGCTGCGACCGTGGAAATCGCCGTCGAAGCTGACGATCTCCGGGTCGGCGATCCCGCGCTGATGAGCGTGCTTGCGGGCGACCTTGATCGCGCACTCGATCGCCTCGGTGCCCGAGTTGGAGAAGAAGACGCGGCCGCCGAGGCTCGTCTCCGAGAGCCGCTGCGCCAGCTCCGCCATCGGCTCGGTGTAGAAGAGGTTGGATACGTGCATCAGGCGGTGGGCCTGGTCGCGCACCGCCTTCACCACCCCTGGATGGCAGTGGCCGACCGAGCAGACCGAGATGCCGGAGAGGAAGTCGAGGTAGCGCTTGCCGTCGGCGTCCCAGAGCAGCGGGCCCTCGCCGCGGACGAAGTCGACCGGTGCCCGCCTGTAGGTGCGCATCAGGTAGCGCTCCTCGAGCGCCCGCGTCTCCGTGAGGCCGATGCCGTCGGCGAGGTCGGTCACGGGATGACCATCGTGCCGATGCCGGCGTCGGTGAAGAGCTCGAGCAGGAGGCTGTGCGGGACCCGGCCGTCGATGATGTGGGCGGACTGGGCGCCCCCGCGGATCGCGTCGACGCAGGCCTGCAGCTTCGGCCGCATCCCCCCCTCCAGGCTCGGCAGCTTCTCGTCGACCTCTCCCACGGTGGCGCGCGAGATCAGCGATCCCTCGTCGTCGGGGTCGGCAAGCCAGCCCTCGACGTCGGTGAGGAAGATCGCCTTGTGGGCGCCGATCGCAGCGGCGACCTTGCCCGCGGCCTCGTCGGCGTTGATGTTGTAGGACTGGCCGCCGCGGTCTGAGGCCGAGGAGGCGATCACCGGGATGTAGTCGGCGGCGATGTGGTTGAGGACGTCGACGTCGACCCGCTCGATCGAGCCGACAAAACCGACCTGCTCGGCGTTGGCGACCGGCGCGACCTCGAACAGGTTCCCATCCTCACCGGAGAGGCCGACGGCGGCCTGGCCGTGGCGGTTCAGCCGCTGGACGATCTCGGAGTTGAGCTTGCCGGCGAGGACCATCTGCGCCACCTCGACAGTCTCGGCGTCGGAGACGCGCAGGCCCTCGTGGAAGCGCACCTCGAGGTCGAGCCGCTCCATGTAGCGGGTGATCTCGGGACCGCCGCCGTGGACGATGATCGGGTTGAGGCCGACGTACTTGAGCAGGACGACGTCGGTGGCGAAGGCTTCGCGCAGCTCCTCGTCGAGCATCGCCGCGCCGCCGTACTTGATCACGACCGTGCGGCCGTGGAACTCCCTTATGTAGGGGAGCGCCTCGAGCAGGGTGGCGACGCTGCCGCTGTCGTAGCGGGTGTTGTCGGGGGTGGAGCTCACGTCGTGTATTCCGCGTTGAGCTTGACGTACTCGTAGCCGAGGTCGGAGAACCAGACGTGGGCGCTGTGCTCGCCGCGACCGAGGCGCAGGCCGATCTCGGCCTCCTCGACGTCGGCGCCGAGCTCGGCGGCGTCGATGTTCTCGGCGCCCAGCTCCGGCAGATCCTCGCCGGCCAGGGCGGCGCCGGCGGCCTGGGCGATCCGGCCCCAGTTGGGGTCGCGGCCGAACAGCGCCGTCTTCACCAGCGGCGAGTTGGCGATCGCGCGGGCGACCCGCTCGGCCTCGGCCTGGGTCGCGGCCTCGGTGACCTCGATCCAGGCGGCGCGGGCGGCGCCCTCGCCGTCGCGGACGATCTCGATCGCCAGCTGCTTCAGCACCGCCTCCAACAGGCCCTCGGGCAGCGGCTGGCCGGAGGCGCCCGAGGCCTGGAGCAGCACGGTGTCGTTGGTGCTCATCTGGCCGTCGACGGTGATCCGGTTGAACGAGGCGTCGACGGCGGCGCGCAGCAGCGTGTCGGCGTCCTCGACGACGGCGTCGGTCTGGACGAAGCAGAGCATCGTCGCCATGTTCGGCTCGATCATCCCCGCTCCCTTCGCCTGGGCGGAAAGCGTCACGCTGCCGGCGCGGAGGGTGCAGCGCTTCGGCCAGCGGTCGGTGGTGAGGATCGCGTCGGAGAAGGCGGTGCCGCCCTCCTCGGAGAGGCCGGTGGCGGCCTCGGCGATGCCGCCGAGGACGGCGGCGATCGGCAGCGGCACGCCGATCGTGCCGGTCTCGGCGACGGCGACCTGCTCAGTCGCCAGTCCGAGCTGCCGGGCAGCTTCTTCCGACATCGCCAGGGCGTCGGCGAAGCCCTGCTCTCCGGTCTCGGCGTTGGCATTGCCGCTGTTGACGACGGCGGCGCGGACGCCGGCGCCATCGACGACTTCGCGGCAGACCCGGATCGGCGCCGCGGCGGAGGCATTGCGGGTCAGCAGCAGCGCAGAGTTGACCTCCTCGGCGTCGCAGACGAGCAGGCCGATGTCGGTGCGGTCTCCTCCCTTGAGCCCACAGTGGGCGCCGCCGGCCCGGAAGCCCGGTGCGAGCTGCCTGGGGTCGAGCTCCTCGACACCGGTCGGCGTCTCGACCCACCTGGACCTGAAGAAGGAAGTCTTCGCCGGCGCGCTCACAGCAACCCCTCCGTCTCGTCCAGCCCGAGCATCAGGTTGAGGTTCTGCACGCCCTGGCCGGAGGCACCCTTCCAGATGTTGTCGATGGCGGAGAAAGCCATCACCCTCCCCCGCTCCTCGACGGTGACGTAGACGTGGCACTCGTTGGTGTCCCTCACGGCGCGCAGGTTCGGCGGGCCGTCGAGGACGTGGACGAAGGGCTCGTCGACATACCGGCGCTGGTAGAGGTCTGCGATCGCCTCCTTCGAGGTCGCCTCGCCGAGGGTCGCGAAACAGGTCGCGAGCTCGCCCTGGTCGAGCGGCAGCAGGTGCGGGACGAAGGTGACCGGCGCCGGGCGGCCGAGCGCCGCCAGCTCCTGCTCGATCTCGGGCCGGTGCCGGTGCCCCTCGGTCTTGTAGGGGAATGCGTTCTCGGTCATGTTCGAGAAGTGGACGAGGTCGTCGCTGCTGCGGCCGTAACCCGAGGTGCCCTGCATCGCCGAGACGAAGACCTCTGAGAGCAGGCCCTGTTCGGCCAGCGGCGCCAGCGCCAACACGCTCGCGGTCGGGTAGCAGCCGGGGGTTGCGACCAACTTCGCCTCGCGCAGATCATCCCGGTGGAGCTCGCTGAGGCCGTAAACGCCAGTACCGAAGAGGTCGGGGGCGCCGTGCTCGCCGTACCAGCGCTCGTAGGTCGCGCGGTCGCGCAACCGGAAATCGGCGGAGAGGTCGACGACGCGAACGCCTGCCTCCAGCAGCACCGCGTCGGTCGGCGCTGCGGCGCCGTGCGGGTAGGCGACGATCGCCGCGTCGACCTCGGGCAGGTCCTCGAGGTCGAGCTCGGTCAGCTCGATCGGCACCCGGTAGCGCGGGTAGATCGCGTCGAGCCGCTTGCCGGCGTCGCTGCGCGAGGTGGCGGCGACGAGCTGCAGCCGCGGGTGGCTCCAGACGATTTGCGCGGCCAGGGCGCCGGTGAAGCCAGAGGCGCCGGCGACAAGGACCCGGGCGGCGGGATCGCCGTCGAGCGGTTGGGCGCTGAGGTCACTCACGCAACGACCCCCCGATCTCGTCCAGCTTCGCCTTGATCGCCTCGCGCCGCTCGGCGACCTCCTCGTCGGTGAGGGTGCGGTCGTCGGCCCGGAACTCGAGGTTGAGGGCGAGGCTCTTCTGGTCCTCGCCGAGCTGCTCGCCCTCGTAGAGGTCGAAGACCTCGGCAGCGCGCAGCAGCTCGCCGCCGCCGGCCATCACCGCGGCGCGCACCTCGCTCGCGGGCCTCTCGGCGGGAACCACAACGGCGAGGTCCTGATAGACGGCGGGGAAGGTGGTGACGTCCTCGTAGCTCTCCTCGCCCACGGTGGCGCCAGCGAGGAGTGGCGCCGCGTCGATTTCAAATGCGACCGCGGCGTCGAGGTCCCAGGTACGGCAGGCCAACGGATGCACCTCGCCCAGCCAACCGGCGACAGCGCCATCGACCGAGACCGCAGCGGCTTGACCTGGATGCAGAAACGGCTCCTCCGTCGGGGCGAAATCGAGCTCGACCCCGAGCTGCGCCGCAAGCGCTTCGAGCACGCCCTTGAGGGCGAAGAAGTCCGCGGCCTCGCCACCGCCCCGCCAGGAGCGCGGCGTGAGCGGCCCAACCGCGATCGCCGCAAACCGATGCGGCTCCGCAAACGGCGCCGGCTGATCCCCCGCGAAGTACCCCGCCAACGGGTCGACGGGACGATTTCGATCTATATCGGCCCGTTTTCGTCCCGTCGGCGGCCGCTCGGTGAGGTAGACGCGGGCGGATTCGAACAGCGCCAGCGTGTCGGCGCCGCGGGCGGTGTTCCTCGCGGCGACGTCGAGCAGGGAACCGAGCAGGGTCGTGCGCATCGCCGACTGGTCCTCGGAGAGCGGGTTGGCGAGCAGCACCGGCTTCGCCCTCGGGTCGTCGGCGGCGATCCGCAGCCGTCCAGCCTCGCCGGGGTCGGTGAAGCTCCAGCCGACCACCTGGTCGAAGCCGAGATCCCGCAGCACGTCCTCGGCGCGGCGCCTCAGCCGCTGCTCGCGACTGAGGCCGCCGACCGCACCGCCGACCGCCGGCAACGTCGTCGGCAGGTGCTCGTCGATGCCGTGGACCCGCGCCACCTCCTCGATCAGGTCGACCTCGCGGGTGACGTCGTAGTGACGGTCGGGTGGGACGACGACCTCGAGGTCGTCGCCGGCCGGCTGCACCTCGAAGCCGAGCCGCTCCAGGTAGTCCTGCTGGTCCTGCTGGGAGATGTGCATCCCGAGCAGGCCCTCGACCCGCTCGGCCCGCAGGATCAGTCGCCGTGGCGGTGGGATCTCCGCGGCGACGTCGATCGTCCCCGGCACCAGCTTCGCGCCGCAGAGCTCGACCAGCAGCCGCGAGGCGATCCGCTGCGCCCGCATCGTCAGCTCCGGATGCAGCTGCTTCTCGAACCGCGAGGAGGCCTCGGAGCGCAGCCCCAGCACCCGCGAGGTCCGCAGGATGTTGGTCCCGTTCCAGTTCGCCACCTCGAGCAGGACCCGCGTCGTGCCCGCGGAGACCTCGGACGTCTGCCCGCCCATGATCCCGGCGATGCCCGAGGGGCCGTTGCGGTCGCAGACGAGGACGGTCTCGGCGTCGAAGGTGCGCTCGACGTCGTCGAGCGTCGTCATCTTCTCGCCCTCGGCCGCGGTGCGGACGTTCAGCTCGCCGCCCGGAACCTCGTTGAGGTCGAACGCATGCAAGGGCTGCGCGGTCAGCAGCATCACGTAGTTGGTGATGTCGACGACGTTGTTGATCGGCCGCTGACCGGCGGCGGCGAGGCGCGCCTGCAGCCACAGCGGCGAGGGACCGACCTCGACGTCGGTGAAGACGCGGGCGGTGAAGCGCGGGCAGAGCTCGGGCACCTCGACCGTGACCGAGGCGTAGTCGGAGGCCTCCCCCTCCCCCGCGGCAGGTGCGTCTTCAACCCAGGGGTCGGCGGCAAGCGACGCGCCGGTGATCGCGTGCACCTCGCGGGCGACCCCGTGGACCCCGAAGCAGTCGGTCCGGTTCGGGGTCACCTCGATCTCCAGCACCGGCTCGCCCAGCGGCAGCACCTCGCTCAGCGGCGTGCCGGCGGCAAGCTCGCCGTCCAGCTCCATGATCCCCTCGTGGTCGCCGAGGAGCTCGAGCTCGTCGGCCGCGAGGATCATCCCTTCCGAGGGAATGCCCCGCAGCTTCGCCTTGCGCAGCGTCTCCCCGTTCGGCATCCGCGCCCCCGGCAGGGCGACGGCGACGGTCTGACCGGTCGCCACGTTCGGCGCACCGCAGACGATCGGCCGCTCGCCGTCGCCGGTGTCGACGATGCAGGCGCTGAGCCGGTCGGCCTTCGGGTGCTTCTCGCATCTGACGACCTTGCCGACGACGAAGCCCTCGGCCGAGGGCGGCCCGACCGTGTCGAGCCGCTCGACCTCGGTCCCGGTCATCACCAGGCGATCGGCCAGCTTCGCCGGCTCCATCCCCGGGTCGCAGTACTCGCTCAGCCAGCTGTACGGGATTCTCACACCCAACACCTCATCCGAACTGCTCCAGCATCCGCACGTCGTTGTCGAAGAAGCGCCGCAGGTCGGGGACGCCGTGGCGCAGCATCGCCACCCGCTCGACCCCGATCCCGAAGGCGAAGCCCTGCACCCGCTCGGCGTCGTAGCCGTAGGACTCGACGAAGCCGAGCACGTTGGGGTCGACCATGCCGGCGCCGAGGATCTCGATCCAGCCCTGGCCCTTGCAGAGGTTGCAGCGCTCACCCCCGGCCAGCTCGCCGGTGCCGCCGCACTGGAAGCAGGAGACGTCGACCTCGACGCTGGGCTCGGTGAAGGGGAAGAAATGCGGCCGCAGGCGCACCTCGCGATCGGGGCCGAAGATCGCCCGGCACATCGCCAGCAGCGTCCCCTGCAGGTCGGCCAGGGTGATTCCCTCGGCGATCGCCAGCCCCTCCACCTGGTGGAACATCGGGCTGTGGGTCGCGTCGGAGTCGCGCCGGTAGACCTTGCCGGGGACGACGACGAAGATCGGCGGTGGCTGCGTCTCCATCGAGCGCACCTGCATTGGCGAGGTGTGGGTGCGCAGCAGCACGTCGGGGTGCGACTGCACGTAGAAGGTGTCCTGGAGCATCCGCGCCGGGTGGCCGGGCGGATGGTTCAGCGCGGTGAAGTTGTAGTAGTCGTGCTCGATCTCCGGGCCTTCGGCGACGTGGTAGCCGAGCCCGATCATCGTGTCCTCGATCAGCCGGGTGGTGCGGGCGATCAGGTGGGCGTGGCCGACCGGCCGCGCCGGCGCTCCGGGCAGGGTGACGTCGATCCGGTCGCTGACCAGCTTCGCCTCCAGCTCCGAGGCTTCGAGCCGCTCGGCGCTGTGCTCCAAAAGGGCCTCCAGCTCCTTGCGGGCGCGGTTGGCGGCGCCGCCGACCGGGCCCCGCTCCTCCTGCGGCAGCTCGGCGATCCCGCGCAGGATCGCGGTCAGCTCGGCCTTGCG
>JBIOWB010000112.1:0-50999 GCA_044868125.1 Solirubrobacterales bacterium
ATCGCCTTGTCGAAGATCGTCGGGTTCGAGGTCAGACCGGTGACGGAGAGGTCACGGATGTAGCCCTCCAGGACCCCCTCGCGCAGCATCGGCCGGGTGATGTTGTCGAGCCAGAGGCTCTGGCCCAATTCGTGCAACCGCTCGGTGGGCTTCATCAGCCGTCTCCTCAGGTCGTGGATTTCGCCGTCGCGCGCTCGGCAACCTCGCGCGCGACCTCGGCGACGTTGTCGACGGTGAACCCGAACTCGGCCTCGACGTCCTTGAACGGCGCCGACTGTCCAAAGGTAGTCATACCCATGATCCGGCCCTCGGTACCAACCCATTTCTCCCAGCCGAGCGGCGAGCCCTCCTCGACCGCCAGTCGAGCCTTGAGGTCCGGCGGCAGCACCTCGTCCCGGTAGTCCTGATCCTGCTGCTCGAAGATCTCCCAGCAGGGGAGGCTGACGACGCGGCTGCGTATCCCCTCCTCCTGGAGCTGCTCGTGGGCGCCGACGGCGAGCTGGACCTCGCTGCCGGTGGCGATCAGGATCAGCTCCGGGTCGCCGTCCTCGGGGTCGGCGAGGACGTAGCCGCCGCGCTGGACGCCCTCGGCCGAGGCGTACCTGGAGCGGTCGAACACCGGCACCGTCTGCCGGGTCATGACGAGGGCGACCGGGCAGTGGGTGCGGTCGAGCGCCATCTTCCAGGCCTCGGTCACCTCATTGGCGTCGGCGGGCCGGATCACGTCGAGGTGCGGCATCGCCCGCAGCGCCATCAGTTGCTCGATCGGCTGGTGGGTCGGGCCGTCCTCGCCGAGGCCGATCGAGTCGTGGGTGAAGAGGTGGATCACCGGCAGCTCCATCAGCGCTGAGAGCCGGATCGCCGCGCGGCCGTAGTCGGAGAAGGTGAGGTAGGTCGACCACAGCGGCCGCAGCTTCGTCAGCGACATCCCGCTGCAGGCCGCGGCGGCGCCGTGTTCGCGGATCCCGAAGTGGACCTGGCGACCGTCGTAGCTGCCCGGCTCGTACTGGTCGGCGTCGCTGAGGCGGACCGAGGTCGAGTCGGTGAGGTCGCAGGAGCCGGCGATCAGCCACGGCACCCGTTCGGCGATCGCGTTCTGGACCTTGTTCGAGGCCTTGCGGGTGGCGAGCCCCTTCTCTTCGTCGGCCTCGAAGGACGGCAGGTCGACGTCCCAGCCGTCGGGCAGGCCGCGGCGCTGCATCATCTCCAGCTCGGCGGCTTTCTCCGGCTTGTCCTGCTTGTAGCTGGCGAACGTGTCGACCCAGTCGCTGTGCAGCTCGGCGCCGCGCCGGCCGATCACCTCGTCGAAGCGCTCGCGAACCCCGTCGGGGACGAGGAACTTGGCGTCCTCGGGCCAGCCGTAGGCCCGCTTGGTCAGCTTGATCTCGTCCTCGCCGAGCGGTTCGCCGTGGGCGGACTCGGTGTCCTGCTTGTTCGGCGAGCCCCAGCCGATGTGGCTGTCGACGACGATCAGGGTCGGGCGGCCAACCTCGGCCTTGAACTCGTCGAAGGCGCGGCCGAGCAGGGTGGCGTCGTTGGCGTCGCCGACCCGCAGCACGTTCCAGCCGTAGCCCTCGAAGCGGCTGAGCACGTCGTCGCTGAAGGCCAGGGCGGTGTCGCCGTCGATCGAGATGTGGTTGTTGTCGAAGATCCAGCAGAGGTTGTCGAGCTTGAGGTGGCCGGCGAGCGAGGCGGCTTCGTGGGAGATCCCCTCCTGCAGGCAGCCGTCGCCGGCGACGGCGTAGGTGTCGAAGTCGAAGAGCTCGGTGCCGTAGGTGGCGCCCAGCCATTTCGAGGCCATCGCCATCCCGACCGAGGTGCCGACGCCCTGGCCGAGCGGGCCGGTCGTGGTCTCGACGGCGGTGGTCCAGCGGTACTCGGGGTGGCCCGGCGTGCGCGAGTGCAGCTGGCGGAAGTTTTCGATCTCGTCGAGGCCGCAGGCCGGCTCGTCGAGGACGTTGTAGTCGGCGTCGACTTTCTTGACGCCGGCGAGGAAGATCATCGAGTAGAGGAGCATCGAGGCGTGCCCGGCCGAGAGCACGAAGCGGTCGCGGTTGGGCCAGATCGGGTTCGCCGGGTCGAAGCGCAGGTGGTTCTGCCAGAGCTCGTAGGCGACCGGCGCCAGCGACATCGGCGTCCCCGGGTGACCGGAGCTCGCCTTCTGGACGGCGTCCATCGAGAGGGTGCGGATCGTGTTGATTGCGAGCTGATCGATGTCCTGAGTCATTAGGCCCGATCCTAGATGTTTGGCGACCCCGCCCTCAGCGCCGTCGTCAGGGCTCGATCCGGGTGACGGTGCCGTCTCCGTTGTTTGCGACCCAAACCGCTTCGCCGCCGACGGCGACCGCGCCCGGTTCGGGGCCGACGTGGACCGGGTCGCCTTCCACTTCTCCCGTCTCGAGGTCGATCCGGGTGACGGTGTCGTCGCCGGCGTTGGCGACCCAGATCGTGCTGGTGCCGGCGTCGATCCCGCCCGGCTTGCTGCCGACCGGGACCTGGTCCAGCACTTCCTGGAGCGAGGGATCGATCCCGGTCACCGTCCCCCGCGGGGGATTGGTGACCCAGACGATGCCGTCGGCGACGGTGACTCCGGCCGGGCGGGGGCCGGCCAGGATCCGTCTCCCCGGTTCGAGCGTGCCGAGGTCGATCCGGCGCACGCTGGCGGTCGAGGAGCTCGAGGCCCAGAGGCCGCCGGCGCCGACCGCGAGCCGCAGCGGCGCCGCACGCGGGGGCAGTTGGGTGCGGATGCGGTGCCCGCTTTCCGCGTTGACCACGGCGATCCCGCTGCCGTCTTCGTCGGCGACCCAGACGCGGCGGGGGCTGGCGCTGAGGGCGATCGGCCCGGGGGCGCCGGGGATCGGGATCGCCTGCTTCTGCCGCAGCGTCTTCGCGTCGAGGCGCAGCAGCTCGTGCCGGCGCGGGTCGGTCAGCCAGAGCCACTTGCTGCCGATCGCGACGCCGGAGATGCCGGGCCGCAGGATGACCCGCCGCAGCGCCTTCCCGGTTGCGGGATCGAGCCTCGTCACGGTGCCGTCCCGCTCGCTGGTCACCCAGGCGCCCTGGCCGTCGGCGTCGAGCCGCAGCGGCGGCGTCCCGATCGCGATCGGCGCCGAGACGCTGGGTCCGCCCCCACCCAGCAGCAGGAGCAGGGCCGCCACGACGATCGTGAGGACGATGATCGCGACGCCGCCGAAGATCCAGGCGGTGGCCCGCCCTCCCATTCGGCCGAAGAACGACTGCGAGGCGTCGGGGACGGTGGTGCGCTCGCTGCGGTCGCGGGAGAGGACGGCGGTCGGCCGGGCCTCGGAGTCCTCGGCGGCGCGGGCGGCGGCGATCAGCTCGCCGGCGCTGCGGTAGCGGTCGGTCGGTTCTTTGGCGACGGCGCGGCGGATCGCCGCGTCCACCCCCTGCGGCATCGTCGGCGCGGGATCGCTTTCGCTGCGCTGGAAGGGGGCGATGCCGGTGATCGCCTCGTAGAGGACGCAGCCGAGCGAGTAGACGTCGGCGGCGGGGCCGATCGAGTCGCCGCGCCACTGCTCCGGCGACATGTAGTGGGCGGTGCCGACGACCGAGGTGCCGCTGGCGGCGCCGCTCTCGTCGAGGGCCTTGGCGAGGCCGAAGTCGGAGAGGTAGGCGCGGTCGCCTTCGACGAGGATGTTGTGGGGCTTGACGTCGCGGTGGACGATGCCGGCGGCGTGGGCGGCGTCGAGGGCGTCGGCGATCTGGCCCAGCAGGTCGATGGCGCGGCCGGGCGGCAGAGGCCCCTCGCGGTCGACCAGCCCGCGCAGGTCGCCGCCCTTGACCAGCCGCATCGCCACGATCAGCTCGCCGTCGACCTCGCGCGAGTCGTAGACCGGCACCACCGAGGGATGGTCGAGGCGGGCGGCGAGGCGACTCTCGCGCAGGAAGCGCTCGCGGAAGCCCTCGCGGTCGGCGAGCTCGCGGGCGATCACCTTCAGCGCCACCGGGCGTTCGAGGCCGAGGTGGGTGGCGCGGTAGACGACGCCCATGCCGCCGCGCGCGATCAGCTCTTCGACCCGGTAGCCGGCGATTTCTGACCCGATGGAGAAATCCCCCACGGGCCGGGTTATACCGACGAACTAAGCGCTGGCGAGAGGCGGTCCCCACGCGGACCGTGGGAGCCACCTCTCGAACCGGACCCTCGTTGTGTGCCGGTACCGCCCGAGTTCGAGGGGCGGGCCTCACGGTTCGCGTGAGGACCGCCCCTCGCCCCAGCTACCGGTGTGGGACCGGCTGCCAGGTGACGATCGGGCCGATCGTCGTGGTGACTTCGCCGCCGGAGTAGCCGACGACTTCGGCATAGCTGCGGCGACCGGTGGCGACGTCGATCACCGAGAGCGACTGCTCGCCTTCGGGCGTTTCGGTGAAGGTCGCGACCTGCTTCCCGTTCGAGGAGAAGACGCTGTTGACCTTCGCGTTGTCCGGCAGTTCGGACAGCTTGCGCCCCTTGCCGCCGATCTGTTTCACCCAGAGGCCCTGGTCGCGGCGGAAGAGGATCGTGCGGCCGTTGGCGGTCACGTCCTCGACGTAGGCGGAGCCGGCGCCGGCGATCACTTTTTTGACGTGCTTGCCGTCGGTCCCCATCTTGTAGACGTCGGCGTAGGCGCTCGGGCCTTCGCCGTTCTTGCCGCGGCTGTAGACGATGGTTTCGTTCAGCACGTTGGGCGCGAACTCGTCGAGGCCCGCGGTCCGGGTGAGGCGGCGCAGCTTCGCCCCCGACGGACGCACCGAGTAGATGTCGTCGTTGGCGCCCGTGCCCACAGCCGAGGTGCGGACGAAGGCGACCGTGCGGCTGTCCGGCGAGAACGAGGCTTCGTGCTCGTCGCCAGCCGATTTCGCGATCGCGTGCACGCCGCCGCCCTTGACGCTGACCGTATATAGGTCGCGCGGCCCGTTGGCTGCGGTGCGGCGCGCGAAGAGGACGACGCGGGCGTTCGGCGAGACGAGCGGACGCGAGTCGAGCTCGGCGCCGCTGGTCAGCCGTTTCTGGCCGGAACCGTCGGCCCGCATCGCGTAGACGTCCCCTTCGCGGACGAAGGCGATCGTGTGGCCGTCAGCAGAGAACGACGGTTCGCTGTCGGCGGGGTTTTCGGTCAGCTGGTTGAGGTGCCGGTCCTTGACCGCGAACAGTCCGCCTTCGGGCGCTTTCGGCGGCAACACTTTGCCTTCTTCTTCGTATTTGCGGTGATCTTCGGTGACCTTCGAGAAGACGATCGCCCCACCAGCGGCAAAGGCGCTCGCGGGAATGGCCAGTGCGAGGAGGGCGACGAAGACGGTGAGGATGCTGTTCTTGAAGAAGTTCTTGAACATCGAGTGCTCCTTTCCGAGCGATCAGTGATTCCGTACACCGATGCTCGGCCCCAGAGCCGTGCCGACCAATGACACCCGCGCCACCCAGCGAGCCACGAATGGCCCGGTGGGGGTCAGCGATCACTTGAAGCGCATCCGACTTTCGACACAGCGGGGTGTGTAGGAAATCGGATGCGGCGCGATCAGCGGGGGCGGTCGAGGCCCAGTTCGATCACGCGGGCGGCGATCTGGCGGGGGCGGTCGCGGCCGGCGTCGCCGGGGATGTCGAGCTTGGCGGCGAGGGCGTCGAGGCGGCGCTGGGCGGTGCGCTCGGAGACGTGGAGCTCGGCGGCGATCTCGGCGCGGGTGGCGGGACGACCGGCGAAGGCGCCCTCGCTGCGGTAGGGGGCGACGAGGGCGGCAGCGGTCGCCCGCTCCTCCTCGTTCAGCGCCACTGAGGGCTCGGTGGCGGCGACCGTGGCTCCGACCGGCGTGACGTCGCCCGTCTTCACTTCGAGCCGATAACCACCGACGATCAGGGTGTCGCCGTCGCGCAGGCGCCGCGGCCGGTCCAGCGGCTCGCCGTTCAGCGCCGTGCCGTTGCGGCTGTCGAGGTCGGTCGCCATCAGCACCTCCCCTTTTCGTTCGATCTCCAGGTGGTTCCAGGAGACCGCCTCGTCCCCGAGCACCACGTCCGCCTCCGGCGAGCGCCCGACCACCGTCCTCTCACCTCTCAAAGCAAAGGAGTGCGGCGCCTCACCGGTAGCTGAAATCCACAATCTCGGTTCCACGACGCGAGGATAGATCGATGGGCGGACCGGCCCCTCCCGCGGGTGGCGACGATATTGAGGACTCTCCCGGTCGGGAGAGCCCAATATCGGAGACAGGACCCGCGGGCCGGGCGGCCAGTCCCTCGGGCTCAGTAGCGGTAGTGGTCCGGCTTGAAGGGACCCTCGACCGGCACGCCGAGGTAGGCGGACTGCTCGGGCGTCAGCTCGGTCAGCTCGACGCCGAGCGCGGCGAGGTGCAGGCGCGCGACCTTCTCGTCGAGGTGCTTGGGCAGCACGTAGACCTGTGGCTCGCCGCCGTATTTGTCGTCGCGATGGCCGAAGAGGTCGATCTGGGCGATCACCTGGTTGGTGAACGAGCTCGACATCACGAAGCTCGGGTGCCCGGTCGCGTTGCCGAGGTTCAGCAGCCGCCCTTCGGAGAGGACGATGATCGCGTGGCCGTCGGGGAACATCCATTCGTCGACCTGCGGCTTGATGTTGATCCGCTCGGCCTCGCTCTCTTCCAGCGCCGCCATCTCGATCTCGTTGTCGAAGTGGCCGATGTTGCCGACGATCGCGTTGTGCTTCATCCGCCGCATGTGCTCGACGGTGACGATGTCCTTGTTGCCGGTGGCGGTGACGAAGATGTCGGCGGTCTCGACGACTTCGTCGAGGGCGCGCACCTCGTAGCCCTCCATCGCCGCCTGCAGCGCGCAGATCGGGTCGATCTCGGTGACGATCACCCGCGCGCCCTGGCCCCGCAGCGAGTCCGAGCAGCCCTTGCCGACGTCGCCGTAGCCGCAGACGACGGCGACCTTGCCGCCGATCATCACGTCGGTGCCGCGGTTGATCCCGTCGATCAGCGAGTGACGGCAGCCGTAGAGGTTGTCGAACTTCGACTTGGTGACCGAGTCGTTGACGTTGATCGCCGGGAAGAGCAGGTCGCCGGTCTCGGCCAGCTGGTAGAGCCGGTGCACCCCGGTCGTCGTCTCCTCGGTGACGCCCTTGATGTCGGCGGCGATCTTGGTCCAGCGCTGCGGGTCCTCCTCGAGCGAGCGCTGCAGCGTCTGCAGGACGATCTTGAACTCTTCCGATTCGGCCGAGGCCGGGTCCGGGACCGAGCCGGCCTGCTCGAACTCGACCCCCTTGTGGACGAGCAGCGTCGCGTCGCCGCCGTCGTCGAGGATCATGTTCGGGCCCTGCCCGTCGGGCCAGTTCAGCGCCTGCTCGGTGCACCACCAGTACTCCTCCAGCGTCTCGCCCTTCCAGGCGTAGACGGGGATGCCGGCGGCGGCGATCGCGGCGGCGGCGTGGTCCTGGGTCGAGAAGATGTTGCAGCTGGCCCAGCGGACCTCGGCGCCGAGGGCGACCAGCGTCTCGATCAGCACCGCGGTCTGCACCGTCATGTGGAGCGAGCCGGTGATCCGCGCGCCCTTCAGCGGCTGCGCGGCCCCGTACTCCTCCCGGGTCTGCATCAGGCCCGGCATCTCGACCTCGGCGAGGGAGATCTCCTTGCGGCCGAAATCGGCAAGGCCGATGTCGGCGACCTTGTGATCCTGGGTTTCGGTTGCGGTCGCGGCGGTAGAAGTCATTGGAGAAAGGTACCGTGCCGGTCGTGAACTCGCCCGACGACGAGAAGCGGCTCGCCGCCGAGGCCGCCGCCGAGCTGGTCGAGAGCGGAATGACGGTCGGATTGGGGACCGGATCGACGGTCGCCCACCTGCTGCCGGCGATCGCCCGCCGCGGGCTTTCCGACATCCGCTGCGTCGCCACCTCGGTCGCGACCTCCGAACAGGCGCGTGAGCTGGGGATTCCGGTCGAGGAGTTCGACCGGCTGGAGCGGCTCGACCTCGCGATCGACGGCACCGACGAGGTGACGCCGGACGGCTGGCTGATCAAGGGCGGCGGCGGTGCCCACCTGCGCGAGAAGATCGTCGCCGCGGCGGCCAAGCGCTTCGTCGTCATCTGCGACTCGAGCAAGCCGGTCGACGCCCTGCGCGGACCGGTGCCGCTGGAGCTGTTCGGCTTCGGCGCCGCCTCGACTTTGGCGCGGCTCGGCAGGGACGTCGAGCCGCGGGACGCGCCACGCAGCCCTGACGGCGGCGTCATTGCCGACTACCGCGGCCCCGGCCTCAACGACCCGGCGGCGCTGGCGGCGCGGCTGGAGGCAGACCCGGGCGTGGCCGCACACGGCCTCTTCCCACCGGCGCTGGTCTCAGACCTGCTCGTCGGCAGGGAAGAAGACGTGGAGCACACCAGCTTCAGCCTCAGCAGATCCTGAAGCTCCTCTTCACCTTCTTGCGAACCTTCGTCCCGTTCTGCTTGAAGGTGATCTTGGCGCCGGCCTTGTGAGTCGAGCCGGACCGGAAGCCTCCGGTCGAGAAGCTCGCTTCCCAGGGCTTCGCCCGGTCCGTCTTCTTGAGACCGTCGAGGAAGAAGCCGACGCTCTTGATCGAGGCGTGGGGAACATTCCTTCTCTTCTTCGACTTCACCTGCAGCCTGAGGCTGCGGCCGGGCGTGACGCAGGATTTGGGATAGAAGAACGACACCTGCTGGTCGCCGACGGTGAAGCGGTATGACCAGTTCGGCGCCGGGCTCGCGAAGTAGACGGTTTCGGCGATGAAGTAGTAGCTGCTCGCCTGATAGGCATAGAGGCAGATCCGCATCGCTCCGTACTCCGGGTAGAAGTCGTCGCTCGCCGTCTCGCTGCCGAACCCGGGGTGGACGTCGCCGACGTAGGTGATGTGGGCCCCGTTCGGGGAGCACTGTTGCGACGACGGATACTGCCAGGCCTCGGGGAACCAGCCGCAGTAGCTGCCGACGCAGTGTTCGAAGTTGGTGGTGTAGGTGGCCTCGACCCGGTCCCTGCTGATCGCGTGGACGTTGGTGATCGCCCCCGACATGCTCCCCGTGGGCGTCCCCGGCGAGGGTGAGCTCGGCGGGGGTGAGCTCGGCGGGGGTGAGCTCGGCGGAGGCGTGAAGGTCGCTTCGGCGATGAAGTATTCGGTGCCCGACTGGTAGGCGTAGAGGCAGATCCGGAGCGTGCCTTCGAAGGCGGGGAAGAAGCGATCGGTGGCGATCTCGCTGCCGGAGGTGTCGTGAAACTCGCCGACGTAGGTGAGGTGGGCACCGTCGGGGGCGCAGGCCTGGCTCGCCGGGTACTGGTAGGCGTTCGGGAACCAGCCGCAATAGCCTTTGTCGCAGATGTCCATGTTGGTCGTGTAGGTGGCCTCGACTTCGTCGCCGACGGCGTGGACGTTGGTGATCGAGCCGGAGGCGGCCTGCGCAGCCGGCGCCGGCGCCAGGAGCAGCAGCCCGGCGAGAGAGATCAGGGGGACGAGGACGCGGAGTCGGATCGAGGCATTCATGCGACCGAACGTAGACGCGAGCCGCGAGCCGACCATCCCTGATGCACCACAACCCCGGCGCAGAAAACTACGGAACCGCCCGATCCCTCCTCACGGGAATTTGCCCGTGGGAATAGGGTGAATCGCGTCAGCGAATTCCTTCAAGGAGGGTCCCGAATGACCGACTTCAGCGGGCTGGCGATCGCCGGCCGACTTGCCACCCCGAGCGACGCGGACTGGGACCAGGCCCGAGCCGGCTGGAACCTCGCCGCCGACCAGCGTCCCGAGGCCGTCGCCTTCGTCGAGAGCGGCGATGACATTGCTGCCACCGTCCGCTTCGCCGCCGAGAACGGGCTGCGGGTCGCCGCCCAGAGCACCGGGCACGGCGCCGTCGCGCTGCGCTCGCTCGAGGAGACGATCCTGGTCAAGACCGAGCGGATGCGAGGGATCGAGATCGACGCCGACGCGCAGACCGCGCGGGTCGAGGCGGGGGTGCTCTCGGTCGAGCTGGCCGAAGCCGCCGCCGCGAGCGGGCTCTCCTTCCTGCCGGGCTCGTCCCCCGACGTCGGCGTCACCGGCTTCACGCTCGGCGGCGGGCTGAGCTGGTTCGGCCGCCACCACGGCTTCGCCTGCAACCGGGTGCGGGCGATCGACCTGGTCAGCGCCGACGGCGAGCGGCGAACCGTCGACGCCGAGAACGAGAGCGACCTCTTCTGGGCGCTGCGCGGGGGCGGCGGCGACTACGCGGTGGTCGTCGCGCTGCACCTCGACCTGGTGCCGATCGCCGAGGCCTACGCCGGCGCGCTCCTCTTCCCGGCCGAGGTCGGCGCCGACGCCGTCCGCCTCTACCGCGACTGGGCGGCGAGCGTCGGCGAGGACGTCACCTCGGTCGTCCGCTTCCTCCGCCCGCCGGACCTGCCCGACGTCCCCGAGCCGCTGCGCGACAAACCGCTGCTGACGATCGACGGCGCCTGCATCGGCGACCGCGACACCGGCGAAGCCGCGTTCGCACCGCTGCGGGAGATCGGCGAGCCGATCATGGACACCTTCGACCAGGTCCCGACCCCGGCCCTCTGCCGGATCCACATGGACCCCGAGCAGCCGGTCCCGGGCCTGGGGCACCACCAGGTCCTGCGCGAGCTGCCCGACGAGGCGATCGACGCCTTCGTCGGCATCGCCGGCCCCGAGTCGGGCACCCCGCTGCTGCTGACCGAGATCCGCCAGATGGGCGGGGCCCTGGGACGCCCCGATCCCAACGGCGGCGCCCTCTCCCACCTCGCTGCCGACTGGGTGATGCTCGGCATCGGCCTGCCGATGACCCCCGAGCTCGGGCAGGCGATCGAGGGGCACCTCGACACCTTCAACCAGACCATGGAAGCCTGGTCAGCCGACGGCGGCTACTTCAACTTCGCCGAGCGTCCCTGCGACGCCGACGCGATCCTCCCGCCCGAAGTCTGCGCCCGCCTCACCGAGGTCAAGCGCCAGTACGACCCCGACGGCCGCATCGTCGGCAACCACGCGGTTTCGTTGGATCCGGCTGCGTAGTACCTGTCGAGTTTTTCTCGCATATCGAGAGGAACTCGACACTCAAGGTGGGTTGGTGGCAGAGATCTCTGCGAGCTTGCGGTAGAAGGGGTCGTCCTCTCCCACCAGCCCGGCGACCGCTTTCACCGCCGTATCCACGTCCTCGGGGGTGGCGAGGGCGACCTCCTCGATGTCGCCCCAGTCCCTGGTACGGGAGAAGAAGGACTTGAAGATGACCAGGGAGGCGCAGTCGAGGACCGGGATCTGGGCTCCCTGCAGATCGACCCAGACCACCCCGTTTGCGACCTCCTCGTGCAGCGGCAGGTTGTTGAGGAAGACGTCGACCGGGACGCCGTCCCAGAAGAGACGGGTCTGCCCGTCTCGGGCCGTCTTCTCGACGTCAGCCGCCTCGACCCGTACTCCCTCCGGGAGCGCAGCCAGGACGTCCGCCGCCTTCTCGGCGTCGACGAAGACGTTGACGTCGAGGTCCCGGGTTCCGCGCGGCTCCTGCACGCAGTAGGCGAGGGCGATCGCGCCGCCGAAGGCGTGAGGCAGCGAGTGGGCCTTCAGCGCGGCGTGGATAGCAAGGAGCTTTTCGACGAGCTCGGCATTCATGCCGATCCCGCTTTGGCGAGCCGCTCCTTAAGCGGGGGGTAGGCCATCTCCGCCCGCGGGCGGTACGGCAACGCCTCGGCAAGCCCGAGCACCTGGTTCAGGATCCTGCCGGCCCGCTCGGGGTCGACGGGCGCCTTGCGCTCCTCGACCTTCAGCTTCACCCCGCCTGCCGCGACGATCCGCAGCAGCGTGTCGGCCCCGGGCTCGCGGTGCCCTTTCAGATAGGCGTTGAGGACGGAGCGAGGTAACCCAGCCCGACGGGCGAGCTCGGCCTGACTCATCCCACTTCGCTCAACCACATCGGCGATCAGTCCTGCAGCAGACATACCTTTATGTTAGCGGATACGCTAACGACTAGCCAGCGGCCGCTTCGTCCGCAACGACGATCACGTTGTCGTTGTGGACGCGGGCGGCGGGGATCGATTCGTCGCCGTCCAGGAGCTTTTGGAGGGCCTCGGGCTTGTCGGGACCGGTGACGAGCCAGACGATGCGGCGGGCGTCGTCGAGGGCTGGATAGGTGAGGGTCATGCGGCGGTGGTCCTGGTAGGCGGTCTCGGTGATCGCTACGCGGCGGTCGCTGATCTCAAGGACGGGGTCGCCGGGGACGAGGCTGGCGGTGTGGCCGTCGGGGCCGAGGCCGAGGTGGACGAGGTCGAAGCGCTCGGGAAGGCCGGCTTCGTATTCGCGCGCCGCGGCGTCGAGGTCGCGCTGGGTGACCGGCATCGGCCGCAGCGTCGCCTGGTGGTCCATCGAGAGGCCCAACACCATGTGGGTGAGGTTGCGGGCCTCGTCGCCGGGCGCCGCGACGCGCTCGTCGACCTGAAACAGCTCGGTCTTATCCCAAGGCATCCCCTCCAGTTCGCCGAGGATCGCCAGCATCGCCCAGGGAGAGCGGCCGCCGCTCATCGCGAAGGCGAAGCGGCCGCGCTCGGCCGCGGCCTCGTCGCCGGCGGCGGCGATCAGCTCCGCCGCCCGCCGCGAGGCGGCCTTTTCGTCCCCGGCCACCTCGAGCTCGATCGCCATGGCTCAGCTCGCCTTCTCGTCGTGCCCGCCGAACTGCTTGCGCATCGCCGAGAGCACTTTGTCGCCGAAGTCGCCCAGCCCGCGCGAGTAGAAGCGCTCGTGCAGAGCCGTCGTCAGCACCGGCGTCGGCACCCCCTCGTCGATCGCCGCGATCGCCGTCCAGCGACCCTCGCCGGAGTCGGAGACGCGGCCGGCGAAGTCGGCGAGGTCCGGCGATTCCCGCAGCGCCGCCGCGGTCAGGTCGAGCAGCCAGGAGCCGATCACGCTGCCGCGCCGCCAGACCTCGGCCACCTCGGGCAGGTCGAGGTCGTACCGGTAGTACTCGGGATGGTCGAGCGGCGCCGTCTCGGCGTCGGCCTCGCGCTGGACCTTGCCGGCGTTGGCGTTCTCGAGGACGTTCAGCCCCTCGGCGTAGGCGGCCATGATCCCGTACTCGATCCCGTTGTGGACCATCTTCACGAAGTGGCCCGCCCCGTTCGGGCCGCAGTGGAGGTAGCCCTGCTCGGAGGGCGAGGGGTCGCCGCCGCGCCCCGGGGTCCGCTCCGCCGCCTCGACTCCCGGCGCCAGGCTGGCGAAGATCGGGTCGAGCCGCTCCACCGCCTCGTCCGGCCCGCCGATCATCAGGCAGTAGCCGCGATCGAGGCCGAAGACGCCGCCGCTGGTGCCGCAGTCGACGTAGTCGATCCCCTGCTCGCCGACCTTCTCGGCGCGGCGGATGTCGTCGCGGTAGTAGGAGTTGCCGCCGTCGACGATCGCGTCGCCGGACTCGAGCACCGCGGCGACTGCATCGACCGTCTGCTCGGTGATCTCCCCGGCCGGAACCATGATCCAGACCGAGCGCGGGGCGCTCAGCTTCGAAGCCAGCTCCTCCAGCGAGGAGGCGCCGTCGGCTCCCTCGCCCGCCAGCTGCGAGACCGCGTCGGGGTCGACGTCGTAGACGACGATCCGGTGGCCGTCGCGCATCAGGCGCCGGGCCATGTTGGCCCCCATCCGTCCGAGGCCGACGATTCCAAGTTCCATTAGTCCTCCGCTGGGTGGGCGCTGCAGGGCTGGGTGGACGATAGCCTGCCCGCCGATGGGGAAAGCCACCGTCAGTCACTCGGAGCAGGCGGCCGACGTGCTGGCGATCTTCGGGATCAGCGGCGACCTGGCGAAGAAAATGACCTTCCGGGCGCTCTACCGGCTGGAGGCTTCGGGCAAGCTCGACGTCCCCATCGTCGGCGTCGCGATCGACGACTGGAATGACGAGAAGCTGCGCGAGCACGCCCACGAAGCGATCGGCGACACCGTCGGCGACCCCGACGAGGACGTCTTCGACCGCCTCGCCAAGCGCCTCTCCTACGTCCAGGGCGACTACGCGGACGCCGACACCTTCGAGCGCGTCGGCAAGGCGCTCGGCGACGCGAAGCACCCGGTCTTCTACCTGGAGATCCCGCCGTCGCTGTTCGCCACCGTCGTCCAGGGGCTGGGCAGGGCCGGACTCGCCGAGGACGCCCACGTCGTGATCGAGAAGCCGTTCGGGCACGACCTCGAATCGGCCCGCAAGCTCAACGCCGAGCTGAGCGAGGTCCTGCGCGAGGAGCAGATCCTCCGCATCGACCATTACCTCGGCAAGGAGCCGGTGATGGACATCGCCTACCTGCGCTTCGCCAACGCATTGCTGGAGCCGGTCTGGAACCGCGAGCACGTCTC
Source organism: Solirubrobacterales bacterium (assembly GCA_044868125.1). Classification (GTDB taxonomy): domain Bacteria; phylum Actinomycetota; class Thermoleophilia; order Solirubrobacterales; family 70-9; genus VAYN01. The sequence goes on from JBIOWB010000112.1 coordinate 14,282, forward strand.
CCACGTGCAGATGACGATCGCCGAGGACTTCGGCGTCGCCGACCGCGGCCGCTTCTACGACGCGGTCGGGGCGATGCGCGACGTGATCCAGAACCACGCCCTGCAGGTGCTGGGGATCGTCGGCATGGAGCCGCCGAGCGGCAACCACCCCGACAGCGTCCGCGACAAGAAGCTGGAGCTCTTCAAGGCGGTCTGCGCGGCCGACCCGAAGCGCTACGTGCGCGGCCAGTACGAGGGCTATCTGGAGGTCAAGGACGTGGCGCCGGACTCGACCACCGAGACCTTCGCGGCGCTCCAACTCGAGATCGACAACTGGCGCTGGAGCGGCGTCCCCTTCTTCGTCCGCGCCGGCAAGTGCCTGCCGGTGAAGGCGACCGAGGTGACGGTCTTCTTCAAGCGGCCGCCGCGGCTGGGGATCGGCCACGGCAAGACGCCGGAACCGAACCAGCTGACGATCCGGATCGAGCCGGAGCCGGGCGCCCGCACCCGGATGTACGCGAAGAAGGCCGGCGAGGAGGCCTTCCAGGCTGCCGACCTCGAGGTGCTGTTCGAGAAGGTGCCGGGCGAGGACCCCGAGCCCTACGAGCGCCTGCTCGGCGACGCGATCGCCGGCGACCACCAGCTCTTCACCCGCCAGAGCTCGATCGAAGAGACCTGGCGCGTGGTCCAGCCGCTGCTCGACGAGCCGGGACCGGTTCATGCGTATGAGCAGGGAACTTGGGGACCCGAGGAGGCCGGGAACCTGCTCCGCGGCACCGGACAATGGTCACAGCCGTGGCTTCCGTCCGACTGATTCCCTAGCGGCGTGCTAGGTTTTCGGGGCTCCTAATTAGGGCAACCTAACGCCGCCGTTCCAAGGAGAACCACCCCGCATGATCCCCACCTTCGTCATCACCCTGCGAGAGGGCGTCGAGGCCTCGCTGATCATCGGCATCATCGCCGCCTTCCTCGTCAAGGAGGGTCGCCGCGACGCGCTGCGGCAGATGTGGATCGGGATCGGGATCGCGGTGGCGCTCTGCATCGGCGTCGCCGTCCTGCTCGAAGTCGTCGGCCAGCAGCTGCCGCAGAAGGAGCAGGAGGGGCTGGAGACGATCGTCGGCCTGATCGCGGTGGGCGCGGTCAGCTACATGATCATCTGGATGCGGCGCCACGCCCGCGGGATCAAGGCCCAGCTCGAAGGCGACGCCGCCTCGGCCCTGGCCACCGGCTCGACCTGGGCGCTGGTCGGGATGGCCTTCCTCGCGGTCCTGCGCGAGGGCTTCGAGACCTCGGTCTTCCTCCTTGCCGCCTTCCAGGACGCCAGCGACACCACCGCCGCCGGCGCCGGAGCGATCCTCGGCCTGCTCGCCGCGATCGCGATCGGCCTCGGCCTCTACCGCGGCGGCGTCCGCATCAACCTCACCCGCTTCTTCCGCATCACCGGCATCGTCCTCGTCTTCGTCGCCGCCGGTCTGCTCGCCTCCGCCGCCCACACCGCCCACGAGGCGGGCTGGATCAGCGGCCTCCAGAACCAGGCGGTCGACCTCAGCTGGCTGGTGCAACCGGGCACGATCACCGGCTCGCTGCTGACCGGGATGCTCGGGCTGCAGCCGAGCCCGACCTTGATCGAAGCGATCGTCTATCTCGGCTACGCGATCCCGATGGCCGCCTACGTGCTCTGGCCCCAGGGCATGCGCCTCCGCCCGCGCCGCGACCGGGTCCGCGCCGGCGGCCGCATCGGCACCGCCGAGACCGCCGCTTGAACGCCCCCATCTAGCCGATCTCACTGGTGGCGCAGCACTGCTGCGGCTTATTCCGACTGTTTCTATCGGTTTTTGTTAGGGTGCCCTAACTCGTCCAGAAGACCCCAAAAGGAGCACCTCGAATATGAAGCGCAAGTACCTCCCCATAGCCGTTGGCACTGCGTTCGCGCTGGTCGTCTCGCTCGCCCTCAGCGCCTGCGGGTCGAGCGAAGACACGCCGGCTGACGCGAAGAAGATGGCCTTCAAGCTGACCGACGAAGGCTGTGAGCCGCACGACGCGACGGCGCCGGCGGGGCCGATCGCCTTCGAAATCGAAAACGCCGGCACCTCGAAGGTGACCGAGATGGAGATCATGGAAGGCGAAAAGGTCCTCGGCGAGGAGGAGAACGTCACCGACGGTCTCGACGGCAGCTTCTCGGCGACGCTCGAGGCGGGCAAGTACACGATCTACTGTCCGGGCGGGTCGGACGAGCGGGGGACGCTGACGATCGTCGCACAGGGGCGGTAGGCCGGCGGGTCCTGTCTCCGATCGAGGGCTCTCCCTACCGGGAGAGTCCTGCCGATCGTCGCCACCCGCCGGAGAAGCGCCTATGGTGGCCGGTCCGATGGTCGCCGGAGAAAAAGCTGATCTGCTGCTCGGTGAGCTGGGCTTTCGCAGCTGGCGTCCAGGTCAAAGAGAGGCGGTGGTTGCCGCCCTGGAGGGGCGGGATTCGCTGATCGTGATGCCTACCGGGGGCGGGAAGAGCCTCTGCTACCAGCTGCCGGGGCTGGCGACGGAGGACTTGACGATCGTGGTCAGTCCCTTGATCGCGTTGATGCGGGACCAGTGGGAGAAGCTGCGGCGGCAGGGGCAGCCGGTGACGATGATCACCTCCGGCATGGGAGAAGACGAGGTGCGTGAGGCGCTCGATGCCGTGCGCGGCGAGGCGCGGATCGTCTACTGCGCGCCGGAGCGGTTCGCCTCCAACGTCTTCCTCGAGGCGCTCTCGCACCGCAAGGTCGACTTGGTCGCGGTCGACGAGGCGCACTGCGTCTCCGAGTGGGGGCACGACTTCCGGCCCGACTACCTGCGCCTGCCCGAGGTCGTGCAGCGGCTGGGGCGGCCGACGGTGATGGCCTGCACGGCGACGGCGACGGTTCCGGTCGCGCGCGAGATCGCCTCCCGCTTCGAGATGCGCGAGCCGCTGCAGGTCCGCTCCGGCTTCGACCGGCCGAACCTCTCCTTCGACGTCGTCGCGCTCGAGGGCAAGGGCTGCAACGCGCGGCGGCAGGCGGTGCTGGAAGCGGGCCTGCGCGACCCCGCCAACCGGCCGGCGATCGTCTACTGCGGCACCCGCAAGCAGACCGAGGAGGTGGCGGCGGAGCTGCGCGACGGCGGCATTGCCGCGGTCGCCTACCACGCCGGCCTCGCGCCCGATCACCGGACGGCGATCCAGGAGCGGTTCATGGCCACCGACAGCGGCGTCATCTGCGCCACCAACGCCTTCGGCATGGGCGTCGACAAGCCCGACGTGCGCTCGGTCTGGCACGTGACGATCCCGACCAGCGTCGAGGCCTACTACCAGGAGGCGGGCCGGGCCGGGCGCGACGGCCTCCCGTCCCGAGCAGTGATGCTGGCGCTGAAAGCCGATCTCGGCCGCCTGGTCCGCTTCAACGAAGAGCGCGCCGGCGACCCCGAGCTGGCGATCGCCCGCGAGCGCGGCTGGCGCGCCTACCACACGATCAAGGCCTTCATCTACGGCACCGACTGCCGCCGCCGCGCCCTCCTCGACCACTTCAGCGACCGCACTGCGGGGGCGCCGCTGGAGCGCTGCTGCGACGTCTGCGACCTGCTCGACTGGCTGCCGGACCCGGAGACGATCGCCACCAACACCCCTCGCGGCAAGACCAAGGCGGAGGCGCCCGCCCCCGACCTCTCCGCCGCCGACGCGCCCCTCTTCGAGGCGCTGAAAGCGTGGCGCCTGCAGGCCGCCGACGGCAAGCCCGCCTTCACCGTCGCCCACAACAAGACCCTGATGGCGATCGCCGCCACCCGCCCCGCCGACGACGAGGCGCTGATCGCGATCAGCGGCATCGGCCCCAGCTTCGTCGAGAAGTACGCGCCCGAAGTGCTGGCCCTGGTCGCCGAGCGCGCCCCCGCCCTCAGCGAAGCCGCCTACTAAGAGGGATCGGCAAACCCGCGTACGCGATCTGGCGGGCGCAGCTATGCGGCGCATCCGACTTCGAACACAGCGGGGTGTGCTCGAAGTCGGATGCGGTCCTCCTAGTACGCCTGAGCGCAACCGCCGTTGCAGCGGATCGCCCCAACCGTGATCCCCTGATCACCGCTTTGCGACCATAGACGGCTCCCGTGCTCGGCCTTTCGAAGCCCCAAGCCGCGCTCGCGGCTGTTCTGACCAGCGCCCTCGTGCTGGTGCTGCTCGCTGCCCCGAGCGCTGAGGCCGCCCTCCTCCTGCCCCCCGGCAAGAAGGTCTACTTCGGCGTCTCCGACACCGGCGACATGGCCGACTTCGGGCACTTCTCAGAAGCGGTGAACAAGCACCCGGCGGTGATCGAGTCCTTCCGCACCTGGGGCAGCGACTTCCCCGACTCGATCCGGCGCTGGCAGACGGCGCGGGCGCGGCCGATGCTCCACATCACCACCGCCGACAACAACGACGGCCACGAGCTGATCGGCCTGCCCGGGATCGCCGCCGGCCAGGGCGACCGCTACCTGGTCCGCCTCAACAAGCTCTTCTACGAAAAGGGGATGCGCGCCTACATCCGGCCGCTGGGGGAGCCGAACCGCTGCCTCAACGTCTACGCCGCCTACGACTGCTCGGGCGCATCGCGCGGGCCCGAACACAGCACCCGCGCCTACAAACGCGCCTTTCGCCGCATCTACGTGATCGTCCACGGCGGCGGCAAGAAGCGGGCGATCGACCGCCGCCTGCATGAAGCCGGCCTGCCGCCGCTGACCGTGAACGTCCGCGCTCTGCCCGCAGCGCCGGTGGCGATCGTCTGGAGCCCGCTCCCCGCCGGCTCCCCCACCACGCCCCGAAATCGGCCCAAGCACTTCTACCCCGGCTCGCGCTGGGTCGACTGGGTCGGCACCGACTTCTACGCCGCCTACCCCGAATGGGACGCCCTCACCGGGCTCTACCGCCGCTTCTCCGGCAAGCCGTTCACGTTCGCCGAGTGGGGGGTGGAAAGCGGCGACGACCCAGCCTTCGTCAACAAGCTCTTCGCCTGGGTGAAAAGCCATCCCCGCTGCCGGATGCTGGTCTACTACCAGGACTTCGGCGACACCAGCAGCTACCGGATCCAGAACTACTCGGTCAGCCTCGGCGTCCTGCGCGCCCGCCTCCACTCCGGGGTTTTCCCGGCTTACGCGCCGGGTGCGCCTCACCTACCGCCACCACCGCCCGGTGGGGTTGGAGCGCCGTGATGCTCGAGTAGCCGGTCAGGTACAGGCGCCGCCCGTCGGAGATGGCAGGCGTGTAGGTCCCCTTGGGATAGTGGAAGACGCGCCTGCCGCTCCTCATCATGAAGCCGCTCGTCGTCTTGTTGGTGAACTCGGCGACGTAGACGACGTCGCCGATCGCCGAGAGCGAGCCGACCACCTGGCCGCCGGCCGATCGGCTCCATCGCAGGCTGCCGTCCTTGGCGTCGAGCGCGTAGACGTTGCCGTCGAAGGAGCCGATGAAAACGGTCGGCGGGCTGTGCTTGGTGTTGGCGACAGCCGGGCCGGAGTAGGCGTAGCCGCCGGTCGAGTACGACCAGGCGAGGGTGCCGTCGGAGGTGTCGTAGCTGTAGACGCGGCCGTCGTTGTTGCCGGCGTAGACGCGGCCGTAGGCGACCGCCGGGGTCGAGTAGAAGGCGCCGGAGCCGCCGAAGCCCGGCCCCAGCGAGCCGCTCTGCCAGACCAGCTTGCCGCTCTTGGCGTCGACCGCGCTCATGTAGCCGCCGTAGTCGCCGACGTAGAGGCGGCCACCGTAGTAGGCGGGGGCCGACTTGATCGGGCCGGCGAGCGGGGTCGACCAGCGCACGTCGCCTTTGCCGGTGCTCATCGCGAACAGTTCGCCGTTCTCGCAGCCGAAGTAGACGGTGCGGTTGACGACGACCGGCGAGGACTCGGCCCGCCCCGGCAGGCTCCGTTTCCAGACGATCTTGCCGTTCTTCGCGTTCAGCTTGACGATGTGCCCCGGCACCAGGTTGACGATGTAGAGGCGGTGTTTGTAATAGGCGGGCGAGGAGGCGTTGAGGCGACCGATCCGTCGCTTCCACAGCACCTTGCCGGTGTCGGCGTCGAGCGCGTAGGCGAAGCCGCTGTTGTTGACGAAGTAAAGCTTGCCGCCGACGTAGATCGGCGGGAACTCGAGCAGCGGGCGGTCGGTGAAGCGCCACAGTTTGTCGAAGGGCGGCTTGATCCCCTTCACCGACAGATAGCGGGTGCGCGGCGGGTTGAGGCCGAAGAAGGGCCAGTTGACCGTCTTCGGCTGCTTCGGCGGCGGCGGCTTCTGCGGCTTGAAGTGGCGGATCGCTTCCGCGTTGTGGACGTCGGCCGGCCGCTTCAGCAGCTCGTAGCCGACGATCGCGCCGCTGACGAGGATGCCGAGCGCGAGCAGTCCCACGGCAAGCCACTGGTTCGAGCGCTGCCAGAGGTGCTTGTCGAGGGCGCGCCTATCGAGCATCCGCAGCGCGGCGCTCGGACTCTTTCGTCACCCCACCCAGCAGCTGTTTGATCGCCTGCTTGAGGACGGCGATGGCGGCGAAGCCGCCGACCGGCAGCGTTGGCGTGGTGCGGATCGCGTAGACGACCCTGGTGCCACCGTCGCTCGGGCTCAGCTCGACGGTGCCGACGTGGTCGCGGAACGGCAGTCCGGAGAGGACGGTGTAGGAGAAGCGGCGGGGACGATCGTAGGCGATCACTTCCTCGCGCATCGGCGGACCGGGGAGGGCGCTGAGGACGCGGATCGCGCCGAGGCCGTTCGGCGCGGGGTCGCCCTCGCGCTCCAGCTCGGCGCGGCGCAGGGGCGTGATCTCGGGGTAGCGCCGGTGGTCGGTGAGGACGTCGAAGACGATCTCGGGCGGGGCGGCCACCTGGCGCTCGTAAGTGAAGCTCGCCATTGGCCGAACAGGCTACGCGAGTGCCCAGCGCCGTGGGTCGGAGCCGTCGATCGCCCGCACCTCGCCGGCGATCGCCAGGTGGTCGAGGCAGGAGAGGACGATCTGCAGCACCCAGGCGCTGGCGGGGGTCTTGACGCCCTCGGGCCCGATGATCTCGGCGACGATCTCGAAGGCGGTCCGTTCGTCCTGGTGGGCGAGGGCGAGACGCACCTTCTCCACCAACTCGTCGACCTGGCGGCGCGACTCGGCGATCTTCGCCTCGGGGTCGCGGAAGGTGCGTCCGTGGCCGGGCAGCACGAGGTCGACGTCGAGCGGCTCGACCCGGTCGAGGCCGGCCTGGAATTCCCCCACCGGGTCGGGGCTGTGGCCGTAGTCGAAGAAGAGGACCGTGCGGCCGAGCAGGTGGTCGCCGGAGATCAGCAGTCGGCGCTCGGGCTGGTGGAGGACGACGTGGGACGGGGCGTGGCCCGGCGTCTCGACCACCTGCCAGTTGCCGAGGTCGGTCTCGACTTCGACGCCCGGCAGGAGGTCGCGATCGGGCTCCTTGAGCACGTCGATGCCGGTCTCGCCGTCGCTGCGGGCCTCGCGGTAGCGCTCCAGCGCCGCCGGCGAGACGCCGCTCTGGCGCGCCACCTCGAGCCGCTGCTCCAGCGCCGCCTGCGGGTCGTCGGCGAGCAGTCGCACGTGCTCCCAGCTCGGGTGCATCCAGAGCTCGCAACCGGCCCGCTCGACGATCGCGCCGCCGAGGCCGTAGTGGTCGGTGTGGGAGTGGGTGCAGACGACGAGGCGCACGTCGTCGACCCCGAACCCGGCCTGCGCCAGCGCCAGGTCGAGCTGCCGCAGCTTCCCCTTGCCGCCGATCCCGGTGTCGAACATGACGATGCCGCCGTCGCACTCGACCGCCCAGGCGTTGCCGTGCGGCACCCCGGGCCAGGGCAGGGCGAGACGAAGGCGCCATACCCCCGGCAGGACCCGCTCGGTCCGCGGCGCTTCAGCCCGTCCGTCAGCCACGGCCGCATCCTTTCAATCTCCTCCCGGGTCAGGCCCGGTGGCGAAACGAAAGGACCGGCGTCAAGGCGAGAGGCCGGTCCTTCCAAGAGTCGGTTTCTCAAGGTTTCTTGGCGTTCGCCAAGATCCCCCGCCCGATCGAAAGAGCGCCTATCGCGATGGCCATCTGTTCCAGATAGTCCTTGAAGCTGAGCCGGAGCTCCTTCGTTATGTCATCGCCTCCGACGGCCGAGATGATCACCAATGCGGCTCCGACGGCCGCATAGATGTAGATCAAGGTAGTGGCGACCGGAACCATCTGTTTCACCAGTTCGGCTTGGTTAGGTCCTCCGTTGGTCATACGCCTCCCTTTTCCCTTTTTTGGATACGTACTGAGTCTCGACAGGGGGCGTTCCCGGCGTCAACACGAAGCCGATGCCGCTTCTCCCGTCTTGGGAGATCTTTGACTCGGCAGAGGCTCCCGTGGTCAGGCGACGCTGAACGTGGCGGGGTCGGGACCGGTGCGCTCGCCGGCGTCGAGGCGTTCGATCGCCGCCATGTCGTCCTCGGTGAGCGCGAAGTCGAAGAGCTCGAAGTTCTCGCGGATCCGGCTCGGCGTCACCGACTTGGGGATGACGACGTTGCCGACCTGCAGGTGCCAGCGGAGGATCGCCTGGGCGGGGGTGCGGTCGTGGTGGGCGGCGATCGTTTCGATCGTCCCGTCCCCGAGCAGGTCGCCCTGGGCGAGCGGGCTCCAGGCCTCGGTGGCGACGCCGTGGTCGGCGTGCCAGGCGCGCAGCTCGGCCTGCTGCAGGCGCGGGTGCAGCTCGACCTGGTTCACGGTCGGACGCTGCTCGGCCTCCTGCTTCAGACGCTCCAGGTCCTCGACCCGGAAGTTGGAGACGCCGATCGAGCGGGCGCCGCCTTCCTCCTTGATCCGTTCGAAGGCGCGCCAGGTGTCGAGGTAGAGGTCGCGGCTCGGCAGCGGCCAGTGGATCAGGTAGAGGTCGACGTGGCCGGTCCCGAGCCGCTCGACGCTCTCCTCGAAGGCGCGCAGGGTCGAGTCGTAGCCCTGCTGGGAGTTCCATAGCTTGGTGGTCACGAAGACGTCCTCGCGCCGCACGTCGCTGGCGGCGATCGCCGCCCCCACCCCGGCCTCGTTGCGGTACGCGGCGGCGGTGTCGACATGGCGGTAACCGACCGCCAGCGCTTCCTCGACCTTCTCCTGCGTCTCCTCCGGCGGGATCTGGAAGACGCCGAACCCGAGCTGCGGGATCTCGACGCCGTCGTGCAGGGTCAGGACAGGGCTTTCGGTCGCATTCGCGGTCATGCGACTGCGGCTACCCGGGGGCAGCTACTTCAATCGAGCGAATCAGGAGGTCGCGAGGCCGATGGCCAGCAAAGGAAATGCGGCCATGACGCCAAGGTAGGTGCCCATCGCGGCGCCGCTGGCCAGCGTCGCCGTGCGCGAGCGGGCGCCGGAGACGGCGCCGACGAGGATGAAGAAGGCGGCGATTCCGAAGCCGATCCAGAAGACGGGGGGCATTGCGCGGGCGACAATATCGCAAGACCCTCGTGGTCACCTGCTCTCGCTCTTGGCGCTCTTCGCCTTCGGCGGCCGCCTCGCCGGCATCGCCGGCCACCGGCGCGTGGTCGTCACCGGCGGCGTCGTCTTCTCTCTCGAAGTTGGAGCGATGTTCAGGTTCCCAGCGGTAGACCCGGCGAGGCTGAGAAATTCAGTCGAGTCGCTGATTACCTGAAATGCGGACGGATCGTCGGTCAGCCCGCCGGCGCCTGAGCCGCAGCACCCACCGTTCAACCGCGACCCAGAGCAGACCGAGCAGGAACAGCGGCATGGCGACGAAGGCGACGACGCCGAGGCCGGCCGCGAGGCCGAGAGCGAGCGCGGCAAGGGCCACCGCCGCGACGACGTCGACGAGCAGGGCGCGGCGGGCGCGGGCTCCGGGAGTCACCTGCTCCCTTTCACGTACACCGCGAAGAAGTCGCGTTCGTCGGGTTCGAGGTAGCGGGTGTCGGGCCGGAACATTTCCGGCAGCAGGTTCGACGGTTCTTCCGCGCCGGGGCGGCGGTAGCTGATGAAGCTGGTCCAGTCTTCGTTGATGTCGAGCTCCATCGCCCGCACCGCGCCGGCCCGCCGGAGGACCTTCGCCAGCGATTCGACCGTCTGGTAGTTGGCGGCGGCGTAGATCAGGTTGCCGCGACTGTCGACGCCGAGGCCGGAGCGCCATACCCTGATCGCGTTGTTGACGGTCGCCCCCCATTCAGGGCCGTCGCTGAGGTCGGGGTTGAGCTTGCCTTCGTCGACGATCGGCGGCAGGTTCTGCTTCGCGAAGACGATCTTCGGGTTGACGCGTTCGCCGTTCTGCCAGGGCCGGATGTCGACCCTGCCGTCGCGGTACTCGACCAGGGTGGCGATGCCGTCGACCATCGGCGCCAGCACTTCGCCGCGATATACGAGGCCGGCGTTCGAGGTTTCGAGCGGGAAGCCGCCGTTGAAGGTGGCGGCGATGCGGTCGCGCTTGGCGGGCGGCACCTCGGCCGGGCCGCGGTCTTCGAGCTCCGGCGGCTCGGCGAGGCCGGGGACGTAGGCGAGATGCGTGCGGCCGCTGTCGATCCAGGCGACCCCGGCGACGAACTGCGGGTATTCGGGATCGCTGCGGAAGGTCGTGAGGAGGACCGGGGGTCGGCGGCCGGCGACGGCGGAAGCCGTGTGCCAGACGCCCTCGCCCTGCAGCGCCGGGTGGATCAGCGGCTTCACCCGCGGCGGCCGGTAGACGTGGACGCGACGCTCGGGCCGCCGCGCCGAGGCGGTGGTGACGCCGACCCGCGGCAGCGATTTCAGCGGCGGCCCGCCCTTCGAGGGGGCGTTCAGCTCGTAGTACCAGTTCTCGACCTGGGAGACGAGCTGGTTGCCGCCGTGCGCGCGCGTCCACTCGACCGTGGCGATGCTCCAGCTGACGTTGCGGGGCTGGCGCAGCATGTGCACCCAGGAGACCGCGACGGGGACGAGGCAGATGAAGGCCGCCATCAGGAGCACGCGGCGAACGCGGCGCCAGAGCGGAAGCGGCGGGGCCCCGCGCTGGCGCGCGCGCTCGTCCACCCGCAAAGAATGCATCGCAGTACTAAAGCGAAGCTTATGAACCGCGATGTAGGCTGTCACGCTGCGGACCCGTTAGGTTTCGCCCGTGCGCATCCTCGCCTTCAGCGATCTCCATCGAGACCTCGGGCAGGGCGCGGAGCTGGTCGAGATGTCGGCCGGGGCTGACGTGGTGATCGGCGCCGGCGACTTCGCCTCGGTGCACGAGGGGCTGGAGGAGACGATCGGCGCGCTGGCCGGGATCGAGAAACCGACCGTGCTGGTGCCCGGCAACAACGAGACCGACGACGCGCTGCGCGAGGCGGCCGCCAGCTGGAGCGCCGCCACCGTCCTCCACGGCGAGGGGACGACGATCGACGGGGTCGAGTTCTTCGGCCTCGGCGCCGGCATTCCCGTCACCCCGTGGGACTGGAGCTTCGACCTCGACGACGCCTCAGCGACGGAGATGCTCGCCGACTGCCCCGAGGAAGCGGTCCTCGTCCTCCACTCGCCGCCGAAGGACCACTGCGACAGCGCCGGCGGTGGCGGCAACTTCGGCAGCTCCGCCCTGCTGCAGGCGATCGAGGCCAAACGCCCCCGCCTCGCCGTCTGCGGCCACATCCACGAGTCCTGGGGCTGCGAGAGCCAAGTCGGCCCCACCCCGGTCCGCAACCTCGGCCCCAAGGGCACCTGGCTGGACGTTTAAACCGGTAGCCAGGATCCTCCCTCCACTTTTGAAGTCGCATCCGATTTTGAACACACCCTGGTGTGGCAAGAATCGGATGCGCTGACCAGATCCCAGCCACCGCCATACTTGCGGGCATGCCACATCGTCTTCTCCGAGCCAAAGATGCCTTCTGGCGGCGGTCGAATCAGATGGAGACGCCGAACACGGACCTGGGGAAGCAGCTCGAGGCCTCGGCGCTGGGGGCGCGGATGTGGCGGCTGGGCCCGGGGACGGCTTCGACCAAGCACCGGCACTTCACCCAGGAGGAGCTCTATGTGCTGCTCGAGGGCACCGGCAAGGTGCGGGTCGGCGACGAGGTACTTACTCTCGAGCCGCACGACGCCATGTTGGTCGAGGCGGACACGGTGCGGCAGCTCTTCAACGACACCGACACCGACCAGCTCTGGCTCGTGGTCGGCGCTCCCCAGGAAAACATCACCAGCACCCTGGAGATGAGCGAGGAGCAGCTGCGCCACATGTATCCGGACGGCCCGAAGGCGCTGCCGCCGGAGCTGCAGTTCAGAGGGCGAGGGAAACGGGCTCCTCGAGCAGGGCCTTGACCCGGGCGAGGAACTCGGCGCCCTCGGCTCCGTAGAGGATGCGGTGGTCGCAGGCGAGGGTCGCCTTCATCAACTGAGCGGGGACGATCTGGCCGTCGCAGACCACCGGAGCTTCGCGGATCGCGCCGACGGCGAGGATCGCCGCCTGACCCATGTTGATCACCGCGTCGAAGACGTCGATGCCGAACATGCCGAGGTTGGAGACGGTGAAGGTGCCACCCGAGAGCTCCGGCGGCGTCACCGAGCCGTCGCGGACCTTGACGGCTGCGGCGCGGGCGTCGGTGGCGATCTGGCGCAGGCCCTTCTTGTCGGCATCGAAGATCGTCGGCACCACGAGCGCCTCCTCGGCGGCGACGGCAACTCCGACGTTTACCCGCGAGTAGAGCTCGAAGCGGCCGTCGCGGTAGGCGCCGTTGGCTTTCGGGAACTCGCGCAGGGCGGTCGCGCACGCCTTCACGACCATGTCGTTGAAGGACGGCACCGCCTCGCCCTCCTTGGCGGCGGCTTTCAACGCCGCGCGCGCCTCGACCGCCTTCCCCATGTCGATCTCGATCGTCAGATAGAAGTGCGGCGCGGTCGCCTTCGACTCCGCCATCCGACGAGCGATCGTCTGCTGCAGCTTGTTGAGCTCGCGGACTTCGGTCTCACCCTTAGCCGTTTCCAGCGAGGGACCAGGGCCTGAGCCGACGGGTCCTGCCGCCGCAGGGGACCCACCCCCACCGACAACGTCGGTGGGGGTCCCCCCTACGACGTCACCCGTCGGAGCCACCGCTCCCTCGACATCCGCTTTCACAATCCGCCCCCCAGGCCCGGACCCTTTCAGCTGTGAAAGCTCAAGCCCCCGCTCCCGCGCGAGGCGTCTAGCTAGCGGTGAAGCTTTGACCCGCTGCCCGTTTGCGGCAGTTGGAGCGGCCGGGCCTTCGGCGTCGGACTTATCCGACTCTCCCGTGGGTGACGTCGTAGGGGGAACCCCCCCTTGCCGCGCAAGGGGGGGTTCCCCTGCGGCGGCGGGATCCGCGGGCTCGGCGGTTCGTCCCTCACCCGAAGAACCGTTCTCGCCTATACGTGCAATCGGCGTCCCGATCGGCAAAGTCTCCCCTTCTTTGGCCAAGATCTCTTTCAGCGTGCCGGCGACGTCGGATTCGTAGGCCATGTTCGCCTTGTCGGTCTCGATTTCGACCAGCTCGTCGCCGACCGCGACCTCGTCCCCCACCTGCTTCAGCCAGGTCAGGATCGTCCCCTCCTCCATCGAGTCCGAGAGGCGCGGCATCACCACGTCACTCATGGGGCAGCTCCATGCCTACAGGTTGACACCTCGTGCCGCCGGCTCTCAGCGGGCACCGGCGATCGTCCCGGCGAGCAGTGCGGCGGCGGCCTGGCGCAGCACGTCGCCGCGGATCGCGTCCATCACCTCGGTCCGCCGCGCCTGCAGCCGCCCGACCGTCGCGATCGGCTCGACTTCCGGTCGCGGTTCGCCCGCCGCCGGTTCGGGCGGCGCCGCCACCCGCGCCTGCTCGTAGGCAAGGCAACCCTCCACCCCCTGCGCGATCAGCTGCGCCCGATAGTCAGCCCCCGCTTCGATCGGGTGCAGGTTGTCCGACTGCATCAGCTCGGGATGGGTGGCGACGACCTCTGCCCAGTCGGGCACCTGGGTCCCGGGACGGGAGGCGGCGAATTCGGCGACGGCCCGGTTCTTGCCGGTGTCGTCGACCCCGCCGGGATGGAGGCCGTGGATCGTCGGCACGACCATGCAGCGCTCGGCGACGATGTCCGCCACCTTGGCCAGGTTGCCGGCGAGGATCTCCGGATAGGCCGGGTTGTCGTTGGTGCCGGCGTCGAAGACGATCACGTCCATCGACGGTTCGTAGCTTTCCTGGAAGAGGTCGAAGATCTGGTAGCTGTTGTATCCGCCGACCGCGTTGACCGTCAGCTCCACCCCGGGCAGGTAGCGGCCCAGATGGGGGGAGGTCAGCTCCTCGAGGCTGTCCCCCACCACCAGCACCTTCGACGCCGCCGCGGCCGGCGTGGCGGTAGCGGTCAGAGCCAGGCATGCGAGCAGGAGCACCGAGGCCCTCCCGAAGCTGCAGATTCGCCACACGATCGCCCTTTCTACACGACGTAGACTGCCGCCGTGCCCGCCGCCGCTCGGTCCAAAGTCGCCGGCTGCTTCCTGCTCGCCGCTCTTGTGCTTCCCGGCTGCGGGGGCGGGTCGCACCCGACCGAGAGCGCCACCGTCACCAGCCGCGCGACCACGACGGCGGACGAGAAGCCGCGCCCGCAGCGACAGCGCACGACGAAAGCCCGTCCGACGTCCGGCGATCCCTGCCAGGGCCAGCTGGGCAGCTTCGTCGCCTCGATGGACTCGCTGCGCCGTCGCCTCGCCGTCGGCGTCACCTACGACCAGTACGTAGCCGAGGTGCGGGGGGTCCGCTCCATCTACGCGAAGATCCCGATCGACCGGGTGGAGATCGGCTGCCTCGCCGCCGTCGGCACGCCCGGCGAGAAGGCCTTCAACCGCTACATCGAGGCGGCCAACGACTGGGGCGACTGCGTCTCGGCAGCCGGCTGCAGCTCGGCGACCGTCGAACCGGTGCTGCAGCGGCGCTGGCGGATCGCCTCCCATTTCCTCTTCGAAGCCGACGAAGGGCTGAACGAGACCGCGCCCTGACGAGGGCCCGCAGGCGGCGGAAAGCGCGGAGCCCGCCTTGCGACGGGCTCCGCCTGGTGCATGGAAACGAACGCGGGAACTTCTACCGAGCGGGACAAGACCCGGCTCCCAAGCGATTCGCCGGTGCCCGGGGTGGATTCCGCCGGGCGCCCGAACCAGTGCGGCGCCTAGCGGCCCTGCACCTCCAGAGTCCCATCAAGCATCTGAATCAAGTTAGGACCACCTCCTTTCTCTGGTCCGACGATTGAAGCAGACCCGCAGGTCGAGGTCGAGCGCCTGCCTCCGCACACAGGACCGGCACAGGGCCCGACCCGAGGTTGCATCCCTTTTCTCGGTCACTTGGGCACACCATCCTGGGCTCAAATGACCAACAGCGAGGTTGCGTGCCCCAGCCGAAGCAGCTTACGAATCGCCGACGGCCACAACGTCCCCAGCGGCCGCGGCGGCGGGCCTCCGCTACTTGAACTGGAAGCTGGTCAGGTCCTGGCCGTAGATCGGGCTGACGATCACCTTGTCGAGGTCGATCTTGTCGGAGACGAAGGTGCCGAGGGTGAGGGCGCCGAACGGAGCCCAAGGCGCCTGCCGCATCACCTCGCGATCCAGCTCGGCGTATTCGCGTTCCTCTTCTGGCCCTAGGCGCCTACGCTCCAGCTCGGCGATCTTGCGATTGACGAGCGGATCGCTGAAGTTGGCAAAATTGGAGTTACCAGTCGGGAGGATGCTTTTGCCCGAGAGCTGCGGCTCGAAGTAGTCGTTCGGGTGCGGGTAGTCGAGCAGCCAGTTGCTCCAGCCGGCGTCGAGCTCGGGAGTGTTCGAGTTGCCGATCAGGGTGAAGTAGGTGGAGCCGCTCACCGCTTTCAGCTTCACCTGGAAGCCGAGTTCCTCCAGCACCTGCTGGAAGTATTCGCCGGCTTCGTCATTGGGCGCGATGTTGTTGGTCCAGACGGTGACGTGGCGATCGCTCGGATGGGCCTGGGCGATGAGCTTCTTCGCCTGCGCCAGATCATGCGGATAGAGCTCGACCTTGCGATAGCCCGGCATCTGCGACGGCAGCACCTGCTGGGTGCGCTCGATCGTCCCCGCATAGATCCGTTCCAGCGCCGCCGGGTCGAGCGCGTAGTTGACCGCTCGCCGCACCCGCACGTCGTCGAACGGCGGTCGCTGCGTGTTCATCCAGAAGTAGTAGACGCCGATCAATTGATCTGCACGGAACTGCGTGCCTTCGAACCGGCGCTTGACGTCGGCGTAGAGATCAGGCGGGGGTGGGTTTTTCATCCAATCGACCTTGCCCTGTTCGACTTCGTTCACCTGGGTCGAGGTGTTGGGCTGGACACTGAAGACGATCTTGCCGACGTGGCCGCCGGGCAGTTGCGGCAGCGCTTCGGCGTTGGTTCGCGCCCAGAGCGGGTTGCGGGCGTATTCCCAACTGCGACCGGGGCGGACGTCGGTGATCACGTAAGGTCCGGTCGCCGGAGGCGGCTGCGCGGTCATGTCTTCGGCAGGGGTGCCCGCAGGCAGGAGCGCCGCGTAGGTCAACCCGAGGAGGTATTCGAAGACACCGCTCGCTTCGTCCAGGCGGATCGTGATCTTGCCGCTCCGATCGTCGGTTTCGATGCCGCCGATTCCGCCCTTCTTCGTCTTCGCGAAGGCTTCGGCGCCGACGATGCCGGTGTAGAAGGTGGAGCCGACCGAGTTGATCCGGAAGAGGCGTTCGATGGTGGAGCGAAAGTCTGAGGCGCGCAGCGGGCGCCCGTCGGAGTACTTCAACCCCCGACGCAGAAAGAGCGTGTAGCGGCGGCCGCCCCGGTCGATCCGCGGCAGGCCCTTCGCCAGGCCCGGGATCAGCTTCGTGCCGGCGGCGCCGTTCGCGTGCGCATAGGCGAGCAGCGGGAGATAGACGTTCTGCAGCGCGGTTGCGCCTTCCAGGGTGAATGAGAGGCCGGGGTCGAGGGATTCGGGGAAAGCGGTGTAGGTGCCGCTAAGCGTCTCGCCGCCGGTTGAGCCCGAGTTGCTCGATCCACAGCCCGCGAGCAGGGCGCAAGCGACCAGAAGGAGTCCCGTAGTTCCCAAGCGGGCGGCCAGTCGCCACAGCTGACTCAAAAGCCTTCTCTCCCTCGGTTAGGAAACGTGTCGCAATCTATCGCGGCGGACAGGGAAGCGCAGCCGCCCGAGGACGAGTCGGTCGAATTCCCCCTGCCGCACGGGGGGCGCCGACGGCGTGAGTCAGTCGAACACAGGCACCGGCTACCGGGATCGATGGGGTTTACCAATCGCTCGGCGGGTATTGAAGGGGCATGTCCATCTGGTTGATAGCCGTCATCGTCGTCGTTGCAATCGCGATCCTCGCGTTGGTCGCCGTTTCCGCGCAGAAAGCCAAGAAGCGCCGCGAACTCGAGCGCATGCGGCTGAGCGAACGGGCCGGCGGGCACCGCCACGAGGCCGAGGCGCACGCCTCGAAAGCCGAGGAGCATGAGCAGACCGCGCAGGAAGCAGCCGAACGGGCCGAGCGCGAGCGCGGGCTGGCCGACCACCACGGGGAGAAAGCCGAGAACATCGAGCGCAAGCTCTAGCGCCGAGAAGGGAAGAAATGCTGATCGCAGTCGTAGTCGGTATCTGCATCCTGCTGGCGATCCTGGGGTTCCTCGTTCCCAGGCTCTCCAACCACGCCCGCCATGGCAGCGACAGGGGCTTCTCGATGGGGCAGCGCGCCGGCGGCAAGGCGCCGGGGCCGATCGGCCGCCTCCTCAGCAAGTCCTTCGGCAAATCCCAGCAGGCCGCCGACAAGAGCCACTCGGCCGGAAAGACCGCGCGGGCGAAGCTGCCGTTCTAGAGCCCTTCCGGGCCGCCGAGCGCCGCGCCGAGCTCGCGGCGGGAGTCGATGTCGAGCTTGTCGTAGGTCGCGCTGAGGTGGGCCTCAACGGTCTTCACGGTCACGAACAACGACTGGGCGATCTGGCGGTTCGTCATCCCCGAGGCCGCCAGCTCGGCCACCCGGCGCTCGCTGGGGGTGAGGGACTCGACGCCGATCGGCGCGAAGCGGCGCACGGTCTCCCCCGTCGCCTGCAGCTCCTCGCGAGCGCGCTTGGCGGCCCTGACGGCGCCGCAGCGGCGGGCGAGCTGGATTGCCTCGCGCAAGGGCTCCCGGGCCTCAACCCGTCTGCCCTCCGCGCGGAGGGCGGCGCCGAGGTCGACGAGGGCGTGGAGGCGCTGCAGGCGGCGGGGGGAGTCCTCGAGGATCGCGACGGCCTCCCGCAGCGCCTCGACCGCCTCCTTGCCGCCCCGTGCGGCGGCGAAGGTGCGCTGGGCATGGGAGATCGACGACGGAACTCCAAAACGCCGAGCCCCGACAAGCGCGGCCTCCGCCCACTCCTGGGCGCGGTCGCGCTCTCCTATCGCAATCATCGCAGGGACGGCCCAGGGAGCGGCCGAGAGGATAGGGGCATCCCCGAGCCCGAGGTCATCGGCGATGGCCGCAAGCGCGGCGAAATCGGCGGCGGCCTCCTCGACTCTGCGCTGCTCCCAGCGCAGGTGCACGCGGATGACGAGCAGCTGTATCGAGGGGAAATTTGGCGGTACGGGTCCCGCGTCCATGCCGATGCCCTTCAGCTCCGCCTCGGCAGCATCCAGCTCGTCCCGTTCGATCAGGATCTCGACCAGGGGCGGCGTGTTCATCATCACGATGGGGACGATCCCGGCCAGGCGCGCGAGGTCTATGGCCTGGCGCATATCCGCCTCTGCCTCGATCAGATCCCCACCTCCCCAAGCCGCGAATCCACGCAGCGACCAACCGCGAGCCAATTGCGGAGCGCCGTTGACTTCCCTGGCGGTCGCGAGCGCCAGCTCGGCCGCGCGCCGCCCCGCCTCAATCTCGTCGGTTACCACCAGCGTGATCACCGCCACCAACGCGGCCGCCAGCTCGGGCTCCTCGCTGAAGATGATTCCGTCGTGCGCCAGCGCCCGTTTCGCCGCGTCGGCGGCTTCAGCCCCGGTTCCGTTCACCATCGCCGAGCGAATTTCCATCGCCGCCGCCAGGCGACCGGCCGGGCTGTCGGGGTCGATCTGGTCCAGGTAGTGCTCCAAGCTCACCTTCGGCACGGACGGCACCAGGAGGGCCAGCGTGGCCAGATGCGCCTCCAACTGGAAAGCCCGCTCCACGTCCCCTTCGGCGACCGCGACCTCGACCGCTCCTTTCAGCATCGAGGCGGCGTCCTCGAAGCGGCCCTGAACCGCCATCACCATCGTCAGCGGCACGGCCCACCGGCTGCGCAGCGAGGGATCGTCCTCCATCGCCCTCGCCACGTCCGCCTCGATCGCCGGCAGGGCCGAAGCGTCGCCAGCCTGGAAGCTCGCGGCGATCAGTCGGTCGAGGACCTCCACATGCAGGTCTTGGGGCGGCGGCTCGCGCAGGGCTCGCGTCAAGTACGTCATCGCCGAGCGCGGGGCGCCCGCCGCCAGGGCTCGTTCCCCTGCCTCGATCAGGGTCTCCACCGTCGCCCGGTCCCCCCTCGCCTCGCCGGCCAGCAGCTGGGTCGCGATCCGCTCGGCGTCGGCACCCCGCTCGCGCAGGGCGGCGGCGGCTCGCGAATGGGCTTCGGTCCGCTGTCCGGCCGGCATATCCGCGTAGATCGCGTTCCGCACGAGCGGATGGCTGAAGCGCAAATGCCCCCCTCCGTCGAGGATGGCGCTCGCGCGCAGGGCGTCGGCGCTGCGGTGAAGCGCCTCCAAGTCGAGATCGGCGAGCTCGGCGACCAGGCGGTGATCGCGCTCCTCATCGCCGAGGATCGCAAGCCATTGGGCCACCGGCACGGCACCGGCCGGGAGCCGCGCAAGCCGGATCAGGACCAGGCGCGCCACTCCCTCCGGCGCCAGCTCCCGCAGAAACTCCACCTGATCGGCGGTGGGCTCCACCGCCCGCTCGGCGAGGGTGCGCGCCAGCTCGACAAGCAGGAAGGGATTGCCGCCGGTCGCCTCGTGGCAGGCGGCTGAGAACGCCGCGTCGGGCACCCGGTCGAGCTCGTGGGCGACCAGCTCGGCGCTGGCCGGCTGTCGGAGCGGTGCCGGCGAGAGGTGCCGGACCGAGCCGTCCGCCAGGACTCGTCCCAGCCCGTCCGCAGCTTCAGGCTCGTCGGAGCGGGCGGCCATGACCATCAGCACCGGCAGCTCCTCCAGCCGGGGCAGCAGAAATCCCAGAAATTCGAGCGAGCCGGGATCGGCCCAATGCAGGTCGTCGACGGCGAGGAGCAAGGGCGCTCGCTGGGCCAGCGCAGCGGCGACCCAGTAGAGCCCGTGGAGCACGGCGAAGGTGTCGAAGTCCCCGCCCTGGTCCGGCTGGAGGGCGGCACGAGCCGCGTCCGCGCCGGCGAAGATCTCCTCCCGCTCCTCGAGGCTCAACGCCGCGAGCGGGGCATCGAACAGCTGCCGCGCCAGGGCGAACGGGAACTCGCGCTCCAGCTCGGTCGCCCGTGCCGTCAGGACGTCGAAGCCGGCGGCGGTGCCCATCGCCCGGACCTCGTGCAGCAGGCGGGTCTTGCCGAGCCCCGCGTCGGCCTCGATGCCCACGGCGACGCCCCTGCCCCCCGCCGCCTCCCGCAGCGCCTCCTCGAGCACATCCATCTCGCGCTCTCTCTGCAGCAGGGTCCTCACGTGAACTCACATCCTGCGAGGAAGAACTTCGACGGAAGAAATTTCAGGGTCGATGTTGGGGGTGGACCCCATGGCGATCCCTGCGCCCGGCATGGACACTCCCTACCCATGACAGTGACCATAGTCCAGCTCAGCGGGATTGTTGTCGCTCCGCTGGCGAAACAGGAGGTAAGTGCGAAACACACAGGTTCAACGAACCCTGGTGTAGGACAGCTCCTGGCTTCGCGCAACCGCCTAACGCCCGCCCATCCCGGGCGAATCGAAGCGGTGGGGCGCGTCCTACCCGAGCACTGCTTCCGCTAGCGGAAACGGTTTGGCAGGGGAGCCGCGAACCTCACCTTCCGGGTTCGCGGCGATTGCGGAGGGAAGTCCGGGGTGACAGCAGGCTCGCCCCGGACTTTCCTCGCCGCCCGCTCTACGTCTTGAGGATCCAGTAGGCCATCAGCACGACGGCAGCCAGAATCGCCGCCATGGTGGTCGCCGCGTCGTGGTCGAAGCGGCCGAGCTTCGCGAGGATCTCGATGCCGAGGATCACGGTCCGACGGTAGTGCGCCGTGCTCGGGCTTCGACGTTCGTATGACGAGTACCGCGTACCCCTCAGGGCGTTGCAGTTAGGTTCACGTAAGGCTGGAAGGCACGGCACGGCTCGCCGCGCAGCCCCGGGCACGGCGGCAATCCGGTCGGCACGCTCCCCCGGCACGACGGCCGCCGCCGGCAGCGACAGCGCCGGCGGCGCGCAGACGAGTGCCGCCAATCCCGGCACCATCCGCCGCCGAAAGGGGCCTCCGCGAGCTCTGTCCCTCCGCAAGATGGTCAGCTGCTGCCCACCGTGGCTTTACAAAACTGGCCAGCCAGCCAGTATGATTCGCGGCGCGTGTCGGACCAGACTCAGATCGCTGCCGGGAAAGGCGACGTCGAGGACGCCCTGGTGCTCGAGCGCGAGCACTGGGCCGGGGGCCCGCCGTTGGAGCTGTTCAAGCGGATGCGCGGCGAGTGCCCGGTCCACTGGACCTCGGAAGTGACCGAGCTGCCGCAGGCGAAGGGCTTCTGGTCGGTGACCCGCGCCGACGACGTCCACACGGTCAGCCGTGACTGGGAGACCTACTCCTCCGAACGCGGCGGCGTCGTCGTGATCGACGAGGTCTTCCCGCTCGAGCTGGCGCAGGCGATGTTCATCGGCATGGACCCGCCCAAGCACGACCGGCTGAAGGCCCTGTTCCAGGCCGGCTTCACGCCGAAGCGAATCGCCGCCCACGAGGAGGAGATCCGGAAGATCGTCACCGGCGTGCTCGACCGGCTCGAGGGCCGCGAGAGCTGCGACCTCGTCACCGACGTCGCCCAGCCCGCCGTCTCGCGGGTGATCGGCAGCTTCATGGGCATCCCGGAGGAGGACGACGCCGCCTGGGCCGACCTGATGAACATGGCGCTGGCGGCCAGCGACCCCGACTACAGCCCCACCACCGACGACGTCGAAGCGACGATCCAGGAAGCGATCCAGCAGGTCTTCGCCCGCTGCAGCTCGATGATCGCCGAGCGTCGCGAGAACCCGACCGACGACCTCACCAGCGTCCTCGTCCACGCCGAGGTCGAAGGCCAGCGGCTGGAGGAGCACGAGATCGTGATGGGCTTCTTCCTCCTCGTCGCCGCCGGCAACGACAGCACCAAGGCGACCTACAGCAGCGCCATGCGGGCGCTGATGGAAAACCCCGACCAGCGCCAGCTGCTGGTCGAAGATCCCTCGCTGATCCCCGGCGCGGTCGAGGAGGCGCTGCGGATGTTCCCCGCCTTCGCCCACTTCCGCCGCACCGCGACCAAGGACACCGAGCTCGGCGGGCAGCAGATCAAAGAGGGCGACAAGGTGGTCATGTGGTACGCCTCATCCAACCGCGACGAGACGCGCTACGAGGACCCAGATCGCTTCGACGTCCTCCGCAACCCCGACCACCAGGCCTTCGGTGCCGGCGGGCGCCACTTCTGCCTCGGCACCGCCCTGGCACGCCTGGAGCTGAAGATCCTGCTCGAGGAGACCCTGGCCCGGTACCCGGAGATGGAGATGGCCGGCGACCCGGCCTACGTCGAGTCGGCCTTCCTCAACCAGCTGAAATCCCTGCCGGTGCGGCTCTCTTCGTAACGGCAGGCGACGCGTGACATCGTCGCCTCGTCGGCCGGCGACGTGTCGCGGACGCAAACGCGCCGACTGGATGCGAGCGGAACTCGTTCACCTTCGTCGCCATCGGGGCCGCTCGCCGCAAAGGAAGGTGCGCCCGTCGGCGAGACGCTCGGACACCCCGTCGAAGGTGGCCCTGACGGCGGCTTCCGCGCGCGGCCGTCTCCGGCCTCACGTCGAGAACGCGGTCGCGCAGGTAGGGCGACAGGATGGCCTCGGTGACGACGCCTACATCGACTTCAAGGCTCTCCTCGAGGTCGTTGGACAGCGCGATCAGGTCGAACAAGCTGCGACCCTCCGCCATATCGACCAAGAGGTCGAGATCGCTAGAGGCACTCTGTTCGTCGCGGTCGACCGAACCAGCGGCACTACGCCCTGGGGCTAACCAGGTCCTGGGACGAGGCCACTGGCTCCATCTTCTTCGTCCGGTCCCGCGGTGCGTTTCAGGAAGTCGGCCTGATGCATTCTGAATGCGGCTGCGGTGTCCTGAACGGGCTTCCGGTCCGTTTCCTCTAGGACAGCCGCCTCAGTGGCGGTTGCCACTGCTAGCTGGATCGGACCGTCTACGCCCTGAGCTGAAGCGTTGACGGCATCGTCGGTAATGGTGTGGATCAACATCTTTGCCGCCTCAAGCGGCAGCGTCTCGTACTCCAAGAAGCGAGAGCTAGTGAACCCAAAGAAGGCGAACCTCGCTAGCTCTTGGCTGCTGGGGCTGCCGACTGCTCCGTACCCCTGTTCTTGTAGCTCGAGGACGCCATCGCTCCGCGTTTGAAGCAGATAATGCTGATTCTCCTCCGTGGAATACCACGCGAATAGACCCTTGAAGGGTCCACCAGCCAACTGGCCGTCGGGTCCTTTCATGTCAGCTACGGCGGCTAGCACCGCCTCCCTCACGCCCATCCGGCCCATATCCCGTCCCGGATTCGCGTCCATGATCAACTGATCGAACTGAGCCGCTATTGCCTGCGCGGCTGCGACCGGCCGGCCGTTCCCCAAATGATTCCGTGGCGCGTACGGAACAGCTTCTGGGCGCTCGTCCTTAGGCCACCCTCGACGGTCACCTGACTGTCTGATGCGAGGACGACAGCATCGCTGCACCTGAGGCCCGTGATGAGAGTCATCTCATCTGAGTTAAGCCTGACGACCGGCGCCGCTAGTCGTCCCTGCGGAACACCGAGTTTGCAGCGTACTCCGGGTACCGATCGTAGACGTCCGCTAGCAGCGACTTAAAGGTCTTCGAAGCAACTTCTTCCTTGATCCTGTAAAGGCGCTGTGCGGCTTGGTCCGAAGGTTGTCGGGACATAAGGGCTTTACCCGCCTGCATCCCTTTCTCCGTCGCCATGTAGCGAGACCAAGACTGGCCCTGCACTGGAACCTCCTTCACCAAGCCTTCAGAAACCAGGTCTTCAAGATCGGAGTAGATCTGAGCGCTCATGGGCCCGTAGTTGTAGGGAACGAACGCGTAGGCCTCGCCGGTGTCGGCTCCGCCGGTCATGGCGTCCAGGAACAAACCCTTTTGCAGGCGCACCGGATCAAGACCGCGGGGTGCGCCGTCAAGGGCTAGGAACAGGAGAAGTCGATCGCGTGCACGCATTGAATTTGAATGTACATGTCCGGCGGACAGAACGAGATGACGGAGAGAAAGGCTTTACCCCAGGAATCGAGCGCCGGTGCCTCCTCCCCCGGCAGCAGCGGGAGCACGTCAACGCGCCTGACAGGATTCGACCCTGTGACCTTCGGTTTCGTAGCCCGAAGCGGTGGCTCGGCTGGGCTATGTGGAGCTAGGTCTCAAGCCAAATCGGCGAGATCGAGATCGGCTGAGATCGGCTGGAATCTGTGGGGCATGTTGCCCCATTTGTTGCCCCAGGACGGGCAGCACGTCGTCAGGGTTCCGGAAGTTGAACGCCCTGGAAGGTAAGGACCTCGGCGAGCTTGTCGAAGTGCGCGTCGCGGTGAAGGACCGGAACCGCACCGTGCTCTGCTGCGGCCGCGGCGATCAATGCGTCGGTGATCGGCACGCGATGGTACCCATCGCCGCGCTCAGCCAACTCACTGAGGGCGGACATCGCCGCATCGGCGACGGTGCGGTCGTTGCGGAGGATGCGGAGCGCGTCGAGCTCCCGCTCGAGCTCAAGGTACTCGGAGCTGCTGCGAGCGGAATAGAGGATCTCCATCCGCACGATCGGGGTGATCCAAAGGCGGTCGGCCAGAATCGCGTCATCCACCAGCGAACCGAGCTCGTCCGCGAGCGAGGCAAAGCGCCACCACGCCGAGGTGTCGGCGACGAAGGGCGCCTCGCCGCGCAACAGCTCCAGGGCGTCCACTTGATTACTACTGCTCGTCGCCGGTCAGTTGCTCGATGTGCTTGAGCGCGTCGCGATCCAGCCCGTCGGGGCGGCGCAGGCGCTTGGCCAACAGGCGCAGCCGCTCGATCCGCTGGGCCTCACTCAGCGCGGGCTTCTCTGCGGTCGGAGTCGTGCTAGGGAGGCGATAAGTCACGCGATCAGGATAGCGCGCGTCCTCAACGCCAAACCGGTCCAGACTGACTCTCCACGGCATCAACCATGATGCGAATCATGTGCATCCTCGTCTCGATCAGACGAGAGCCGCGATGACTCACGGTCCAACCTCTCCTTCAAGAGCTTCGTCGCCAGCTGGCTGACGCGGATACCGTCGCTGCCTCGCAGCGCGTCGACCAGCGCCAGGCGTTGCCACAGGTCGGGGTCCGCGATCGCCGCCTCGGGAACCATCGGATGAAGCGGCTCCAGCGCTAACCCCCGCACCGTTCCCCGGGCATGGGGCCATAGCACCGGCAGCCCAGTGTGCTCCGCGAGCTCTCCCTTCAACGGTTCGGCGGCCCACGAAGTCGGAATCCCCGGAACTTCGGGGCCCAACTGCGCGGGGAAGCTGAACTTGACCGCATGGATGAGGAACTCCTCAGCCCGCGGCCGGTGAACCCGCCGGCGCTCCGCTGAGTAGAGACCGGCTTCACGAAGACGGCGCAGCGCGCGGTGCGTGCCGGCGACGGCGAATCCAAGCTGCTTCGCCAAGTCACGCACGGGAGGCGGCTCGGCTGAGCCGAGCAGCTTCAGCAGCACAACCACGTCCTGTCCCTTCAGCATGGGCCGTATTGTTCATGTTTCGATACATGAAACAAGCGCGCCTCGCAGCGACGCTCAGAGTCGCTCCCGCCCCTCCCGAACCTCCTCGGGAGTCCCGTCGATGTCACGGCGCACATCGAGCGATGCGTGACGGGGAGCGCACGCAACGCTCGGCTCGTTCAGCCGCCCGAGCTGGATCGACTCATCGTCCCAACCCCAAACAGAGAAACCAGCCTCCGCGAGCTCGTCAAGGACCGCTTCGAGCCTTGCTTTCGCCTCTGCGATGTCCATCAGCTCATTTCCCCCTTGTCGGCAGCACAGACAAAATGTATCGTAGAGCCGTGGGCTACAAACGGGTAAAGACCGAGCATGCCGGAGCTAAGAACGGCGGCGGAGCATGGATGACGCGGGCGGAGGCGAAGGAGAGCGCGAAGCGCAAGCGTCGTCGAGCTGACCAAGAGGTGGTCGAGGGAGGCCGGTCTCTCGACGACTGGAGCGACTTGGACCAGGTCAGCGCACGCGGCTCGCGCGGCGTTCTCCGCCACATGACCGAAGATGAAGAGGCAGCCGGCCTCTCTTGGGAGAAGTTCCGCCAGCACTGAGGCACCCCGCGGTGAAGGGTCGGCGGCAAGGAACCTGACCCTCGGTTTCCCACAAGGAAGGTCACGGTCGAGTTCGTAGCCCGAAGCGGTGGCTCGGCAGGGCTACGTGGAGTGCAATTTCAAGCGGTTTTCGCCAGATCGCGATCCGCTGAGATCGGCTGGAATCTGTGGGGCATGTTGCCCCACTTGCTGCCCCAGGACGGGCGGCAAGCTACGGGCGCCCCGGCTTCAGAGCGCAACCGCCTCGTCGAGAACGCGGTCGCGGATATACGGCGACAGGCTGGCCTCGGTGAGGACATCTGCGTTGATCCCAAGGCTCTCCTGCAGGTCGTTGGACAGCGCGATCAGGTCGAACAAGCTGCGACCTTCCGCCATATCAACCAGAAGGTCGAGATCGCTGGAGGCACCCCGCTCGCCGCGGCCGACCGAGCCGAACACCCGCACATTGCCCGCCCCGTGAGCGGCAGCGATACGGAGCACGTCCTCCCGGATCGCCGATAGAGCGACAGAGCGATGCGTCTTTTTTCGCCCAGCCATTAGGCAGATCGTAAGCCCGTACGATCAGCCGGCGATGGCGTCGTTCAAGCTCTACTTCGAGTCGTTCCGTTGTCGGCGGCGAACGTAGGTGGACGGAAGCACCCGCTCAAGGGCCGGGCCGAACCTCTACCCGGACCTCACATTGCCCCAGGCGTTGCCCCAGCGGCCTTTTCGGCCTCCCCAGCCGATCCTCGAAAGCCCGCAAACCCGCTTCCCAAGCGGGATCGCGTCAACGCGCCTGACAGGATTCGAACCTGTGACCTTCGGTTTCGTAGACCGACGCTCTATCCAACTGAGCTACAGGCGCGGGAGCCGGGATTCTAGGCGGGTGGGCCCAGGTGGCTTTGGCGAGCTTAGAGGATGCGGGGCTGTGGAGGCCGCGGTGGCTAGGTTGAGCGCGGGGCGTGCCAGGTGAGCGTGTGGGCGTCGTCGGGCGAGGGACGACCGACGGAGTTCTGGCCCTGGCCTCCGGCACGGACCCAGGCGTCGTCGCCGAGGAAGGGTGGAACGCCGAAGGGAAGGTCGGCGGCGGGGATGGGCGCGTAGTCGGCCTCGGTGAACTCGGTTCCGTAGTTGGGGCCGCTGGTGCTGCCGTCGGGGTCGGGGGTCACCTTTTTGCGCAGGCCGTCAACCGCTTTCCGCCACTCGTCGAGCAGCCTTTTCTTCGACGATGCTTCCCTATCGCTAGAGGGATGAGGGACCTCGCAGATGAAGGCGGGGGGATGATCCTTCCACCCCGACAGCGCCTCCTGCGCCTGCGCGCCGAAGGCGACGATCGCCTCCAGCTTCGAGCTGGTGGCCAGGTCGTAGAGACGGTTGCGCCACTTCAGCTGCTCCGGTTCATTTACCTTCTTCAGCTCATGGTCGGCAGGCTTGCCGGTGTGGAGGGCGTAGGCCCAGGCGTTGAGGCAGACATAGGAGCGGGTCAGGCCGATCTTCGTCAGGAAGCCCTGCACCCGCTGCCCCGCGTTGCCTACCAGCGTGCGGCCGGCGATCCGCTCCGTCGGCCCCGGATCTGAGGCGATGCAGAGGACGCGGGCCGAGCCATCGAGACGACCGCGGTAGAAGATCGGCCCCCAGTCGAACCAGAAGTCGTCCTTCACCGGCGGGTCGGGAACTTCGGCGAAGTGTCGCGCCAGCTCAGCCGGCGGGCCGTGATCGAAAGGTGGGGTGGTCACCGCGCCGACCCTAACCGTTCCCCCGAGTTTGCCGCAACTACAGCGGAGTATTTTGAGCTTCTCCTATGCCGGTCTAGATTGAGGCGATGATCGAGCCGATCGTCTTCCTCGGGCGCCTCGTCACCTTCGACGACGGCAGGGTGATCGACGACGGCGCTCTCTACATCGGCGCCGACGAAAAGATCGCCGCCGTGCAGAAGGCGAGCGATCCGGCGCCGGAAGGATTCGACGGCGCGCGGCGGGTCGGGACCAATGGCGCCATCTACCCCGGCCTCATCGACCTGCACGGGCACATGGTCTACAACTGCCTCTCGCTCTGGTCGCCAAGGGGGATCGCCGAGCCCTACGAGAGCCGCTACGAATGGCCCGACGCCGACGACTACGAAGCGCGCATCTCCGACCCGGCCAACGCCCTCGGCGCCCTCGCCGGCAAGGCGCTGCTCAAGTACGTCGAGGTGAAGGCGGTGGTCGGCGGCACCACCGCCGTCCAGGGCTCGGCGAAGATGGCCTACCCCTATGAGGGCTGGCTGGTCCGCAACGTCGAGTACGAGACCTTCAAGACGAAGAAGAAAACCGTCTTCCAGTCGGCGCTGCCGCTGAAAAGCGACGCCGAATACGCAAAGGACGCGCAGAAGATGAAGGAAGGGAACGCCTTCATCTACCACCTCTCCGAGGGCACCGACCCGGAGCTGGTCGACGAGTACACGAAGCTGGACGACGAGGAATGCCTGCAGCCGACCCTCGGCGCGATCCACTGCACCGCCCTTGGCAAGGCGACCTTCGAAGAATGGGGTCCGCATGGCAGCGCGGTGATCTGGTCGCCCTTCTCGAACCTCTGGCTCTACCGCGACACGACCAAGGTCGACGCGGCGACAAGAGCCGGGCTGCGGGTTTGCCTCGGCTCCGACTGGTCGCCCTCGGGCTCGAAGAACCTGCTCGGCGAGCTGAAGGTCGCCGACATCTGGAACAAGAAGCACCTGAAAAGGAGGTTCAGCGACCGACAGCTATGCGAGATGGCGACGGCCAACCCCGCCGACGCGCTCGGCTGGGGGGATCGGCTGGGCCGGCTGAAGCAGGGCCTGCACGGCGACGTCCTCGTCACCACCGACCGCGGCGGCGACCCCTACCGCAACCTGATCGAGTCGGTCGAGCGCGATGTGCTGCTGGTCGCGATCAACGGCCAGCCCTTCTACGGAACGACGACGCTGATCAAGGCGACGGGAGCGGCGAACGCGGAAGCGATCCAGGTGGGGCGTCTGCGCCGCAAGGTCATCCTCGTCTACCCCGGCGTCAAGGACGCCGACATGGGCTGGAAGGAAGCGCTCGCCGACATCGAGAAGGCGAAAAAGGACCCGGTCAAGCGCTACCTCGAAATCAAGGAGCTGCACGAAGTCGGCAAGCCGCCGCCGTGGCTGATGACCGACAAGCCCTGGGACGATCCCGCCCACACCGGCAAGGAGGTTCCGGTGGCTGTGCGGATCCCGCCGCTCGACTCGCTTCACCACGACTCCGCCTACTTCAAGGCGATCGCGGCGAGCCCCCTGCACGGCGGCACCCTCGACCCGATCGAGGGTTACTACGAGGGCTGATTCTTGAGCCGCACGTGCCAGTGCACGGTGGCGGTGGCGACGCGGTTGCCGTCCTTGTCGGTCAGCTCGACCTCGCAGGGGAACTCGACCTTGCCGTCGGCGTCGAGGGTGGCGAGGGCTTCGGCGGCGTCGATGCCGAGCTTCGCCGTCGCGGTGATCGCGCCGTTGGCGATCTTTTCGTAGTCGATCTCGGCCGACTTGGCGAGCGGCACGACGTCCCCCATTCGGACCGCGAAGGCGCCGACAAAGGCCGCCCCGGAGGCGGTCTCGGCGGCGGTGAAGAGGGCTCCCGCGTGCTGGGAGCCGACGTGGTTGTTGAGCTCGGGCCGACGCGGCAGCACGACCGTCGCCTCGCCCGCGTCCACCGCGGTGATCTCCAGGCCGAGGTGACCCGCGAAGGGCACGGCCATCGCCATGCCCTTGGCGATCGCGTCGAAGTCGACGTTCGGCATTCCGGGAACTCCCGCCATCCGATCACCTTACCCGGCCGTCCAGCCCGGGGCGCCAGAGCTCAGCGACCGTGGAACTCGGCGTGGCCGGGGCCGCCGTGCTCGAGGAAGGCTCGCACCGCGTTCCGCAGGTCCTCGGTCGCGAACAGCTCGGCGGCTTCGGTTCGCACCGCCTCGTCAGCGGCGGGGATCCCGCCTTCGCGGAAGCGCCGCAGGATGCGCTTGGTCATCGCGTGAGCCTTGGTCGGGCCAGCCGCCAGCTCGGCCGCCAGCCTGCGCGCCTCCGCCTCGAAGTCCTCGCCGTCGAAGATCAGGTTGACGACGCCCCAGCGCTCCATCTCCTCGGCGCCGAAGATTCCGCCCGACATCACGAAGTGGCGAGCGCGGCCGGACCCGGCCCGCTCGGCCAGGCGCTGGGTCCCGCCCATCGACGGCGTCAGGCCGACCACCTTCTCGACCAGGCCGAACCTCGCGTCGGGCGCGGCGACGATCAGATCGCAGGCGAGGGCGAGCTCGAACGCCGCGGTCAGGGTCAGCGCGTGCGCCGCGAAGACCACCGGCGCCGGCAGCATTTCGATCTTGTCGATCGTCTCCAGCAGATCCGCCCAAAGCGCGCTGCCCTGCTCCGGCGTCAGCCCGGCGAAGACGTGGACGTCGACGCCGCCGGAGACGGCGCGCCCCTCGGCCCGGATCAGCAGCGCCCGCGGCGGCTCGGCCGCGACCGCGTCGATCGCCGCGCGCAGGTCGTCGATCATCCGCTGGTCGAAGAGGTTGAGCGGCGGGCTGTCGAGGGTGATCATGGCGAGGCCGCCGTCCTCGCGCTCGAGCCGCGCCGCCGCCCCCTCGACTCCCTCAGGGCACACGGTGCACCTCGAACAGGTTGGTGCCGAGCTCCTGGTCGGCCAGCCCCGCGGTGATCGCGATCAGGTCGCCCGACTCGACGATGCCCTGCCGCCCCGCCATCTCGGCGCAGGTCGCGAGCAGGCCATGCACGTCGGATTCGTAGTCGCAGCGAGCAGCGGTCACGCCGAACAGCAGGTTAAGGCGCCGCACGGTCTCGATGCGCGGCGAGATCGCCAGGACCGGCACGTTGGGCCGGTGGGCGGAGACGAGCCGTGCCGTCCGGCCGCTCGTCGTCGGCACCACCAGCGCCTTCAGCCCCAGCCGGTAGACCGCCCCGACCGCACTCTGGGCGACCGAGTCGGCGATGTCCTGCGTCGTCTGGTCGGTGCGGCGGAACAGCCACTCGCCGTAAGGCAGGTCGGGCTCGGTCGCCCGCGCGATCTGGTCCATCACCCGCACCGCCTCGACCGGGTGCTGGCCGACCGCGGTCTCCTCGGAGAGCATCACCGCGTCGGTGCCGTCGTAGATCGCGTTGGCGACGTCGGTCACCTCGGCCCGCGTCGGCCGCCGCGCGCTGACCATCGAGGCCAGCATCTGGGTCGCGGTGATCGCCGCCTTCGAGCGCTGGCCGGCCGCCCGGATCAGCCGCTTCTGCACGATCGGCACCTGCGCGAGCGGCAGTTCGATGCCGAGGTCGCCGCGGGCGACCATGATCCCCCCGGTCGCCTCGCTGACGATCGCGTCGACGTTCTCGGCCGCCTGCTGGCGCTCGATCTTGGCGACCAGCGGGATGTCGGAGCCGAGCGCGCTCAACCGCTCGCGCACCGGCACCAGGTCCTCCGGCCCGGAGACGAAGGAGACGGCGAGGATGTCGACTCCCTGCTCGACCGCGAAGTCCAGCCAGCCGAGGTCGATCGCGGTGGCGGCGGGAAGCGGCATCCCGCCGGGGATGTTCATCCCCTTGTGGGAGGAGAGCATGCCGCCGACCTCGACTTCGGCCCCGACCCTCTCCGCGTCGGGATCGCTCACGCGCAGACGGATCGCCCCGTCGGCCAGGTAGACCCGCTGGTCCTCGCGCAACTCGGAGACCCCCGGCCACGGCACCGGAATCGTCTCCCGGTCCCCCTCGACGTCCTCGGGCGTCAGCGTCACGTGCATCCCCGTCTCCAGCTCGGCGACGTCGCCGCGCATCGAGCCGATCCGCAGCTTCGGCCCCGGCAGGTCGCCGAGGATCGCCACCTCGCGCCCGACCCGCTCCGCCGCCGCCCGCACCGCCGCGATCGTCTTCGCCTGCCGCTCCCGCCCCGCGTGCGAGAAGTTCAGCCGGAAGACGTCGGTCCCCGCCTCGACCAGCAGCTCCAGCGTCCGCGGCTCCCAGCTCGCCGGCCCGACCGTGGCGATGATCTTGGTCCGCCGCCCGAGGTGGGCGCCGGGGCTTCGGTCGGCTCGAGGCTCCATGCAGGTGACTGTAGAACCTGATCGAGTTCGAGTACCTACAATCGGTCGAAGTGCGTGGAGAGGTGGCCGAGTGGCTGAAGGCACTCGCCTGCTAAGCGAGTAGGGGGCGCAAGCTCTCTCGAGGGTTCGAATCCCTCCCTCTCCGTTCTGGGCGGGCATTGAGCTTTGGTCGAGCTGCGCGGTCCACGCCGTGCTTCCCGCTTCGCCGTCTCGCCCTGCGTTGGGGGCGTCCGGAGGGGCTCCGTCACCGGCTCCACCAGTCCTTCGCGTCGCCGAGGGGACCTTTGTTCGACCCGCTCGCTTTCCCGCGCCGCGCTTTGCCTTCCGCCCGTGCCCGTTCCGCCGCCGCCTTCTGGGCTTCGGAGAGCTTCGCGATCAGGGTGTCGCGGGTCTCCTCCAGCTCCTCGACGCCGGCGACGTGCGCCCGAGCGCGCGGGCTCGCGGTGTAGAGCTCGGGCAGGTCGCGGACGTAGGTGGCGAGCTCGGCCTCGAGGCGGGCGATCTGGCGGCGCAGCTCCTGGCGGACCTCGATCGTCTCGCTGTCCTCGCCGCCGACGTCGGCGGCGCCGGGCGACGCCACCTCCTCCTCCGGACCGAGCATGCTGGCGCAGGCCATCACCACGATCGCCAGGTCCTTGGGCTCGCGTCCGAGCGCCTGCCCCTGCCGCAGCGCTTCCAGCGCGACCGCCTCGAGCTCCGGCTCGGGCGTGATGCTCTCGGCGACGAAGGTCCCCCGTCCCTGCTGACTTACGATCAGTCCCTCCTCTTCGAGCGACTCGTAGACCGCGCGCACCGTGTTGACGTTGACGCCGGCCCAGCCGGCGATGCGGCGAAGGCTCGGCAGGCGTTCGCCCGGATTGATGTGCCCGGTGAGGATCAGGGCCCGTAGGCGCCAGCTCAGCTGCACGCCGAGCGGTACGTCGCTGCGCGCCTCTAGCGCAAACGGGTTAGACTGTGCTACTTTACTCATACAGTTACCTAAGATTGTTTCTCTGGAGTCTACCAGTGAGAAGAAAGGCTCCGAGAACGAGGGCAGGGATGGGAGGACCCGAAATGAAGGGGTATTTGACGCGCTCTCTTGCCATGGGAATCGGTATGGCGCTGCTCGTCGCCGTCGTTGCGATCGCCAAGCCGAGACATCCCACCGCCACCGAGAAAGTCGAAGCGGGCAACCTCGTGGTCGTCGACGCCGGCGGCATTTCGCCCCAGACGCTCCCGCGCCACCGTCAGGCGCCGATCACCGCCCACCTTCACGCCCGCATCTCGACCAAGGACGGCAGCCATCCTCCGGCGGCGAGGGGCGTGTACATCGATTTCGATCGCACCCTCCACGTCGACGCCCACGGCCTTCCCTCCTGCGGCGCGAGCCAGTTGAAGGCGCGATCGACGGCCGCGGCGAAGCATGCTTGCCAGGACGCGATCGTCGGCTCCGGCCACGCCGAGGTCGAGGTCGCCTTCCCCGAACAGAAGCCGTTCACGGCGAAGGGGCCGCTGGTCGCCTTCAACGGCGGCGTCCGCGGCGGCGCCACCGTGCTCTTCGTCCACACCTACATCGACGTGCCGACCCCGACTGCCGTCGTCGTCGAAACGAAGATCACGAGGATCCATCGCGGTCACTTCGGCTTGCACTCGGTGACGCGGGTTCCGCCGATCGCCGGCGGCGCCGGCTCGGTGACCGGCTTCGTCCTGAAGCTGGGACGCAAGTTCACTTACAAGGGCAGGCATCAGAGCTACCTGACCGCCAGTTGCCCGACCGGGAGCTACTACACCCAGGGCCATGCAGACTTCAGCGACGGCACCGTGGTGCACGTCACGCACCTTCTCCCCTGCACCCCCGAGCGGTAGCTCCGCGGCCCATCCCCCCACCTGCCCTCGTCGCCGTTCGGCGGCGGGGGTAGGCTGGCGCCGTGTCCGCCCCTCCCCAGTCGCACGAGCGCTACGAGCGAATCTTCGGTGAAATCGAGGCGCCGTTCGCCTTCGTCGACCTGGAGGCGATGTGGGCGAACGCGGAGTCGATGCTGGCGCGGGCGGGGGGCAAACCGGTTCGGGTGGCGTCGAAGTCGATCCGCTGCCGGGCGCTGCTGGAAGCGATCCTCGACCGAGACGAGCGCTTCGACGGGTCGATGACCTTCACCCTGCCGGAGACGCTCTGGCTCGCCGAGCTGGGCTTCGAGAACCTGCTCCTCGCCTACCCGACCGCGGACGTGGGAGCGCTGGAGGAGCTGGCGCTGCGCTCGGCCGCCAACCCCGAGGGATCACCGATCGTGATGGTCGACTGCACTCAGCACCTCGACATGATCGAGTCGGTCCTGGGAAAGGGGGCGCCGCCGATTCGCGTCTGCATCGACGTCGACGCCAGCTGGTGGTGGCTCGGCGGCAGGGTCAAGGTCGGGCCCAAGCGCTCGCCGATCCATTCCGTCGAACAGGCGGTGGCGCTGGCGCGGGAGATCGAGAGGCGGCCGCAGATCGAACTCGACGCGCTGATGGCCTACGAGGGACAGATCTCCGGGGTCGGCGACCTGCCGCCGGGACAGCGCCTGCGCGGCACCGCCATCCGCTTCATGCAAAAGCGCTCGGCGGCCGAAATCGCGGCGCGGCGAGGGGAGATCGTCGCCGCGCTGAGCGAGTTCGTCGAGCTGGAGATCGTCAACGGCGGCGGCACCGGCAGCCTCGAGCTGACCGCGGCCGAGGAGGCGGTGACCGAGGTGACGGCCGGCTCGGGCTTCTACGCGCCCGTCCTCTTCGACCACTACAGCCGCTTCAGCCTGACCCCCGCCGCCGCCTTCGTCCTGCCGGTCACGCGCAAGCCCTCCGAGTGGGTGGCGACGGCGCTCGGGGGCGGCTACCTCGCCTCCGGCCCCGGCAACCCGGGCCGCCTCCCCGCTCCCTGGCTGCCCGAGGGGCTGCGCTTCGACGACGAGGAGGGAGCCGGCGAGGTGCAGACGCCCCTGCTGGGAGAGCCAGCGGGGTCCCTCGACGTCGGCGACCGCGTCTACCTCCGCCACGCCAAAGCCGGCGAGCTCTGCGAGCGCTTCGACACCCTCCACCTGGTCGAAGGCGACCAGATCGTCGACGAGGTCCCGACCTACCGTGGCGAAGGCAAGGCGTTCCTATAGGCCGACGGGACGAAAACGGTCCTATATAGACCGAAATCGTCCCGTCGGCAGCTGACTACGGTCCCAGCACGCGGTCGGTGTACTCGTTGGCGAAGACTCGGTTGGGGTCGAGGGTCTCGCGGGCGCGGTGGAACTCCTCCCAGGCTGGGTAGCGCGGCGCCAGGGTCGCGGCGGTCTGGAAGTGGCGCTTGCCCCAGTGGGGACGGCCGCCGTAGTCGTCCATGATCGACTCGACGGCCTCGAAGTAGGGGCGCCACTTCATCCCCCGGTACTGGTGAACGGCGACGTAGGCCGTCTCCCGTTCGTGGGCGGGGCTCAGCGCCGCGTCGTCGCCGGCCGAGACGCGCATCTCGATCGGGAAGAAGACCGGGTAGCGGTTCGAGCGCACCCACTCGATCACCCGCCGCGCCGCCTCCGGTCCGTGCTCGCGCGGCAGCGCGTACTCCATCTCCGTGAACCGCACCCGCCGCTCGTTGGCGAAGACGCGGTCGCTGCGGTCGCTGGTGCGGCTGCCGGAAGCGAGCCGACCGGCCAGCCGCGAGAGCGCCGGGATCAGGCGGGGGATCGCCCTGCCGGTCGCCGCCAGCGCCTCCAGCGCCCAGTTCTCCAGCACGACGTCGTTGAGGAAGGCTGCAGCCCGTCCGCGCGGCCGCGGCTCTCCCTCGAGCCGGTTGCGCTCCAGCACCAGCGCCAGGTCGGAGTAAGGGAAGGTGAAGAGCTCGAAGTGCTCGTGCTCCTCGGCCCGCTGCCGAAACGTGCTCAGCACCTCGTCGCGCGGGTGCGGCGCGTCGACCCGCGACAGGCTGAAGGCGGGAACGCAGCGCAGGGTCACCGCGGAGATCGCCCCCAACGCCCCCACCCCCACCCGCGCCGCCCGCAGCAGCTCGGCGTCGGCAGTCGGTCCGAGCTGGCGGACGCTGCCGTCGCCGAGCACCAGCTCCATCCCCTCCACCTGGGCGGAGATGTTGCGCAGTCGCGCGCCCGTCCCGTGGGTACCGGTCGAGATCGCGCCGGCGATCGTCTGCCGGTCGATGTCGCCGAGGTTCTCCATCGCCAGCCCGAGTCGGTCCAGCTCCTCGTTGAGGTCGGCGAGCACGGTGCCGCCGCCGACCCGGACCAGGCCGGAGGCAGGATCGGCGTCGAGC
>JBIOWB010000113.1:0-5002 GCA_044868125.1 Solirubrobacterales bacterium
TCTTCGACCCACGGGCCCTTTTTCGTCGAACGTCCCATCTCTAACGGCCCTTCTTCTTGCCGCGGCGGCGGCCGCGGACGATGTAGCGGTCGGACTGCTTGCCCTTCTTGCGGGTGCGGTAGCCGAGCGTCGGCTTGCCCCACGGGGTGACCGGGTGGCCACCGGGGGTGTGGTGC
Source organism: Solirubrobacterales bacterium (assembly GCA_044868125.1). Taxonomy (GTDB): domain Bacteria; phylum Actinomycetota; class Thermoleophilia; order Solirubrobacterales; family 70-9; genus VAYN01. The sequence continues at coordinate 177 of JBIOWB010000113.1, forward strand.
GCCTCGCCGCCGCCGTGCGGGTGGTCGACGGGGTTCATCGCAACGCCGCGGGTCTGCGGGCGCTTGCCCTTGTGGCGGCTGCGGCCGGCCTTGCCGACCTTCAAGTTCTGGTGCTCGGCGTTGGAGAGGACGCCGACGGTGGCGCGGCACTTGGCCCGGACCAGCCGCATCTCCGAGGAGGGCAGGCGCAGGGTGACCATCTCCCCCTCCTTCGCGACCAGCTGGATCGAGGTGCCGGCGGAGCGGCCGAGCTTGCCGCCCTGACCGGGGATCATCTCCACGTTGTGGACGATCGTGCCGGTCGGCATCTGGCCCAGCGCCATCGCGTGGCCGGGTTTGATGTCCGCCTCGGGACCCGACTTGACGACGTCGCCGACCGCCAGCTGCGACGGGGCGAGGATGTAGTCCTTGTGCCCGTCGGCGTAGTGCAGGAGGGCGATGTAGCAGGTGCGGTTGGGGTCGTACTCGATCGAGGCGACCTTCGCCGGCACGCCGTCCTTGAGCCGCTTGAAGTCGATCTTGCGGTAGCGCCGCTTGGCGCCGCCGCCGCGGTGGCGGGCGGTGACGCGACCGTTGGCGTTACGGCCACCGGACTTTTTCAGGCCTTCGGTCAGCTTCCGCTCCGGCTCGGAGGCGGTCAGCTGCTCGCGCAGCGGGTAGGTCGCGAAGCGGCGGCCGGGACTGGTCGGTTTGGTCTTGCGGTTCGGCATCACTCAGTCTCTCCTGGGCGTCATGCGGTCTCGGCCCCTTCGAACAGCTCGATCCGCTCACCGGGGGCGAGCTGGACGATCGCCTTCTTCCAGGAGCGGCTCCGGCCTTTGGCAAGGCCACGGCGCTTCGGCTTCGAGCGCACCTTCGCGGTCCGCACCTCGGCGACGTCGACGCCGAAGACCTCTTCCACCGCCTGGGCGATCTGCGTCTTGTGGGCACGATCGTCGACCCGGAAGGTGTACTTGCCCTCGGCGATCAGGGCGTAGCTCTTCTCCGAGATCACCGGGCGGATGAGGATCGTGCGCGCGTCCATCAGGCGAGCCTCTCCTTCAGAGTCTCGAGGGCGGATTCGGAGACGACGACAGAGGCGGCGCCGATCACGTCCGCGACCCCGGCCGCCCCAACCTCGAGCACCTGGGTCCGGCGCAGGTTGCGGAAGCTCTTCATCGCCCCGACCTCCTCGGCGGTGACGATCACCAGCAGCGGGCCCTTCGCCCCCCATTTCGCCAGCGCCTGAGCGGCGGCCTTCGTCGAGGGCGTTTCGAAGTCGGAGGCGTTGACGACGGCGATCGAGCCGCGCTCGGCATGGACCGAGAGGGCTGAGCGCATCGCCCGCCGGCGCGCTTTGCGGTTGACCTTGACCGTGTACCTGCGCGGCTTCGGGCCGAAGGCGACACCGCCGCCGAAGCGATTTGGAACGCCGAGCGTGCCGACGCGGGCGCGGCCGGTGCCCTTCTGGCGCCAGGCCTTGGCGGTCGTGAAGGAGACCTCGCCGCGGGTCAGGGTCGAGGCCGTGCCGCGGCGGCGCGCGGCGAGGTCCGCGCGCGCGGCCTCATGGACCAGCGACTGGTGGAAGGGCTCGGCGAAGAGCTCCTTCGGCAGGTCGGCTTTGCCGCTCTTGCCGAGGACGACCGCTTTGGCGCTAGCCATCGGTTCTCACCTCGACGATGCCGTTGCGGGAGCCGGGGACCGAGCCTTTGATCAGCAGCAGGTTGCGATCGGCGTCGACGTCGGCGATTTCAAGGCCCTTCTGGGTGACGCGCTTGTTGCCCATCTGGCCCGGCATCCGCATCCCTTTGAAGACGCGGGCGGGGAAAGCGCTGGCGCCGATCGAGCCCGGGGCGCGGACGTTGTGGGAGCCGTGGCTGACCGGCCCGCGGGAGAAGTTGTGGCGCTTGATCCCACCCTGGAAGCCCTTGCCGATCGAGATCCCGGCGACCTTGACCCTCTGGCCGGCCTCGAAGCCGGCCACGGTGACGTCGTCGCCCACCTTCGGGCCCTCCTCGGCACCGAGATCCTCGTCGCGGAACTCGACCAGGTGGCGCATCGGCGCCGCTCCGGCCTTCTTCAGGTGGCCTTCCTCGGCCTTGGAGAGCTTGCCCTGCTTGACCTCGCCAAAGGCGAGCTGGACGGCCTGGTAGCCGTCGCGGTCAGCGTCGCGGACGGCGGTGACCTTGCAGGGACCGGCCTCGATCACGGTCACGGGCACGACGGTTCCGTCCGCTTTGAAGACCTGCGTCATGCCGAGCTTCTTGCCGAGGATCGCGGGCACAGGCCAAACCTCAGAGCTTGATCTCGATGTCGACGCCGGCGGGCAGCGAGTCCAGCCGCTGCAGCGAGTCGACGGTTTTCGGCGACGGCTGGAGGATGTCGATCAGCCGCTTGTGGGTGCGGATCTCGAAGTGCTCGCGCGAGTCCTTGTCCTTGAACGGCGAGCGGATCACGCAGTAGACGTTTTTCTCGGTCGGCAGCGGCACCGGGCCGGAGACGGTGGCGCCGGTTCGCTCCGCGGTCTCGACGATCTCGCGAGCAGCCCGATCGATGGCGTCGTGGTCGTACGCCTTCAGTCGGATTCGAATTTTCTGTGCCGCGATGGTTGCCACTTCGATGCTTCTCTTGTCTTTCTCTTCGCTTACCGCGCAAAGAGGGCGGGGCCCCTTTTGGTGGGGCGCCGCCCCGGTCGTATGTCCTTTTGCAGTTGTCCTCCCCACCCGTGGGCGGGGTTGGGGCGGGTGGAGGCCCGCCCCGGAGTCGTTACTCGATGATCTCCGAGACGACCCCCGAGCCGACGGTGCGGCCACCCTCGCGGATGGCGAACCGCAGACCCTGGTCCATCGCGATCGGCTGGATCAGCTCGATCGTCATCTCGACGTTGTCGCCCGGCATCACCATCTCGGTCCCCTCGGGGAGGTTGGCGATCCCGGTCACGTCGGTGGTCCGGAAGTAGAACTGAGGACGGTAGCCCGAGAAGAACGGCGTGTGACGACCACCCTCCTCCTTCTTCAGACAGTAGACCTCGGCTTTGAACTTCGTGTGCGGCGTGATCGAGCCCGGCTTGCAGAGAACCTGGCCGCGCTCGATCTCCTCCCGCTTGGTACCGCGGAGGAGGCAGCCGACGTTGTCGCCCGCCTGACCCTCGTCGAGGATCTTGCGGAACATCTCGACGCCGGTGACGGTGGTTTTGCTCGTCTCCGGGTGGATGCCGACGATTTCGACCTCGTCGCCGGTGTTGACGACGCCCTGCTCGATACGGCCGGTGGCCACGGTGCCGCGGCCGGTGATCGAGAAGATGTCCTCGATCGGCATCAGGAACGGCTTGTCGAGCTCACGGACCGGCTCCGGGATGTAGGAGTCGAGCGCCGCGGCGAGGTCGAAGACCGCTTTCTGGGCCTCCTCGTCGCCTTCAAGGGCCTTCAGCGCCGAGCCTTTGATGATCGGCGTCTCGTCGCCCGGGAAGTCGTACTCGTTGAGCAGGTCCTTGACCTCCTCCTCGACGAGCTCGACGAGCTCCTCGTCGTCGACCTGGTCGATCTTGTTGAGGAAGACGACGACGTGCGGGACGTTGACCTGGCGGGCGAGCAGGATGTGCTCGCGGGTCTGCGGCATGACGCCGTCGGCGGCGGAGACGACGAGGATCGCGCCGTCCATCTGCGCCGCGCCGGTGATCATGTTCTTCACGTAGTCGGCGTGGCCGGGGCAGTCGACATGGGCGTAGTGCCGGTTGTCGGTCTCGTACTCGACGTGCGAGGTCGCGATCGTGATCCCGCGTTCCTTCTCCTCCGGAGCGTTGTCGATCTCCTCGAAGCTATGCGCCTCGGCACCGCCCACGGTGGAGAGCGTTTTCGTGATCGCGGCCGTCAGCGTCGTCTTGCCGTGGTCGATGTGACCGATGGTGCCGACGTTCACGTGCGGCTTGTCGCGCTCGAATTTCTCCTTCGACATTCTCTCCGTTCGCCTTTCGAAAGTTGTGTGGTTTCTGTCTGCTCTGGTTGCTTGAGTTTGTGGGCGGCTCAATCGCAGGTGGCCGATGCCTGCCTGCGGGCAACCCGGGAAATATAGCCAGGTTCAGCGCCCGTTCGCGGTTGGGCTCATGAAGCTGCACCCACCGGGTCACCTGAGCGATGCTCGACGATCTCCTCGGCGATGTTCGAGGGGACCTCCTCATAGCGCTCGAACTGCATGGTGTAGGTCGCCCGGCCCTGGGTCATCGACCGCAGTTCGGTCGCGTAGCCGAACATCTCGCCGAGCGGGACGAAAGCCTGGACGGCAAGGGCGTTGCCGCGCTGGTCCTGGCCCTGGACCTTGCCGCGGCGGCGCGAGAGGTCGCCGATCACGTCGCCGAGGAAGTCCTCGGGCGTGACGACCTCGACCGCCATCACCGGCTCGAGCAGGACCGGATTCGCCTTGCGGGCGCCCTCCTGAATCGCCATCGAACCGGCGATTTTGAAAGCCATCTCCGAGGAATCGACGTCGTGGTAGGAGCCGTCGACGAGTTCGGCCTTGACGTCGACCATCGGATAGCCCGCCTTGACGCCGTTTTCCAGCGCCTCGCGCATCCCCTGCTCGGCCGGACCGATGAACTCGTTGGGGATGACGCCGCCCTTGATCTTGTCGTCGAAGACGAAGCCCTCCTCGGGCGCCGGCTCGAGGTTGATGACGACGTGGCCGAACTGGCCGCGACCGCCGGTCTGGCGGACGAAGCGCGCCTCGACCTTCTCGACCCGCTTGCGGATCGTCTCGCGGTAGGCGACCTGCGGCTTGCCGACGTTGGCCTCGACTTTGAACTCGCGCAGCATCCGGTCGACGATCACCTCGAGGTGGAGCTCGCCCATCCC
>JBIOWB010000114.1:0-2576 GCA_044868125.1 Solirubrobacterales bacterium
AACAGCGGGAAGGGTCCGGAGAGGCACTCCCCGTCCTCTCTCGACGGCCTGCTGGGCCCCGTGCGCGCTTGGATCGGCTCGCCGCTGCAGTTGCAGATTGCAGAGGAGGCGAGGCGGGTCCGCGCCGAGGTGCCGTTGTTGCTCGGGGTCGGCGGCACCGTCCTGCGCGGGTCGATCGACCTCCTTGTCGAGCGCGAGGGGGCACCGCCGCTGGTCGTCGACTACAAGACCGATCGCCTCGACGGCGCCGACCCGGCCGAGCGCGCCGCCCACTACGGCGTCCAGCGCTCGATCTACGCCCTCGCCGTCGCCGCGGCGCTCGGCGCCGAGGAGGTCGAGGTCGCCTACGTCTTCCTCGAGCGACCGGACGAGCCGGCGGTCTCAATTCTCGGCCCCGCGGAGATGACCGCCGCCCGCGCCTCCCTCGAGGAGACGATCTCCAAGATCAGCCAAGGCGAGTTCCCGGCTGCCTCGGAGGACCTGCGCAATTGGCCCCTTTGCCGCGGCTGCCCAGCGTTACGTGGTCTTTGTTCAGGTCCCCGCCTTGAGTCAGAGGCCGACTGACCAAGCAGGTCAAGGACGCAGGAGCGCATGTGCTCTGCACATAAGCGACGAGGACGCCGAAATGCGCCGGTCAGGCGGTCTCTGACTCAAGGCGGGCCGCGAGGTCGTCGAGCCGCAGCTCCTTCAACCCCTCGCCCACCTCGTCCAGCTCGGCGGCGCAGTAGCTGACGAGGTCCCGGCCCTCCTTGCAGAGCTCCAGCGTCTCGCGCAGGCCGGCCTGGCCGGAGTCGAGCCGGTCGATGATCTCCTCCAGCCGCTCGACCGCGGCCTCGTAGCTCTCAGGCCCCTCGCTCACGCTCGACGTCTCCCTCGGTCCTTGCTCGGATGCGTCCATCTGCAAACCGCAGTTTGACCTGATCGGCGGCGGCCGCCGCCCCGGCCGAGGTCAGCGGCTCCCCGCCCTCGCCCTCGACCAGCGCATACCCCCGCTCCAGCGTGCGCTCGGGTTCGTGGGCGCGCAACGTCACCATCGCCCGGTCCAGCGCCGCCCTGCGTTTCTCCATGTCGGCGCCGACGGCCCGCCGCCGCGCCCGCTCCAGCACCACCGTCCCGATCCGCCGCTGCGAGGCGGCGCGCTCAGCCAGGCCGCGTTCGGCGGCGGCGCGGATCTCGCGGATCTTCTGGTTCAGTGAATCCCGCTCGCGCTGCAGCGCCCGCGCCGGGCCGCGCGCCAACGCTCCGAGGTGCCGGGAGCGGGCGTCTATCGCCCCCTCCCCCGCCCGCCGCAGCGCGATCGCGCTGCGCTCGAGACCCTCCCGGGCGGCAAGGCAGTCGAGCGGCACCGCCGCCTCCGCCGCATGCGTGGGGGTCGAGCAGGCGACCGCGGCGACGTCGTCGATCAGGGTCCTGTCGCGCTCGTGGCCGACGGCGCTGATCACCGGCACCCGCAGCAGCGCCACGGTGCGGCAGAGGGTCTCGTCGCAGAAGGCCCAGAGGTCGGCGAGGCTGCCGCCGCCCCGGGTCACCACGATCGCCTCGACCTCCGGCCGCGCCGCCAGGTCCTGCAGCGCCCGCCCGATCGCCGGCGCCGCGTGGCGGTCCTGCACCGGCGCGAAGCCCCAGACCACGGTCCCTCCCCAGCCGCGGCGGTCTAGGCCGGCGCAGAGGTCGCGCCGGGCCGCGCCGCTCTCGGCGGTGACGACCCCGATCGCCTTCGGCAGGAGCGGCCGCTGCAGCTGCTTCTGCAGCTCGAACAGCCCCTCGGCCCGCAGCCGCTTGCGCAGCGCCTCCAGCCGCGCGATCAGGTCGCCCTCGCCGGCCAGCCGCACGTGCGTCGCCCGGAAGCAGAAGCTCGGTGAGGCCTGACCGCCGCCGGGGTAGTAGTCCGGCCCGCCGCAGATCACGACTTCGGCGCCGTCGCGCAGGCTGCCCGCGCCGAGGCCCGCCTTCTCGAGGTCGTCGAGCCAGATCGCGCAGGGGATCGACCCCTCGCCGTCGCGCAGCTCGAAGTAGGCCTGGACCTTGCTGCGACCGACCCCGGTCACCTCGCCGATCAGCTGCACGCGCGCCCGCTCGCGCATCCACTCCTGCAGCTTGCGCGCGTACCGGCCGACGGCGAAAGGGCCGGGAAGGGTCGTTACCCGGCTTTTTTCCAGCGCTTCGCCCAAGCCTTCAGCTCCTGCAGAGCCGGGTCGAGCTGCTGCCCGGCTTCGGTCAACGAGTAGGTGACCCGCACCGGCGTCCCCGCTTCGACCTGGCGTTCGACCAGGCCCTCTTCCTCCAGCTCCCGCAACCGTTGCGAGAGCAGCCGGTCCGACAGCCCCGGCACCGCCTTGCGAAGCTCGCCATACCGCATCGCCCGCTCCGTCAGGGCACAGACGATCGCACCGGTCCACCGCTTCCCGATCAACTCGATCGCGTGGTGGAAGTGCGGGCAGACCGCCGAACCATTCTCCGGCGCCTGGGTAGAAGTCATCTGTTCCACCACGCGATCGAGCTTACAGAACGTAAGTGACCGGCTTTTCTCCCCAGGCGAAGCGGGGTCGGGTACTCCCTCCCCAGACACTCAACCG
>JBIOWB010000115.1:0-32383 GCA_044868125.1 Solirubrobacterales bacterium
CGAAGCGGTGGATCTCGCCGGCTTCCCCGGCGCCCGGGATCACGTAGAAGACGGCGCCGCCGTCATCGGAGACGCCGGCGAAGATCGGTTCGCCGGCGGCGACTTCCTCGGTCTCTTCGTTGTCGAGCCTCACGTAGAGGGTGCCTTCGACTTCAAAGGCGGTGGCGCTGCCGTCCTTGGAAGTGCCTCTGTAGAAGGGCTCTTGGCCTGCTTTCAAGGGTTCCTCGCCGGGCAGCAGCGAGACGACGTGGGTCGGGCCGTCGGCTTCGCGGTCGTAGATCGCCCCGGTGCCGGTCGGGGAGGCGTTTGGCTCCAGTTGTTTGACTTTGCATTTGGGGTTCGTGAAGCAGAGGCCGGCCTGGCCGGCAACCGCGCCGGTGGAGAAGACGACGTGGGTGCCGCCGGCGCCGAGGAAGCGGCCCTGGGCGTAGGGTTCTTCGCCTTCGCTGCCGAGGCCGATCAGCTCGAAGGAGCCGTCGGGCCCTCCGAGGTAGGAGCTCGGCTGCCCTTCGACGCTCAGCGGGCTCTGCGGATCGTTGGTCCGGTTGAAGACGTAGAGGTGGTCGGGGGAGACGCCGCTCGGGATCATCTGGCGCAGGAGCGAGCCGGGGAAGGTGAGCAGGCGGCTCGTCGCCCAGCCCGCTTCTGCGCGCTGGGACTCGTAGACGTCGTCGACCCCGGTCGCGTTGGGGATCTCCGCCAGGGCCGCCTGGTAGGTGGAGAAGACGGCGCTCTCCCCGCTCGGCGAGATCAGTTCGCTCGGCACGATCTGTTCGGCTTCGGTGGTCGGCAGGCCGAAGGTGTTCAAGGCCTCGAGCAGGCGGCCGTTGGAGTCCGCCGGGCTGACCAGCTCATAGGCGCGGCAGTCGGGCAGGGCGGCCGAGGGGCCGCTCCGGAAGGCTTCGTTGGGACAGGCTTCGGCGCTCGCCGACGGCGAGTAGGCCAGGGCGCAGAGTGCAACCGCGATCACGGCCTCGATCGAAACCCGCTTCCTCATTGATCCTCCCCTGCTGTTCACTGATTATCGATCCCTGGACTTACCGCTGGCGAACTCCCCAAAGGTCCGCCGAACTCGAGTTTGACCGTAGAGCTTTGCATTGGTCCTGTCAAGGTACGGCTCTGTCGACCTCGGACGACAAAGCCCAGGGACCCGCCCACGCGGACGAGCCCCTGGTAACAGCTTCTCGAATCGCTACAGCAATTACGAGATGGTGAGTGCCGTCCCGTTGGTTGTCTCAAGGCTGAACGTCATGTTCAGCTGACCGCTGCTCGGGCAGAGGAAGCCACCGGCGATCTTTTTGGAGCCGCTGCCGGCCTGGGTGTTGTTGACCGTCAACGTAGCCTGGGAACCGCCTGTGGTGCCCGTGCCGCTGATCGGGTTTGTGGATTCGTATTCGCATGCACCGGCGGTTGTCGAGCCGATGATGAACTTGACGTTTCCAGCCGCACCGCCGCAGGCGCCACCGCTGACATTGAATTCGTCTGCAGCCATGCCCGTGGTCGATTCGAGGCAGAGGGGCAGGTTCGGTGTGATGTAGGCGTTGCCGAAGGTTCCTGTGCACTCGGCCAGCCCGTTGTCCGAGTGGACCGAGCCGGTGCCGGAGTAGGCGGAACTGGTGATTTCGCCGGTAACGTTGCCACCGCTGTTGGTAATCACCGGACCCGACATCGTGGCGTTGGAGCAGGTGACCAGATTGCCTCCGGCTGTGGTCTTGAATTCGGTGTTGGAGGCTGTGCCGCGGACGGTCGAGCCCGCGGTGACGGCGACGCCTCCCTCTGTGAGGTTCGGGTCGTTCGCCGCCGAGGCGGTCGCCGGCAGGACGAAGGCAGCGAAAGCCGCCAGCGCCATGCAAGCTGAGATCAGCTTCTTCATGAGATACTTCCTTCCTTGAGATCCGGCCCCTTGGGCCGGCTTGATGCCTCCGAGGCCCTTGCTTTCCCGCTTGTGCCTCGGGGGCTTTTTTCCCTTGTTCGCCCGGATGAGCGAACCTGACACTCAAAGCTTCTATACCGACAGAGTGGCGGCGTCAAGCCGTCGGCGCTCCTTTGGCGGTTTTCCAGGAGCCAAGCTGAGTCAGGTTTCCCCTGCATTTCTCAAGCTTTTGAGGAAATCCCAGGGTGACAAAAATTCTCACTAATTTTTGTCATCTCGACTTCTCAAAGCCATAAGAACGTATGAGTATTCATATGTCGCTAAGCTTTCAGCGTTTCGAGATAACAGCACGTACCCAAGGACGACCGGAGGGAGACCGGTGTACCAAGGTGCCGGATCGGACGTGGAAGCTCAGGAGGACGCCATCGGGCTCCTTTCCTCGGTGGGCGGAGTCCTTCGGCTTGTCGGAACCGGAGCGGAGGGCTCGATCCTGATGGCCCTCGGGCCTGGACCGCTGCGTACGCACCAGCTGACGGATCGCCTTGACCACCTCTCTCGACGGAGCGTCTATCGGCACCTGGCCAACCTGCAGATCCACGGCCTCGTCGCGCGGCACGAGGAACGGGGGGTGCCCTCGCGCGTGGTTCTCAGCCTCACCGTACCCTTGGGCCGCAACCTCTTCCACCTCCTGCGCTCCTTCTCCTCCACCCACCCGGCCACGCTCCGCCAAGGAGCCGATGGCGCCGAGTCCTGGAGCTGGCTTGGCCTGCTCGGGGAGTTCTGGGAGCTGGGCCTCTTCGACGACCTCAGCCGTCGACCCACGTCGGTGATCGACCTCTCGCGCAAGGCCCATCCGATGACCTATCACCAGGTGAACCGGCGGGCCTCCTTGTTCGCGGCGAGCGGGCTGATTAGGTCCTGTTCCTCGAATGGCAATGGCGCAGGCAAGCACTACGAGCTGACGGACCGTGGCCGCCGCTGCATGGCGCTGGTCGGCGGGGTCGGTCGCTGGCGCCAGCGTCACCTCGAGAAAGACGGGGCGCCTGGGCTCACCGCGGAGGAAATGGCGACGGTCCTGAGGACGGCGCTGCCCCTGGTCCGCCTCCCGGAGTTCGCCGGCGCCTGCGTCGACTTCGAGGTTTCGAACGGCGCGGCCGGAGGCGGTCGCGGAGACCCGCAGGTCCTGCAAGGAGAGATAGACCCCGAGGGCAGGATGCGATGCGGCATGCCGTCCAGCGCGGCGGCGGACGGGCTCGCGGCGGCGACGATCAACACGTGGTTCGGGACGCTCCTCGACGGGAGCCGGGGGCGCGTGAAGGTCAGGGGGCACCAGCCGCTGGTCGATGCCTGCCTGACCCAGCTTCACGATGCGCTTTGGGCAGGCGAGGCGTCAGGCTTCCCAGCACCGACGGAGGCGGCGGCTGAAATCCCTCGGCCGCTCGGCGTAGAGGCGGCGGCCAAGGGGTAGCGCCTCCGCGCCCAGCTCTTCCTGGCGGCGGCCGATCGCCGCTTCCAGGGCCACCGTCTCCCCCTCTCCGAGCCGCCGTTCGCGCAGATCCTCGCGCAGCACCGCGAGGTCGTGGTGGGCGCCGAGCAGGTCGGTCAAACGGTGCGCCTCCGCTGCCGTCGCGCCCAGGGGGCCGGGCCAGGCGTCGCTGAACAGCCGCAGCTCGTGCCAGAGGTCCTTTACCCGTTTGCGCCACTCGTGGAAATCCTCCTCGCGACGGCTGGAGGAGGCCGCCTTCATCGCCCGCCTGCCACGACGGTAGGTGCCGGTGAGCCCGTCGTCGACGATCGCCCATGAGTCGCCCTCCAGCTTCCAGCCACGAATGGACTCCAAGCCGACCTCGAGCATGGCGACCGATTCGGCGACGGCGGGCTCGTCGCGAGCGGCGTTGGCCGCCGCTCCGCGGTCGCGCGCGAGGATCTTCCGCCAGGAGGCGACCGCCTCGTCCGGCAGGCCGTCCTCCTCCGCCACCAGTGCATCCAGCGTCTGCAGCTTCACCTCGGCGTCGCGGGTCGCGGAGAGAAGCCGCGCGGCGTCGCGGAAGCGCTCGTTCTCCCGCTTGCGGCGCTTGCGGCCGAGCTCGCCGCGGAGCAGGCGCAGGACCGTCCGCAGCTTCTTCAGGTCCTTGCGGGCGTCGTGGACGGCGTCGGCGGCGCGACTTCCGCGCAGCCGCTCGAGCGCCTTCTCAGCCCGTCCCACGGCGATGCGAGCAAGGCCCGCCGCCAGCTCCTCGTTCCTGGCCAGCCTGTAGGACCGGTCGCGATCCGAACCCGCCATGGCCCCATCGTAGGATGCGGCCCGTGCGCGCGTTCCGGCTCGGCCTTCTCGTCCTCTGTCTCGGCGCCGGCGTCGCCATCCCGCCCGCCGCGGCGGGCGAAGCGGACGAACCGTTCTTCCCCCACCTCGGCAGCCACGCGTACGACGTCGGCGGCTATCGCGTGCGGCTCGCCTACCAGCCACGCGAGGGCGGCCGTGTCAAGGCGTCCACGACCGTCACCGCGGTCGCCGAGCGGCAGCTCGGCCGCTTCTCCTTGGACTTCTTCGGCCCACGCGTTCGCCAGGTGGGGGTCGACGGCAGACCGGCGCGCTTCAAGCGCGCTCGAGGGAAGCTCTGGATCTTCCCGCCCGAGCCGATCGCCCGGGGCGGCAGCTTCGAAGCGACGATCCGCTACGAAGGGCGCCCGCCGAGGGTCACCGACCCCGACCGCTCGCAGGAGGGCTGGATTCGCACCGACGACGGGGCGATGGCGATCGGCGAGCCGCAGGGCACGGCGGCCTGGATCCCCTGCAACGACATCCCCGCCGACAAGGCCACGTTCGCCTTCGAGATCACCGTGCCGCAGGGGCTGAAGGCGGTGGCCAACGGTCGCCTGCGCCGCGTCGAGAGGGCGGGTGGGAAAACCACCTACCGCTGGGGCGAAAGACGGCCGTTGAGCACCTACCTCGCCGTCCTCGACATCGGGCGCGGGCGGATTCGCAAGAGCCGGATCGGCGAGCTGCCCGCCTGGACCCTGGTCGACCCGCGGCTGACGAAGAAGGCCCTGCCGGTGCTGGCGAAGCTGCCGAGGATCATCCGCTTCGAGAGCGGCCTCTTCGGCGGCTACCCCTTCGAAGCGGCTGGATCGATCGTCGACTACGAACCCGAATGGGACTATGCGCTGGAGACCCAGAGCCGCCCGATCTACGCCTTCGTCGACGAGCCCACCGTCGTCCACGAGACCGCGCACCAGTGGTTCGGCGACTCGGTCGGGCTGGAGCGCTGGCCCGACGTCTGGCTCAACGAGGGCTTCGCCACCTGGACCGAATGGCTCTACGAAGAGCGGCACGGCGGCCCCAGCGTTCGTGAAGTCTTCGAGGAAGTGTGCGGCCTGCCGCCCTCCGACGCGGGATTCTGGAAGCCGCCCCCGGGCGAACCGGGCTCGCCGAAGAACCTCTTCGCCGCCAGCGTCTACGTACGCGGGGGGATGGCGCTGCAGGCGCTGCGGCAGCGAATCGGGACCAAGCGGCTGCTGCAACTGCTGCGGGCCTGGGCGGTCGGCCACCGCTACGGCAGCGCCGACAGCGAGGAATTCATCGCCCTGGCGGAGCGGGTCGCCGGTCGCGACCTCGGGGCGTTCTTCCGGCACTGGCTCTACCGACCGGGCAAGCCGTGCTGAGGCAGGCGATGACTTGTGCCGCCTAAGCCGCCAGGTCCCGGCGCTCGAAGAGCCAGGCTCCGAGGACGGCCAGGACGCAGGCGGCGAGGGTGACGCCGAGGAAGGCCAGCGGTTCGACGCCGTCCTCGATCGCGTTGCCGTAGTACTTGAAGACGGAGCCGTAGCGGAGGTCGGAGAGGCCGGTGTCGAGGCGACCGACGAGGTCGACGACGTACATCGCCACCAGCAGGCCGGCGACCGAGCCGGTGACGATGCTGGTGCGCAGCGAGAAGCCGGCGGCGATGGTGCCGAAGCCGGCGAAGAGCAGGGCCAGCGGCCAGACGTTGGCGAAGCCTTCCGCCGCGCGGGCGGGGTCGAGGCCGGAGTCGGCGAGGAGGCTGCCGAGCCCGCACAGCAACCCGGTGACGAGGAGAACCTCGGCGAGCTCGACCGCGGTCGCGAGGAAACCAGCGGCGACGACGCGGGCGCGCGAGACCGGTGCCGAGAGCAGCACGTCGAGCCGCCCCGATTCCGCCGCGCCGGTGAGGCCGCTGGCGATCGCCCGCACCGCCAGGTAGCCCATCGCCAGCGGCACGATCAGGCTCAGCATCTCGGCGTGCAGGTACTGCTCGACGTTGCTCAGCTGGCCGATCCCGAACGCTTCCTTCAGCCCCTGCGGATAACCCTGGACCGCCTTCGAGAGCGACTCTTCGACCGAAGGGAAGATCGCGACGATGAAGGCGGACATCAGCCCCAGCGGCAGGCCCCAGGCGAGGACCGAGCGGCGGCGGTCGGAGAGGTGGGTGACGATCAGAGCGTCGAGCTGGGCGCCTGGCGAGTATCGCTCGCCGCTCACTTCGCCTCCCCCTCCTCGTAGTAACCGAGGAAGACCTGCTCCAGCGAGGGATGGGCGGCTTCGAGGTCGACGACGTGGTGGCCGGCCAGCTCCCGCACGACCGCGTCAAGATCGCCGGCGGCGGTGAAGGTCGCCCGGCGACCGGCGATCTCGAGGTCGGCGACGCCGGGCAGCGAGCGCAGCCGCTCCAGCCCCGCCGGGTCCCGCACCTCGATCGTGAACCGCCGCCGCGCCTTGCCTAGCAGGTCGGCGATCCGCTCGACCGCGATCAACCGCCCGCCGCGGACGATCCCGACCCGGTCGCAGACCCGTTGCACCTCGTCGAGCTCGTGCGAGGAGAGGAGGACGGTGCAGCCGCGCTCGCGTTCCTCGGCCACCAGCGCCAGGAACTCCTCCTGCATCAGCGGGTCAAGGCCGCTGGTCGGCTCGTCGAGGACCAGCAGCTCGGGCCGGTGGAAGATCGCGAGGATGAGGCCGACCTTCTGCCGGTTGCCGCGTGAGAGCTGCCCGAGCGGGCGATCGAGGTCGGCGCGGAAGCGCTCCGCCAGCTCCTCGGCCCGGGCGGCGCCGGCGATGCCGCGCAAACGCGAGAGCAACTTCACCGCCTCGCGCCCCGGCGTCTCCCTGCCGAAGCCGAAGTCGCCCGGCAGGTTGCCGAGCCGAGCCCTGATCGCGGCGCTCTCGCCACGGCTGTCGAGGCCGAAGATCCGCGCCCAGCCCGAGGTCGGGTGGATCAGGTCGAGCAGAGTCCGGATCGTCGTCGTCTTGCCGGCCCCGTTGGGCCCGAGGAAGCCGAAGACCTCCCCCGGTCGCACCTCGAAGCTGACGTTCTCGATCCCGCGGTGGCGTCCGTAGCGCTTGGTCAGCGCTTCGGTCTCGATCGCGGGCGTGTCGCTCACGCCCGCGATTATGGGGCCAAGCGCGGGCGCTCAGCCACCGAGGAGAGCCTCGAGCCCGGCCAGCTTCGTGGAGATGCCGGCGCTGATGCCGTCGCAGATTTCGTGCACGCCGGGATCGGAGATCCGGTAGAGCGCGCTGGTACCGCGCTTGCGGCGCGAGACGAAGCCCTCCGCGAGAAGGGCCAGGAGGTGCTTGGAGACGTTCTGCTGCGAGGTGCCGATCACCTCCGTCAGCTCCCCGACCGAGGCCTCCTCGTGGCTGCGGAGGTAGTCGAGGATGCGCAGCCGCGTCGGATCCGAGAGGGCTCGGAAACGGCGGGCGATCAGCTCGGCGGTCTCGGGATTGAGCGGGCTTTGCACGGCCGTGTTATTGTACTATCTACAACTGTTAAGTTGTTCAACTGTGAATGTGTAGATATGTAGAAAGGTCGAGATGTCCGCTCACCCAGCAGCTCCAACCTTGAAGGATCGGCCGGAGGAATCGAGGTCGGCGCTAGGACCGATCGGGCGCCTCGGCCGTCTCGCCGCCACCCACCGCTCCGCGACCTTTGCGATCTGGGCACTGCTCGCCGTCGCCCTCGGCTTCCTCGCCCCCCGCGCCGAGACCGTCCTCTCCGGCGCCGGCTGGGAAGCCACCGGCTCCGAGTCGGT
Organism: Solirubrobacterales bacterium; assembly: GCA_044868125.1. GTDB lineage: Bacteria > Actinomycetota > Thermoleophilia > Solirubrobacterales > 70-9 > VAYN01. The sequence continues at coordinate 7,922 of JBIOWB010000115.1, forward strand.
CGTGGTCCGCAAGCAGGTCGACGCGGCCTTCGGCGGCGCCGGCGCCTACGGGCTCCAAGTCGCCGTCCACTCGGAACGGTCGACCGTCTCCGGCTCGCGCTTCCGTCACACGGTCGCCTCGGTGGTTCGGGTCCTCGGCTCCGACCCGGCCGTCGGCGAGGTGGTCCCGCCCGAAGCCGGCGTCTCGATCTCCCGCGACGGCCACACCGCCGTCGTCCGCGCGACCGCCGCGAAGGATCCGAACGGGATGGTCGCCGCCGCCGACAGCCTCGAGTCGGATCTGGCCGCCGTCGCCGCGGCCGGCGTCGAAGCCCACCTCACCGGCCCGGCCGGAATGTGGTCGGACTTCAACGAAGCCAACAAGGAGGCGATGCTGAAGTCCGAGCTTTTCTCCTGGCCGGTGACGCTGGCGATCCTCGTCCTCGCCTTCGGTTCGCTGGTCGCCGCTGGCCTGCCCCTGATGTTGACGATCGTCGGCCTCGTCCTCTCTGCCGGCGTCCTCTATCTCGGCACCCTGCTCGCGCCGATCTCGATCTGGGCCATGAACTTCGCGATGATGTTTGCGCTCGCGCTCGGCATCGACTACGCGCTGTTCGTCGTCATGCGTTTCCGCAACGCGCTCTTCGGCCAGAGGCTGGCGCCTGCCGAGGCAGTCGCGACGACGATGGACACCGCCGGCAAGGCGGTCCTCTTCTCCGGCCTCACCGTGCTCGTCTCGCTGGCCTCGGTGCTGCTCGTCCCCAGCCCCGCCTTCCGCTCGGTCGCGCTCGGGATCATGATCTCCGTCCTCTTCGTCCTCGCCGCGACGCTGACCCTGCTGCCGGCGGTGCTCGCCAAGCTCGGCCCGCGGATCGACAAGCTCTCGCTCCCCTGGACGCGCTCGGGCGATCACCGCTCGCCACGCTTCGCCCGCTGGGGCGAGCTGCTCTGGCGCCGGCCACTGCTCTTCGGCGGCCTGGCGCTGGTCGCGCTGGTCGCGCTGACGTTGCCGATCCTCGGCCTCCGCACCGGCATGCCGTCGATCAAGGTCGTCCCCCAGGGAGACAGCTCGCGGGTCGGCTACGAACAGGTGAGCGCCGCCTTCGGCCCCGGCGCGCCGGGGCTGCTGCAGGTGACCGCGCCGGTCGCCCAGGCGCGGCGCGTCTCCGCGCAGCTCGGTGACGAACCCGGCGTTGCGATGACGCTGCCGCCCCGCATCGGCCGCGACGGCGTGGCGCTGATCGAAGCGATCCCGAGCGCCGCTCCCTCCACCACTTCCTACGACGACACGCTCGAACGCCTGCGCTCGCAGCTGCCTCAGGCAGCGCTGGTCGGCGGCGGCGCGGCGGAAAACACCGACCTCGAGGCCGCCCTCTCAGCGAAGACGCCGCTGGTGATCGGCGTCGTCCTCGGCCTCGGCTTCCTGCTCCTGCTGATCGCCTTCCAGGCGCCGCTGGTCGCCGCGCTCGGCGTCCTCACCAACCTGCTCTCGACCGCGGCCGCCTTCGGCGTCGCCAAGCTGAACTTCCAGGACGGCAACCTCGCCGGCCTGCTCGGCTTCGAATCGCAGGGCTTCCTCGACTCCTGGGCCCCGGTCTTCTTCTTCGCGATGGTCTTCGCGATCGCGATGGACTACACCGTCTTCCTGCTCTCCTCCGCCCGCGAGCACTGGGAGGAGTCCGGCAGCGCCAAGCAAGCGACGATCGGCGGCCTCGCCCACTCCGGCCGCGTCGTCCTCGCGGCGGGCGCGGTGATGGTGGCGGTCTTCTTCACCTTCGCCCTCTCCGGCCCGCTGCCGCCGAAGGAAATGGGGACGATCCTCGGCATCGCCGTCCTCCTCGACGCCTTCCTGATCCGTCTCCTCCTGCTCCCGGTCCTCCTCCGCCTGAGCGGCGCCGCCGCCTGGTACATGCCGCGCTGGCTGCGGCACGTGCTGCCGGACGTGCGCTTCGGGCACGGCGAGGCGGCTCCTCGACCCGCCGATCCGCGAGCCGAGGAGCCAGACCCGGTATCGGCCTGAGCTGCCGCTCAGCCCCTGCCGGTGCAGGTCCGCACGACACCGCCCGAGACCTTGGTCCCGTCGGCGAAGACGGCGCTGCCGCGGGCGTTCAGGTGCCCGTCGGGGCAGGTCGCCAAGAGGACGCCCTTCCGGACGGCGAGGTTGAACGATTTCACCGAGCCACTGCCGCCGGCGATCTTCGGGATCGTCGCGACGGTGCCGAGGCCGTAGCGACCTTTGTGGATCTTCTTGATCTTCACCGTGGTGACGATCGCGGCCGGGGTCGGGACGGTGATGTAGGCGTGGACGAACATGGTCGTCACCCCACCTTTGGAACCGCCGTTGAACAGGAGCAGATCGCTTTTCACCGGGATTTCGCCCTGTTCGGGGAACTTGATCCCGACTTCGGTCCTGCCCGTGCCGATCAGGGCCGGCCCGCACGCTTTCTTGGCGCCGCTCGTGTCGCGCGACTGCAGCTGACTCGACTTGCAGACGGGGACTCCCTTGACGTCGATCGAGGCGTGCCTGTCACCTTCCAGAAGGAATTCCTTCAGCGCCGGCAGGTGCGGTTCGGCCGGATCGAGACTCTTCATCTGACCGGAGATGTTGAACGTGATCGGCGTGGGTTTCGTCTTCGAGAGAACCTTCGGCGTGAAGCCGCCGTTGAAGATGGTTTCGATGTCTCCGGAGACGCTCCTGACTGGTTTTTCCGCGGCGGCAGCACCACTCGCGAATATCACTACGGCAACGGCCATCGCCGCAGCCGCGAACACATGACTGATTCGTTTGTTCATGACCACCTCCCTGCGGTTATCCTATACCGTTTTCGGGTATGAGAGCTCGGTTTGGGGAATAGGCCCAGGCGGCCGGGCGCACCGGCATGAACGCAGCTTCGAGCGCCGCGTCCCTCTCCATAGCGGGAACGGTACCGCCGGTCAGACGCCGCGCGAGCCGAGGCATCGCTCGAGCGTCTCGCGAGCCGACGGCAGGTAGGCGGGCGGAGCCGCCCACGGCGAAACGACTCCGCCCGTGCCCGTCTCAGCCGTTCTTGGTCATGGCTACGGGCAGCGCGTCGGTATGCGCAAGCGTCATCGGTCCTCACCTCCCTCCTCGTTGGGGACGGGCGGGAGGATTGCTAAAAACTCCGTCAGCGGTGAAGAATGCGTATGCGGCCCATGTCAGAGCGGGGATTACTCCTTAAGATCAGGGCGCCCAGCGCTTCGATCGGAAAGGGAGGGAGAGGGCGCCGTGACGAAACCGTGGTACTTGGATTACATCGATGACGAGCTGGCGAGGGCCATCGCCCATCCGATCCGGGCCCAGATACTCGCCGAGGCCAATGAACGCGTCATGAGCCCGGCCCAGTTCGCGAGGCGCCACGACCTGGACGTCTCGAACGTCGCCTACCACTTCAAGGAGCTGGCCGAGAGGTACGGATGCCTGGAGCTGGTCGCCAGGGTGCCCGTCCGAGGGGCGACCGAGCACTTCTACAAGGCGACCCGCCGCGCGCTCTTCGACGGCAAGGCCTGGGACAACCTGCCGGAGACGATCAAGAACAAGATCAGCGGCCAGACCGTCAGCGATCTGCTCGGTGCGATCTCGGAGGCGATGCTGGAGGAAACCTTCGACGAGCGGGACGACCGTTACCTCGTCTGGGACAAGGTGCTCCTCGACGAGCAGGGCTGGCAGGAGGTCTCGGAGATCTTCCGGGACTGCATCTACAAGACGCTGAAGGCGGCCGAGGAAGCGGGCCAGCGGCTGGACGACGAGACGGGAGAGGGAGGCATCCTGGGATCCTGGGCCTTTCTGTTCTTCAAGTCCCCGTTCAAGGAACCCGAGCCGGGCGCGGAGCCGGAAGGCGAGTAGAGGCCATGGGAAGGATCGTCGTAACCGAGTTCATCTCCCTCGACGGGGTGATCGAGGCGCCGGGGGGAGGCGAGGACTACCGCCACGCGGGCTGGACCTTCGAGGTCGAGCGCGGCGAGGAGGGGGACGAGTTCAAGCTCGAGGAGCTGCGGGAGGCCGAGGCCCAGCTGCTCGGGCGGGCAACCTACGAAGGCTTCGCCGCCGCCTGGCCGAAGATGGAAGACGAGGCCGGCTTCGCCGAGAAGATGAACGGGATGCCGAAGTACGTCGTCTCCTCCACCCTCGAGCGGGCCGACTGGCAGAACACCACCGTCCTCCGCGGCGACCCCGCCCAGTCCGTCGCCACGCTCAAGGACGAAATCGCCGGCGTCATCCTCGTCGCCGGCAGCGCCACCCTCGTCAAGTCGCTGATCGAAAACGACCTCGTCGACGAGCTCCGCCTGATGGTCTTCCCCGTCCTCCTCGGCGAGGGCAAGCGCCTCTTCCCCGAGGGCGAGGCCAAGCGCTCCCTGGAGCTGATCGAGGCGAGGACCGTCGGCGACGGGATCTCGTTGCTGCGTTACGAACGGGCCTGAGGCATCCAGCGGAGCTGCCTGCCGGATTGGACGGCTTCGCTCCTTGGATGCCCTGGCTACGGCTGTTCGAAGGTGTGCTGGTACTGCGTCGCCGGGCCGGTGCCGTAGATCGGTTTGAACTGGCCCTGCTGGTTGCAGGGCGGGGCGGCGATTTCGGAGGTGCTGGTCTTGCCGACGAAGGCGTATTTCTGGATCCTTTCGAACAACAGCTTCGCGACTTCGTCCTGGGTTTTCGTTTTCGACGGATCCTGCCTGTTTTCCGTCACCACGGCCCAATCTCTGAAGGCCGGGTTTTCTGGCGTGCTCGGGTTCAGAGTGGCGACGATACCGGTGGTGCAGTGTCCGGTCGCGAAGCCCGGAAGGACGCCGTTGACGAGGTCTTCAGCCCATTTTGGCGGGCTGTAGGCGCTGTTGCGGTTGATTGCCAGGCGGTGGGGATAGGTCGACAGCGTTTCGGGGTTCATCCCGCCGATCACCCGCAGGTAGTGGGGACGTTCTGCCGATTCGTCTGCACCCTGTTCTGCCGGTAGTTCGCCACTGAAGGTGGCGGCAAGGTTGCCGAAGAAGGAGGTCACCTCCGGTCTGTAGAGCTTGAGACCGACGAGGATCGGATTGAAGTTGCGGATGAAGGGGTCGAGCGCGCGCAGCAGCGGCGGGAATTCGTCGGCGAAGATCTTGCGCAGCGCGGCGAAACCGCTCGGCGCGCGCTCGATGACCGGCCCGAGGCCTTCGAAGAACGCCTTCGATTCCGGCGCCAGCTTCGAGAGCGAGATCAGCGTCGGCGAGAGCTGTTCGGCCGCTGGCACCAGCTGGCGCATCAGCGGGTCGGCCTCGAGCGAGAAGTCCTTCAGGCGGTGGAAAGTCAGCTTCGACTCGTCGAGGAAGGTCGGGAAGGCGCGGAACAGCGCTTCGATGTCGCGGTCGCGCCGCGCCGTCGTCTGGAAGACGGCGTTCGAGCTCTGGATCAGGTCGGCGAGCTGGCCTTCGTGGCCGCGCAGGGAACGGAAGGTGGTGGCGCCGTTGCGGAAGAGCTGGGCGACCGCCAGTTCCTGACTGGCGAGGACGCGGAAGAGCTTGTCGAATTCGGAGAAGGTCGGTTCGAGGCCGCCGATCGCGTAGGAGAGGTTCTGGCCCTGGCCGTTGATCGCCACCGCCGCTTCCTGCATCCATTCCTGGAAGGCGGCGCGGGTCTGCGAGTCGAAGGTGCGGAAGATCTCGTCGAGCTGGACCGATTCGGCCACGTTGGCCTCGGGCAGGGTGGCGCCGTCGCCGAGCTCGGGCGCCTCACGCGAGCCGGGGGTCAGTTCGATGTAGGTCTCGCCGAGGAGGGTCTTGGTGCGGAGGATCGCCCGGGTCGATTCCGGCAGCGGCGCGTACTGGTCGTCGATCGCGACCGTCGCCAGAGCCTGGCTGCCGTTCGGCGCCAGGACGATGTTCTGGACTTTGCCGACGTTGACGCCGGAGACGCGGACGTCGGATTGTTCGGCGAGCTGGGTCGCCTCGTTGAACGGGACCTTCAGCTCGTAGGACTTGGCCCGGAACGGGGTGGGGCCGCCGAAGGTGACCCAGAGGAAGAGCAGGATCCCGAAGCAGGACAGCGCGAAGCCGGTGATGACCAGGAGCTGGGTGGTGCTGGGGGCGCGCTTGCTCATTTTGCTTTGTACTGGCAGGTATTGCCAGGTTCTTCGGTGGGGAACGAGACCGGGATTTCTTGCTTGCGGGGAAGGTTGACCAGTTCGAGCAACGTCTGTAGGAAGAACTTTTCTTTTTCCGACTGGCCCTTGACGAAGCCGTAGCCGAGGTCGGCTCCGGTGCAGGAGATGAGCACCATGCCCCGCAGGACCGGCCCGCCGGCGTCCTCCAGGTTGAAGGCGGCGTTGAAGTCGTGGTTGAGCCAGGGCAGGTAGAAGAGGAAGCCCGGCTTCGGGCCCTTCGGGTCGAAGGAGAGCTCGTTGAGGAAGGAGTTGAAGCCGCCGAGCGAGTTGCCGAAGTTGCGGACGGTCTTTTCGAACGGTCCGGCGGCTTCGGCGCCGTGGGTCAGGACCGGGCGGATTTCCCGCGTGAAGGGCCGGATCTGGTCGCGGATCGGAGGGGTGGTTTCCTTGAACAGGCGCTCGGTCGCTTTGAACGCCGGGGTCAGCGCCTGCACCTGCGGGATCAGCTTGATCAGGGTCGGGTAGGCGACCTGCGAGAAGCGGTTGGAGCTGGCGAGCCCGGCTTTGGCGGCCTGCAGGGCGCCGGGGAATTCTTCGAAGGCGGCCTGGACCGATTCCTGCTGGTTGGCGAAGTTGCCGAGCGCGTCCTTCGAGGAGGTGACGAAGCGCCTGATCGCGGCGTCGTGGCGGCCGAGTTCCGTCGTCAGCTGGCCGAAGTCGTGGATGACACGCGCAAGGGCTGCGCGGCGGGCGGCCACCGCCTTGTTCAGCTTCGCCGTGTAGTGGACGAAGGGCTGGAAGCGACGAAGGACGTTGGAGACCTGCCTTCCGCGGCCGCCGATCCCCTGGGCGCCGCCGGCGACCAGCAGCTGGATGTACTGCCTGGTGTCGGCGTCGAGCGTCGCGAGGAAGGCGTCCAGGTTGGTGTTCGGTTCGGTCTGAGAAAGGGTGAATTCGGCTCCGTCTTCGACGTGACCCTCTTCGTGCCCCGGTTCGATCTCGACGACCATGTCGTTGAGGTTCGTTTTCGGCCGCAGCAGGAAGCTGGCGTCGGGGTGGATCAGCTGCATGTACTTCGGCTCGATGTCCATGCCGACGACGGCGTGGCCGTTTTCGAGGTCGACCGAGGTCACCTTGCCGATCTGGATCCCGGCGACGTCGACCGCCTGACCCTGGCCCGGCGTCACCGCCTGCGCGGTCGAGAACTGGGCCGAGATGTGTTCGAATTCTTCGCCGACCACCGGCAGCCACGAGGGCAGCGACGCTTTCTGCTGGGTGAAGATCCCCAGCATCATCGCGAGGCCGGCGATCGTCAGGACGACGATCGCGATCGTGTCCTTACGGCGGCCGCGAGCCTGCCGCGTCAACCAGGCCCAGAAGTGAGCGAAGCGACCTTTTTCGCGGGTCGGCTCGCTCATGGGTTCACTCCCGCAACGGAGGGCGACGGCGGCCCGACCTGCCCGAGCGGCCCGTTCACGTCAGGCGCGTTGTTCGTGTAGCAGCGGACTTCGGGCTTCAGCGGCGGCTTGCCGCTGAGCTGCGGCTGCGTCCCCAGCGGGTCTTCGATCGTGTGCGCGTAGTTGATCCCGTCGCTGAGGGTGTCGGGGTTGCCCTTCGGGTTCGGTTCGCCGACCAGGACCGGGCCGCCGCCGACCTGGGCACGGGCATACGGCCCGTTGCCGTCGAAATTCTGCGCCATGCCGGCGAAGTTGACGAGGGTGTAGAGGAACTCGCGGTAGTTGGGCCCACCGGTGCTGAAGCGGTCTTCGATCGTCTGGTCCATCGTCGGCACCATCACTTTGGTCGTGCAGACGCTGAGCTGGTTGATCGCCGGCACCGTCGTCCGCTTGCTGGCGAGGGCGGCCCCCGCCAGGGCGGGCGTCGATTCGCGCAGCAGCCTGGCGACGCCGCCCGCCTCCTTCGCCGAGAGCAGCGGCCGCACCTGGGCGAGGAACGGTTTCGAGGAGCCGATCAGGCCCGGCAGCTCTTCGACCGCGGGTTCGAGCTCGATCGCGAAGGTGCGGAGCGGCGGCAGCGAGCGGTTGAGGCTGACCAGCGAGGCGTGGGTGATGCGCAGGGTCGGCGCCAGCAGGTGGATCGTGGTCGAGAGGTTCGCCGACTGGTTGGCGAGGGCCCCGGTGAAGACGTTGAAGTTGTCGATCAGCCCCTGCAGATCGCGCCGGCGGTCGGCGAAGGCACCGAAGGCCCGGCCGGCGCCCGAGACGAGCCGTTCGAGGTCGCGTTTTTCCGTCCCCAGCAGGGCGTTGGCGACCTGGGAGCTGTAGCGGCCGGCGTCGCCGCCGTAGCGAAGGGCGCCGTTGAGGGCTTCGGCGCCGCTCCTGCCTTTCACCTCGGGCAGCTGGGTGGCGTCTTCTTCCGCGGTCGGTTCGTGCGTCAGCGCCGTGCCGTAGCTCTCGAGCAGGCGGCTGAGGTCGGCGCGGACCGGCGACTGCAGTGCGGTGAGGATTTCGTCGATCTGGACCGCGGTCGAGGTGCGGCTGACCGGGATCGTCTCGCCGCTGTCCATCTCCCGGGCGCTGGGGCTGCCGGGATCGAGTTCGATGAAGAAGTTTCCCTCGAGGAAGATGCGCGGCCGGATCGCGGCGAAGGAATCGTCGTGGATCGGCCGCCCCGAGCCGTCGACGGTGAAGGTCACCGTGGTGTTGTCGCCATCGCGGCTGGTGGCGATGACTTTGCCGACGTCGACGCCGGCGATCCGCACCGGCGAGTTGGTGGCGATGTTGGCCGAGTTGGAGAAGGTGGCCTCGAGCTCGTAGCCGTAGCTGGTGAACGGCACGTGTTTGGTGAAGGCCAGGTAGGGCCCGATCGTGAAGACGAGGATGAAGATGATCGCGATCAGGACGTTGCTCGGCCGCCACCTGAAACGCCCGCCCTTCGCGGCCGCCGCCCGCCTGTCGCGCTCCGGCAGCCGGCTCACTTTTCCACCTGCCCGCGCGTCGTCGTGCCCCAGAGCTCGGGTGCGTTGCCGATCACGGTCTTGCCTTCCGCATATTTCTCGTTGCCGGCTTCACAGATGTTTTCCTGACCCGGCGCCGCGGTTCTCGGGTACGGGTTGTAGTGGAGATGGTTTCCGCGACTGCCGGGCTCGTTCGCCGGAGCGCTGGCGAAGGTGCTCTCGCTGTTCGGTCCTTCCGGTGGCGCAAAAGAGATGAACTGGAGCCAATTGCCGTTGCTGTTCCCTTGGTTCGCCGCATTGGCGATCTGGCTGAAGGTGAGCGACCAGTAGTTGCAGACCGTCTGGCTGGGGACGATGTAGGTGAGCGACGGCTTCAGCAACCGGTTGGTGTCGGTGAGCAGTCCGAGCCCGGTGAAGACGCCGGGCGCTTCCTGGAAGTCGACCAGCGCTTCCGCGGTCGGCTGCAGCTGCGCGTCGAGGACCGGCGAGGCATTCAGCACCGGGACCCCGGCGTGGAGAGATTCGGCGATGACCGGCGAGGTTTCGGCGAGCGCCCGGACGCCTGGGCGCAGGGCGGTGAAGAAGCGGCCGGTATCGCGGAGGAAGGGGTTGATCGCCGGCAGGTCGGCGTTGACCTCGGTCAAGGTCCCGGGGCTTTTTTCGATCGTTTCCTGGATGAACGGCCGGGAGACGCGGGCGAAGGCGGCGAAGGTGCGATCGAGGGCGACAAACATGCTCGCCTGCGTCTCCGCCACCGGCGCCACCGTCGCCGAGAGGTCCTCGAGCGCGCGCCAGAAGCCGGCGAAGTCGGTGCTCGGTTCGACGATCGTCCGCAGCACCGGCTGGGAGGTGACGGCGAAGCGGCGCAGGGCACCGATCGCTTCGTTCAGGGCCGGCCCGCGCCCGGCGAGGGCGTTGCCGAAGCCGGCGAGGTTCTGGCGGATCGCCTGCCGCGTCGGCTTGTCGAACATGTCGAAGAACTGGTCGATGTCGACCGGTTCGGGATGGGCTGAGGTGACTGGGATCGTTTCGCCGGCCTTGAAGCCCTGCTTCGATTCGCCGGGGGTGACCTGGAGGAACTTCAAGCCGAGGGCCGACTTCGGCCGCACCGTGATCGTCGAGTCGACCGGCAGCGGTTCGGCGCTTTTGTCGAGGCTGAGCGAAAGTTCGGCCGCGAATTCGCCGTTGCCGGTCGCGACCGGCACCACCTTCTTGACGACGCCGACGCGGACGCCGCCGATCCGCACCTCGTTCCCTTTCACCAGCGCGTCGGCGTTGGGCACGCGCGCCTTCAGGTTGTAGGTGGAGACGAACGGCAGCCCGTTGTTGGCGTTGTAGGCAAGGAAGACGGCGACGATCACCACCAGCACGGTCACCGCCCCGACCAGGATCGGGCTGCTGGCGACGCCACTGATTCCGCTGCGGCTTCTCATGGGCCGAGGAGGTAGTCGAGGAGGGGTTCGGTACCGCCTCCGGTCTTCGAGGATTCGGAGATGCCGGCTTCGCCTTCCGCTTCGGAGCCGATGCTGCTGCCCTGGCCGACACCGATCGCCGGGCCCGACCCGGGACTGGTCCCCCCGGTCTGTTCTTCAAGTCCCTGCTGCAGCAAACGGAAGAGGTCCGCGGCACTGGTGCTTGCCCCCTGTGCAACACCAGGACCGTGGAATCGGGCTGCGCATCCGAAGGAAGATTCCCCTGCCGGATTGGCTTTGTATTCAAGGCAGGGAGACAGCGTCACCCGGGTGCGGCCGAAGTGCCCGTACCGATCGAACCCGTTGATCGAAGCGGTGGAGTTATAGATCAGGTTGGTGAGCCCGTCCCAACCACCGGTCTGCTTGATGTTCACCAGCAGGCTTGCCAGTTCCCGGGTCGGCACCACGCCCGACTTGGCGAGCGTCGCCGCCTTGCGCACGACCGGGTCCGCTTCGGCGAAATACGGTCCGGAGGCTTCGCCCGCGTCGCCGAGGCTCTTCAGCGCCACCGTCAACGCTTCCGAGAACGGGGTCAGCGTTCGCGTCGCGTCGGTCAGCGAGGGGGCGGCGGTGCCGAAGTCTTCGAACAGCGGCGCGCCGGCGTCGGAGAAGGACTTGAGGCTGACCATCGTCTTGCGGAATTCGCGCAGGAAGGTGGGGAACTTCTGCAGCGCCTCTTCCAGTTCCGGCCCCTTTTCGGCGCTCGCTTCGGCGGCCGCGCCCGAGTTGCTGATGAAACCGGCGACGTGGGCCCGCTCGCGCGCGAGCGGGCCGAGGATTTCCTCCGAGTCGCTCGCCAGCTGGGCCAGCTGGTTGCGCTGGGCGGAGAGGATGCCGAAGGCGCGATCGACGTCGCGCAGAACCGGGTTGGCGCGCTTGACCAGGACCTCGAGGTCTTCGCCGCGGCCGGCGAGGCCGGCGCCGAGTTCGTTGAAGATGAGGCGGAAGCGCTGCGCGTAGGGCAGCGTCTGGATGTCGTTGATCAGGTCCGGGTCGACGCTGGTGCCGTTGCTGCCGAGCGGCAGCAGGTGCTCGCCTGCCCCTGGTTCCCCGTCGGGGACCTTCTTCAGCGGCGGCGGCGGTTTCTCTCCCGGGGCCCGCGGCAGCGTCGGCCGGCAGTCGACGAACTTCTCGCCGATCAGCGACTGCGGCCGGATCAGGCAGGTGGCGTCCTGGCGGAAGTCCTGGAAGCCGGGGTCGGTGATGTTCATGACGATGATCGCCTTGCCCGGCTTTTCTACCGGCTTGCCGTTCTCGTAGGCGACGGTTTCCCCGGCCATCGAGACGGAGACTTCTTCGATTTCGCCGACGTTGGCGCCGGCTACCCGCACCTGCTCGCCGCTGACCATGAAGCCGCCGTTGTCGAAGACCGCCCGCACCCGATAGCCGCCGGAGTCGCCACCGCCGGCGACCAGCAGGACCACCACGACGATCGCCGCCACCACCGCTGCCGCAAGCAGGAGTCGCCTGATCATGGTCCTGGTGGCACGTCGCCGGGGTTGCATTCGGAGGAGTCGACGCTGCCGCCGCCCACCCAGGGGTTGGAGCCGTCGGCGGCGGGCTGGGTGGCGCCGCCCGGGCAGCGGCGGTGCACGCGCAACGAGGAGCCAAACGGTTCGTACTGCTGGGCTTTTTTGATCGGTTCCAGCTCACCGCTGGATTCGTCGTAGCGGAAGAGATTCTGGGCCGAGGTCGCCGCGCGCACGTAGTGGCCGTTGCCGTCGTAATAACCCGCGACCTGCCCGAACTTGCCGAGCGCGTTGAAGAGGTCCGGCGTATAGGCGCGAATGAACTCGAGGTTCGGCTGGAAGGCGCGGACGCCCGCTTCGGCGTGGGGGAAGGCTTTCGAGGTCAGGTTCTGGACCGCGGGCAGCGTCGCCAGCAGGTCGCCGGCGTCGTTGCCCGGGCCGGGCTGGCTGACGGTCAGCCGCAGGTTGCGCGTGACCGGCACCAGCTTCTGGAAGACCGGCCGCAGTTCGGCCAGGAACGGCGCCAGGTCCTTGGTCGCCGGCTTCGCCGTTTCGACCAGCGGTTCGAGGTCGTCGAGCGCCGCCCGCAGGTTGACGAAGGTGGTGTTCGACTGCCGCATCACCGGCGGCAGCTCACGCAGGGTGGCGTCGAGGGCTTCGTTCTGGCTGGCGATAGCGCTGAAGGCAGTGTTGGCGTTTGAGATCGCGCTCGAGAGCTCTTCGCCGCGCCCGGCGACCGCGGTGGTCAGCCGCGAAGAGCTGACGATGAAGCGGGAGAGCAGCCGCTGGTCGGCGCTCAGTTCACGGGCGAAGGCGCCGGCCCGGTTCAGCGCCGTGCCGAAGTACTTGTAGGCGTCATTGCCGTTCTTGCCCTCGCCCGAGTAGGTCGTCGCGTTGCCGCGGAAGAACTCGCCGAGCGCTTTGCGGACGCGGGGCGGGAAGGTGTTGAAGAACTGGTCGATGTCGACCGGGGTCGTGGTCGAAGACAGCCCCAGCTCGGCGCCTTCGTCGAGAGCGGGGTTGCTGTTCGGCCCCGGGCTGATCGAGACGTAGTGGTTGGCGACGCCGGAGAGGGAAGTGGCGCGGATCGCCGCGGTCGTGCCCTCGTGCAGCTCCTGGTCGACTTCGACGTGGACCTCGGCGAGATTGTCGTCGGTGAGGCCGATGCTTTCCACCGTCCCGGCCGGCGAGCCTCCGATCAGCACCTGGTTGTCGGGGACCAGCTGGCCCGCGTTCTGGAAGACGAGGGTGTACTTGTGGCCGCCGTTGCCGCTGAAGAAGACGATCGCGAGGACGATCACCGCCACGGCCAGCGCGACGATCGCCGCAATCCGGGCGGGAGTGGTCCCCCGGCTTGCTGCCGGACCCGTCTCCTCGCTCAAAGGTTTGGCAGCCACGGATCGTCGCTTGCTTTCAAGTTCGCCGGCCCCTCCGACCCGGCAGAACGGCTGCAAGATCGTATCCAAGGGGGTCCGCGTCAGACCCCGCTGAGCAGGGACTTAACTCGAATTCAACGCCCCCGTGGGAGGTCCTACACGCTGAATTTCGGGATCGCCCGCGCCAGCGGCTTCGGCAGCCACCAGATCCGGTCGCCGAGGAGGAGCATCAGGGCGGGGAGGAGGACGATGCGGACGACGGTGGCGTCGAGGATGACGGCGACGGTGAGGCCGATGCCGAGCTGGCTGACGGTGGCGATCGGGGCGCCGGCGAAGGCGATGAAGACCGCCATCATGATCGCGGCGGCGCCGGTGATGACGCCGGCCGTGCGCTCGAGGCCGAAGTTGACCGCAGCGGCGTTGTCGCCGTGGGTGTCGTAGTGCTCGCGCATGCGGCTGAGGAGGAATACCGCGTAGTCGATCGAGAGGCCGAAGACGAGGCCGAAGATCAGCGTCGCCCCGACCGCGTCGACGTAGTTGTGGCCGCCGAGGGGCCAGCTCTCCGGCACGTGGAAGAGAACGGTGAGGACGCCGAAGGCGACCGACACCGTCAGCAGGTTGAGCAGCACCGCGATCGCCGCCAGCAGCAGCGCCCGCAGCACGACCACCAGGACCAGGAAGGTGGCGACGGTGATCGCGAAAATGATCCAAGGGATCCGCTCGCGGGTGACTCGACTGTAATCGTTGAGCTGAGCCGCGCCGCCCGCCACCCCGGTCGTCAGGTCGGCTTCTTCGGCCAGTTCGGCCGCGTCGCTGTTGAGCTTCCGGTTGAGGCGCCTGGAGCCCGCCGTGTTGAAGCTGTAGTCGGAGACGACCAGCATCGTCGCCGCCTGCCCGCCGCGGCGGAGGTCGATCGATTCGCTGATCGCTTCGCGGGTCTTCGGCGGCGTCCCGTCAAGCGCGGAGAGCACGAAGTAGCCGGAGTTGAAGAGACCCGGCGTCGAGCGGGCGACGCGGGTTGCCTGTCGGCGGAGCCGGCTGCGCCCGGCGAGCACCTGCACGCTCGCTTCTTCCAGCCCGCTTTCCAGCGGCGCGCTTTCGCCGACGCCGTTCAGCAGGCCTCCTGCGAGCGCTTCGGCACCGCCGCCGAGGCGGTCGATCCCGCCGACCAGCGCCGTCGCCCCACCCGCCAGGCGCGAGAGGCCGTTGCCGAGCCGCCGCGATTCCCTGGCGAGCCGGGCCGAGCCGGCGGCCAGCTTTTCGCTGCCGCGGTGCAGTTTTCGCAGGCCGTCGTTCAGCTTCTCGGCGCCCCGCTCGATTTTTTCCAGTTCGTGGATCGTCGAGAGCAGGAAGAAGGTGATCGACTTCGCTTCTTCGTGATCGTCGAGAAGACGTTCGTCCAGCGCCCCGAGTTCGGCCGGCAGGCCTTCGACGGCGGCCCCCGCCTGCTGCACCGCTTCCAGCGCCGCGGCATATTCGGGATCGCTCTTCCCGACCGTCATCGCCTGCAGACGCTCCCGGGCTTCAGCCAGCTTTTCTTCGGTTTCCTTCGTCGGCCCGATCAGTTCCGGCAGCTTTTCGTTCGCGTCTTCGTTGAGCGACTTCTGCAGGCGGCGCGATTTGGGCAGCGGGTTCTGGCGGAGGACCGGGATGATTCCGTCGCGCAGGCCGAGCATGAGCTGCAGGACTCCGACTTCGGTCAAGCCGAGGGCGTTGGCCAGTTTCTTCGTCCCCTTCGCGAAGCGGTCGAGGGCGTCGATCGCCCTGCCGCTGCCGCTGGTTGCCCGGCTCAACCCGCTCGCGATCAGCTGCGCCCCCTCGCCGGCCCGGTCCGCTCCCGTCGCCAGCAGGCCGGCGCCGTTGCCCGCTTCGGTGATCCCCTCTCGTAGCTGCGCCACCCCGCCGGCGGCGACGGCGAGGCTGCGGCCGAGCCTGCCGAGTCGCTTGACCGGCCCGTAGTTGCCCTTCGAGGAGAGGACCGCGTTGCCGAGTCTCTGCAGGGGCTCGACCCGCCTCGTCGCTTCGCCGGGGCCGATCACCGCCTGCACGCCCGGCGTCTTCGCCAGTCGCTTTTGGAACGTGGCAAGCGCGGCGCTGCTCTTCGCTTCCGTGATCGGGCCTTCCCTGGCGACGGCGATCACCTGGAAGGGCGCGTCCCAGCCGGGGCCGATCGCGCTGTCGACGAGTTCGGCGTCCTGCCGCGCGGGAGCGTCCGTGGAGAGTTGTTCAGGGCTCGGCGGACCCGTCTTCAAGCCGATCGCCGGGGCCGCCAGCAACAGCAGCACGGCGCCGATCAGCAGCGCCGCCACCGCCGGCTTGCGCAGCGCCGTGCTGACCATCGCCATCAACCGCGAGCGCCCGCCCTTCGGCGCGCCGCCGATTCGCCAGAGGTTGATCCGCGGGCCCAGCAGCGTGAGGATCGCCGGTCCGGCGATGGTGGCGACGGCGATGCTGAGGATCACCACCATGCAGACCGTCCCCGCCAGCGAGGCCAGCAGCGCGCCCGGCAGGATGAAGATCGAGACGATCATCGAGAGCAGCAGCGTGCTGCCGGCGAAAATCACCGTCCGTCCCGCGTGGCCGCGGGTGATCCGCGCCGCGTCGACCGGCTCTGCGCCTGCGGCCAGCTCCTCGCGGAAGCGCGAGACCATCAGCAGCGCGTAGTCCACCCCCAGCGCCAGCCCCATCATCGAGCAGACCGTCAGCGCCAAGGCGTCGATCTCGAACCAGGAGGTGAAGAAGTAGAGGATCCCGCGCGAGGCGACGACCGTGACGGCGCCGAAGGCGAGCGGGATCGCCGCCGCGATCGGCGAGCGGAAGACGAGGAGGAGGATGATGAGCAGGAACGGGAGCGCGATCAGCTCGCCGCGCTCGGCTGCCTTCACGCTTTCGTCCTGGATCGCGCGGGAGAGGCTGGCGTAGCCGGTCTGGGTCGCGTGCACCGGGGCGTGGATCTGTTCTTCCAGCACCTGGTTCAGGTGCGGCACGGTGTCGTTGACCGCGGTTCTGACGTCGACGTGGAAGTCGGCGAGGATCAATGCCCGGTTCGGCTGCGGCCGCAAACGCTGAACCGAACCGGTGTCCCAGGGCGAGAGCGTGGTGACGCGGGGGTCCTCCCGCAGGGCGCGGACCAGCCGCGGGCCCTGGCGGTCGATCGCCGCCGGCGGCCCCTGCAGCAGGATCGCGAACGGCGCCGAGTCGCCGAAGTGCTCCCGCAGCAGCTCGTTGCCGCGGAACGATTCGGTCCCGGGAACGTCGATCGTGGTCGGGTCGAGACGATCCTGGACGCCGATTCCGATGATGCCGAGAGCGATCAACGGAATCGCCATGAGGGCGAGCACCGCACGGGGATGGCGCAGCAGCCACGGCTGATCGTGCCGTGCGCGCTTGCGCGGAGTACGCTCTCGTCCCCTGCCGATCCTCCGTCCCACGGCTGGTAGTTTGGCGGTAGACGCCTACGGGAGGAGGGTTTCGGTGCGGAAGACTCTGTTAAGAGCGCAGGTGCTGGCTGCGGCGCTGCTGTTGGCCGTGGTCGGTTCGGCGCTGGCGATCAGGCTGCACGCCTCCAACCTGGTCATCACCACCGACGGCGGCTTCACGCCGACGACGCTGCCGAAGCATGGTTTCGCGCCGATCAGGCTGCACGGATTCGGCAAGATCGGAACCGAAGACGGCACGCCGCCCCCGGTGCTGGAAACGGTGACGCTCTGGTTCGACAAGCACGGCAAGGTCGAGACCCGCGGCCTGCCCGCCTGCACGCCCGCCAAGCTGAAGGCGACGACGACCAAGCAGGCGCGCAAGCTCTGCCCCGGCGCGATCGTCGGCACCGGCTTCGGCAAGGCGGTCGTCGACTTCCCCGAACAAAGGCCGATCCCGGCCTCCTCGCCGATCACGCTCTTCAACGCGAAGCCCAAGCACGGCAACCCGGTGGTGCTCGCGCACGCCCACCTGACCGTGCCGGGGCCGGTCACCTTCGTCGTCCCGATCGAGATCCAGAAAGTGCACGCCGGTCGCTACGGCTTCAAGACGGTGGCGAAAATCCCCAAGATCGCCGGCGGCTACGGGATTCCGCTCTACGCGCGGCTGAGCGTCGGGCGCACCTGGAGGTACAAGGGCAAGTCGCTGAGCTTCGCCAACGCGGGCTGCCCCGACGGGCGCCTGCAGGCGAAAGGGCAGTTCCGCTTCAAAGACGGCACCTTTCTGCAGGGCTCGGTGTTCAAACGGTGCAAGGGGACCTGATTGCGAGCACCGATCCGCAGAGCCGCCGCCTTCGCCGTCGTGCTGACGGCCGCTCTGTCTGCGACGGCTTGGGCGATCACCGCCGAAGTCGGGCCGGTCTGGGTCAGCGCCACCGCGACCGTGCAGCCGCGTGAGCTGCCCAGACCCGGACACGGCAACGCGCCGATCGTCCTCAGCAGCGTCACCCGCGTCGGCACCCACGACGGCTCGACGCCGCCGACGCTGAAGACCCTCCTCTTCCTGCTCGACAGGAACGGGACCGTCGACGCCAGGGGCCTGCCGACCTGCCCGGTCGCGAAGCTCGAGGGGACGACGCCCGTCGAGGCCCGCCGGCGCTGTGCCGGCGCCCTCGTCGGCGAGGGGGTGGCGAGGGCGCTGGTGACGATGCCCGGAAAGGCGCCGTTCCGGATCAGCTCCCCCCTCTCCTTCTTCAACGGCCCGCGTATGGGCGGCAAGCTGACGCTGATCGCCCACGGCTACGAGAAGGTCCCTGCGCCTGAGGCGCTGATCGTCCCGATCCCGATCGAACGGGTCTCCGGCGGCCGCTACGGCTTCCGGGCGCGGGTCGAGCTCCCAGAGATCGCCGCCGGCTACGGGGCGCCGCTGCTGGCCGAAGCGACGATCGGCGCGGTTCGCAAGCGGGCCGGCAGGGAAGTCGGCTACATCAACGCCCACTGCTCGGGTGGGCGGCTGCAGGTCTACGGGACGGCGCGGTTCACCAACGGCGACTTCTTCCCGGTGACGCTGACCTCGCCATGCCACTTCCCCGGGTAATCAGATCGGGCCTGCTCGCGATCGCGATGGCTGCGCTCGCCGCCGCCTCGGCCAGCGGCGACGGGGCCCTGGTCGAAGTCGACGACCTCGTCCTGCGCGCCGACGGCGGCTTCCAGCCGCAGACGCTGCCACGCCGCCATTTCGCTCCGATCGACTTCCAGGGGCATGTCGACATCGCCGCCAAAGGCGGCGGCAGGCCCACGCCCCTGCGGCAGGCGCTGATCGACTTCGACCGCGACGGGCGCCTCAGCGTCGCCGGCCTGCCGGCCTGCGCCCCCGAGGCGGTGGCGCAGGAGAGCACCGAGCAAGCGCGGCGAACTTGCCGCGGAGCGATCGTCGGCACGGGTCACATCGCCGCGCTCGTCTCCCTACCGGGCGGCACCGTGCGCGCGAGCTCGCCGCTGACGATCTTCAACGGCCCCCGGCTCGAAGGCGACCCCACCGCGATCCTCCACGCCCGCACCACCGTCCCCGCCACCCAGACCTACGCGATCGTCGTCCCGATCGAACGGCTCTCCGGCGGCTTCCGCTACCGGGCCCGCCTCGACGTGCCGTCGATCGCCGGCGGTCTCGGCGCGATCAGCCACATCGACGTCAGGATCGGCCGCCGCTACCGCGCCGGAGGCAGATCGCGCAGCTACGTCGCCGCCCGTTGCAGCGACAACATCCTGCAGACCCACGGCCGCTTCGCCTTCGAAGACGGCACCGTCATCGCCGGCCAGGTCGAAAAGTTCTGTCGGAGCGAATAGCCGGCGAAGTGGGCCGTGAAGGGCTCGAACCTTCGACCTTGAGATTAAGAGTCTCCTGCTCTACCAACTGAGCTAACGGCCCGGGACCGGCAAGTATAGGAAGGTCGTCTGCCGAGGTATCTATTCGGAGAGCTGGCCGCCGCCGAAGGCGCCGCTGAGCGGGTTCGACGGGTTCTGCAGAGCTTCGGGATTGCCCTTGTTGCCTTTGTTGGCGGCCTTGAAAGCGGCTTCGGCCGCCTTCCGTTCCTTCGTGTATTTGACCGCGCGTTCCTTCGTTTCCTTGAGTTGCTGGTCGATCTGTTCGCGTTCGAACTTTTCGTTCGCCAGCTTCTTCGCTTCGGCTTTGGCCTTGTCGGCGGCGGCGAAGTCGCCGGTGAAGTAGGTGTAGAGGGCGAGCGTGGTGAGCGAGTTGAGCGTCGGCCGTTGTTCGGCGACGATCCGCTGCGCCGCCGCCGCCGCATCGATGTTGGACTGGGCTTCCGGAAAAGTCTGGGAGCTTTCCGCCAGCGCCAGCTGCGCCGTGGCCATCAGCTGCGCGATTCCCGCGCTCGGCTCATCCGTCGCCTTCAGGTATTCCGACCAGGTCGAGCTCGCCTGCCGGTACTGCTGCATCGCCTCGAGGAAGTCGTCTTCGCTCGGTTCGAGCGAGAGGAGGCTGTTGCCGGCCGAGACCTGGGCGCGGGTGAGCGACATCAGCAGTTCCGGGTCTTCGGGGTCTCGGCGCAGTTTCGCTTCGACCCGTTCCGCCTGTTCTTCGTAGGGCCTGGCCGCTTCGCCCGAGCTGCTGCTGCTGTTGAAGAGTTCGCCGACGTTGAGCGGTCCGACGACGAGGAAGAGGCTCGCGCCCATCAGGACGGCGAGGACCGCGTAGACGACTTTGACGACGTGTTTCCGCCGCCCGCGAATGTCGAACAGCATCCTGTGCTCTTTTCCGCCTGAAGCCATCTCTCCCTTTCTACTCCTGCGGGTTGGGCTCGGCCAACGCGCTGTTCCGCCGTGGCCGCCCGAACACCCGGGCCAGGACGATACTCAACTCATACAGAGCAAGCAGCGGGACCATCTCGATCAACATCGAAATCGGGTCGACTCCAGGCAGCGCGGCGGCGACGATCGCGATCGCCAGGTAGGCGTAACGGCGGTTTTCGCGCAGCTGCTCGACGCTGACGATCCCCAGCCGCGTCGCCGCGATGATCGCCAGCGGCAGCTGGAAGATCAGCCCGCAGGCGATCTCCGTCATCGAGAAGAAGCTGTAGTAGTCGCGGGCGCGGACCTGGACGTTGAACTGGTCGTCGTTGAAGTTGAGCAGGAAGTGGATCGCGGCCGGCATCACCACGAAGTAGGCGAAGGCGATGCCGGCGAGGAAGAGCAGCGGAAAGAGCAGGAGGATCGGCAGGATCACCCGTTTCTCCGCCTCGCTGAAGGCGGGCAGGACGTAGGCGTAGAGCTGCCAGAGGACGATCGGCAGCGAGAGCACGATCGCCCCATAGACGGAGACGGTAAGCGTCGTCGTGAACGGCTCGGTGACGCCGAAGGTGATCAGCCGGTCGTGGTTCGAGGGCAGCGGCCCCTGGGCGATTTCCAGCAGCAGGTGGTTCTGCCAGAAGCAGAGCGCCAGGGCGACGCCGAGGACGACGAGGCAGACGATCAGCCGGGCGCGCAGCTCGTCGAGGTGCTCGACCAGGGTGAGGCGATCCTCGTGCGAGACCGCCTTGACGCGAGGGGGCATCCTCGCGTCGCCTCAGCCTGACTTGTTGCGGAGAACCTCCGCGTCGGCCGGGTCGCCGTGGGCCTTCGCGGGCTCGGAGGGAGCGAGCCTCGGCTTGTCGTCGTCCTCGTCCTCGTCGTGGTCTCCGCCGATCGAGCCTTTGAACTCGCGAATCCCCCGGCCGAGGCTGCGGCCGAGCTCCGGCAGGCGTTTCGGTCCGAAGACCAGCAGGGCGATGACGAGGACGATCGCGATCTCGGGAAGTCCGATGTTTCCTGGCATCTCGACCATGGTAACGGGGTGGAGGGGTGGCCGGATCAGCCTCGACCGGCCTTCCGGCCGACTTCTGCGGGGTTTCGTTGCAGACGATGAGGCGAATTACGGATCTGCGAACCCGGCTGTTGCTTGATATTGCGCCCATGGAAGACGCCACCACCAACCGCTCCGCCGAGCGTTCGCTCCACATCTGCCCTGAGTGCGGCTCGGGCCTCGTCCAGCCGACCTCCTGGGAGCAGGAGAGCAACCGCTGCCGCTGGCGCGTCTGGCGGCGCTGTCCCGAGTGCGAGTGGCTCGACGAGGGAGTCCACGACCTGGTCGCGGTCGACGCCTACGACGAACACCTCGGCCTCGGCTCCAACGAACTCGCCAACGAGCTGCGAATGCTGGAGCAGGCCAACATGAGCGCGATGGCCGACGCTTTCGTCATCGCCCTCTGGCAGGAGCTGATCACGGCGGACGATTTCCGGGTATAGCCCCGGGGGTGTGTTCGGCAAGAGATCTGAGCGGCACCGCGGCCCTGGTCACGGAGCCTCCAGCGGGATCGGCGAGGCGGCCGTCCTGACGATCAGCCGCCGCCCCAACTGGGACGGGCCGGCATGGGTCAGCTGTAGCGCTGGACCACGCCGTCGGCGACCAGGGCCAGCAGCTGACGCTGTTCGGGCTCGAAGTCAGCCTCTTCCAGCGCCCGCTTGGCGTCGGCGACCAGGGCCAGCGCTCGGGCGCGCACCCGATCGAGCGCGCCGGTCGCCGCGATCCGGTCGCAGAGGGCCACGGCCGAGGCGGCGTCGAGCGTCCGCAGGTCGACCTCCCGGATCGTCGGGTCGCTCTCGGCCGCCTCGATCAACGGCAGCGTGATCGTCCCGTCGAGGAGGTCGGTGCCGCGCGCCTTGCCCGTCCGCTGCGGCGGCCCGCTGACGTCGAGCACGTCGTCGAGCAGCTGGAAGGCGAGGCCCACCCCGCCTCCGAACTCACGCAGTTGCTCGTCGCCGCTGCCGAGCAGACAGGCGCATTCGAACAGACGCGCCGTCTTCAGCCGACAGCGCTCCAGGTAGCGCTCGTCGGTGACGTCGAGGTCGAAGGCGTCGCCGCGTTGGACGAGCTCGCCGCGAGCGAGCGCCACCGAAGCGTCGGCGAGGAGGGCGACGGAGCGCTCGTCGCCCGTCTCGGCGAGGAGGGCGAAGGCACGGGAGAAGAGCAGGTCTCCGGTGGCGGTCGCCCGCTCGCGGCCGGAGGTCGCGGCGACGGTCGGCAGTCCGCGGCGCAGCGGCGCGTCGTCGAGGACGTCGTCGTGGACCAGCGTCGCCATGTGGATCAGCTCGATCGCGGCGGCTGCGCGCAGAGCGTTCGCGCTGTTCTCCGGCCCGGCGCAGAGGAGGACCAGCATCGGTCGCAGACGCTTGCCGCCGGCATCGAGAGTGGCTGCGGCGTCCTGGCCGAGCCGCTCGCCGTGGTCGGCGATCGACTGACGCAGCAGCTCCTCGACCTCGCCCAGCCGCGCCGGCAGCCAACGGCTGGAGGCGTCGAGGACCGCCGTCACCGGCGGCGGCACCGAGGAGGGTCGGGTCATCGCTCGGAACCCGGGGTCACGCCCGGACGCCGGAGTGGATCGCGACGATCCCCCCGGCGAGCACGGTGTAGCGGATCCCTTCGAACCCGGCGCCGTCCATCCGCTCCGCGAGGCCGCGCGGGTGGGGAAAGCTGCGGACCGATTCCGGCAGGTAGGCGTAGGCCTCCGGGTTGCTGGAGAAGGCGCCGAGCAGCGGCACGATCCGGTCGAACCAGAGCGAGAAGAAGAGCGAGAGCGGCGGTCGCGTCGGCTGCGTGATCTCGAGGATCACCGCCCGCCCCCCTGGCTTCAGCACCCGCGCCATCTCGCGCAGGCCGCGGTCGAGGTCGGCGAGGTTGCGGACGCCGAAGCCGACGGTGACGGCGTCGAAGCGCTCGCCGTCGTAGGGCAGCTCGAGCGCGTCGGCCCACTCGAAGCGCACCCCCTCGGCGCCGCGCTCGGCCGTCTTCTCCCGTGCCAGGTCGAGCATCGGCTCGGAGAAGTCGCAGCCGACGACGCGGCCGCCCGGCGTCACCAGCTTCGCCAGCTCCAGCGCAAGGTCGCCGGTCCCGCAGCAGACGTCGAGCGCAGAGTCCCCGGCCTGCAAACCGGTCCGCGCCGCCGCCCGCTCGCGCCAGCGGTGGTGTAGGCCCGCCGTCATCAGCGAGTTGAGCGCGTCGTAGCGGCTCGCCACCCGGTCGAACATGCGGTTGACCTGGCCGGCGAAGTCCGGCGATTGGCGGTTGTCGTTGATCGTGTCCATGGGATCGGGGTCGCGGGCCCCTCCCTGGCCGCCTGTCTAGTCGAGGGACGAGAGGAAGTCCGCCAGCTGTTCGATCTTCTGCGGCGGCAGTTCGCGGAAGGAGGGCATGATGCCCGGGCCGATTTCGACCGAGCGGATGATCGCAGCCCGCGGGATTCGCGAGGCGATGTGGGTCAGTTCGGGGCCGGGACCGTTGTTCCCGTTCTCGCCCAGCTTGTGGCAGGCGAGACAGCCGGAACTGGCGACGACCTCCTTGCCTTTTTCGTATTGAGGGGCGACCTTCATGTCGATCTCGGTCGGCGAGCCACCGGTGGCGCCGAGGTAGGTCAGGTAGCCCATCGCGATGATCGTCAGGCAGCCCGCCGTGGTGGCGATCGGTCGGCGCTCGGGTCGGCGCTCGGGGTTGCGGTCGTAGAACGGCAGCAACAGGAGCAGAACCATGCAGACGGTCGGGATGCCGATCGTCGCGATCGGGACCAGCTCCGGCGGCTTGATCACGCGCAAAACCTCGAAGAGGAAGAAGAAGTACCACTCGGGGCGGGGCACGTAGGTGGTGGAGGTCGGATCGGCCTTCGGCCCCTGCTCGGCGCCGAGGATCAGCGACATCGCGATGATCACGCCGACGACGATCAGCGCCATCGCCGAGTCCTTCATCACCGCATAGGGGAAGAACGGCTTCCCCTTCTTCTTCAGAAGCTCGTATTCCTCGAGGTAGGCCTGCTTGTCCTGGGGCTTCATGGATGAGCCGCTCCGTTGACGCGGCCGTCGCCGTCGGCGCCGGCCTCAAGCTCGGCCTTCGGCATCGCGCCCTTCGGCCGCTCGGCTTTCAGCCACGGCGGTGCCGTGGTGCCGAGCTTGACGACCAGGTACAGGTGGGCGCCGATCAGGGCGATGATCGCCCCGGGCACTAGAAGCATGTGGATCGCATAGAAGCGCGAGAGCGTGGTCGCCCCGAGCTCAGGGCCGGCACGCAGGAAGTCGCTCAGGTACGGGCCCACCACCGGGCCGGTGCCGTTGATGTTGATGCCGACGATCGAGGCCCAGAAGGAGCGCTGGTCGAACGGCAGCAGGTAGCCGGTGAAGGCCATCGTCATCGTCA
>JBIOWB010000116.1:0-3166 GCA_044868125.1 Solirubrobacterales bacterium
CGACGATCCCCGCCGGCTGGCCGCCGAAGCGGGCGAAGCAGGTGATCACGTTCTTGGCGAACTTCGGCTTCAGGTCGAACCAGTCGCCGTCGTCGACGATCTCGCGGATCACGTCGTACATGTCGTAGGGCTGCCGCGAGGACTCGGGGACGATCTCCATCAGCTTCTCCGCTTTGCGGTCGATCGGGTCGGAGACGTCGACGACCGGCGGGCGCTCCTCGCAGTTGGACGGGAAGTAGCTGAGGTACTTCTTGACGGAGGCGATGCACTCCTCGTCGTCGGCGACCTCGAGGTCCCCCACCCCGGATTTGCGGCAGTGGACCTTGGCGCCGCCGAGGTCCTCCATCGAGATCTCCTCGCCGGTGACGGCCTTGGTCAGGTGAGGGCCGGCGAGCGCCATCGCGCCCTGGCCGGAGACCATCGGCACGAAGTCCGCGAGCGCCGGGATGTAGGCGGTGCCGGCGGCACAGGGACCCATCATCGCCGCCACCATCGGGATCACCCCCGACATTTCGACCTCCTCGCGGAAGAGGTGGCCGGAGCCGGCGAAGAGCGAGCCCGTCGCCTCCTGGATCCGGGCGCCGGCGCTGTCGAGCAGCCAGACGAACGGCTTCCGCTTCTGCAGCGCCATCTCGCGCAGGCGGGTGACCTTGAGCTCACCGGTCATCCCCATCGAGCCGGCCATCACCGTGAAGTCGTAGGCGGCGATGCAGCAGGGGCGGCCGTCGACGTCGCCCCAGCCGGTGACGACCCCGTCGGCAGGTGCGTCAACCCCGTCCATCGCCCGCTGGGCGAAGTGCGGGCGACCATGGATCCCCATCTCGACGAAGGTGCCCTCGTCGACCAGGAGGTCGATCCGCTCGCGCGCGGTCAGCTTGCCGCGCTCGTGCTGCTTGGCGATCTTCTCCTCGCCGCCGCCGAGCTTGGCCTTGGCGCGGCGCTCGTGCAGCTGCTCGGTCAGGTCGGCCAGGGGCGCGGTGCCTGGGAGGAGGTTCTTCGCCTGCGCTTCGGTCGCCATCAGCTACCGCCCTTTCCACTGCGGGTCGCGTTTCTCGAAGAAGGCGGTGACCCCCTCGACGATGTCCTCGGTGGTGAAGGTGAGCGAGAGCTGCGAGCGCAGGAACTCGAGCGCGTCGTCGAGCGCCATGTCCTGCTGGCGGTACATCGCGTCGTGACCGAGCCGCATCAGCACCGGGCTCTTCGAGGCGAGCTTGGTCGCCCACTCGGAGACCGCCGCGTCGAACTCACCGGCCGGCACCACCTTGTTGGCCAGCCCGTACTCGACCGCCTGCTCGGCCGAGAGCCGCTCGCCCAGCAGCATCATCTCGTTGACCTTCTTGCGCGGGACGTTGCGGTAGATGATCGACATGATCATGTAGGGGAAAGCGCCGACGTTGATCTCCGGAGTGCCGAAGGTGGCCCCCTCCTTGGCGATCACCAGGTCGCAGGAGAGGGCGAGACCCATCCCGCCCGCGAGCACGTGGCCGTTGACGGCGCAGAGCGAGGGCTTGCCCAGCCGCGGCATCAGCCGGAAGAACTCGAGGAAGAGGTCGGAGGCGAAGTGTTTGGCGACCAGCGGCACCTCGGCGGCGAACCCGCCGAGGTCGGCGCCGGCGCAGAAGACTTTCTCGCCGGAGCCGGTGAGGACGACGGCGCGCACGTCATCAGACGCTTTCGCCGTCTTCATCGCCTCGACCAGCTCGCTCAGCATCTGGCCGGAGAGCATGTTGCGCTTCTCCGGGTCGTTCAGCGTCACCGTGGCGACGCCGTCGGCCACCTCGTAGGCGACCTTCTCGAAGGCTCCCTGACTCACAGCCCGGACCATAGCAGCGCTGAAAGTGGGAAGTGCTACTGTCCACTTTGATTGGACGTGTCTGACTTCCTGCCCTTCTACCGGGGGCGGAAGTCAGAAACGTCTAGGCGAGCACGAGACAGAGGAGAGAGACAGTGACGACCGCGACCAGCGACGGCTCCAGCGTCATCAAGCCCGACTTCGAAGCCGGGCGCAAGCACTTCATCTTCAGCCAGGAGCACGAAGACCTGCGCGAGTCGATGCGCTCCTGGGTCGAAAAGGAGCTCTGGCCCCATCGCAACGAATGGGAGGACACGTACTGGCCGACCGAGAAGATGAAGCGGGCCGGCAACCTCGGCTACCTCGGCCTCTGCTTCCCGGAGGAGTACGGCGGCCAGGGCGGCGACTACTTCTACTCTCTGGTCCGGGCCGAGTGCATGAGCTACTCCGGCTCCGGCGGCACCAACATGGGCTTCGCGGTCCAGACCGACATGGTCCTCCCCCCCATCCACCTGCTCGGCACCGAGGAGCAGAAGCGCAAGTACCTCGAGCCCGGCCTCAGGGGCGAGAAGATCGGCTCGCTGGGGATCACCGAGCCCGGCGCCGGCTCCGACGTCGCCGGCATCCGCACCACCGCGATCCGCGACGGCGACGAATACGTGATCAACGGCTCCAAGACCTTCATCACCAACGGGCCCCGCGCCGACTTCATCGTCCTCGTCTGCAAGACCGACCCCGGCGAGCGCCACGCCGGCATCACCCTCTTCGTCGTCGACCTCAAAGACGAGAACGGCGAGAAGGTCGAGGGCTTCACCGTCTCCGCCGAGCTGGAGAAGATGGGGATGCACGCCTCCGACACCGGCGAACTCGCCTTCGAAGACGTCCGCGTCCCGGCCGATGCCGTGCTCGGCGAGGTCGGCAAAGGCTTCTACCACATCGCCTGGGAGCTCCAGGGCGAGCGCCTGGTCGCCGCCGCCGGCTGCCACGCGGGGGCCGAGCGGATGATCGAGAAAACGCTCGTCTACGCGAAGGAGCGCGAAGCCTTTGGCCGGCCGATCGGCAAGTTCCAGGCGATCCGCCACAAGTTCGCCGAGATGGCGACCCAGGTCGAGGCGGCGAAGCAGTTCACCTACGCGACCGCCTGGCGCTTCGGCAACGGCGAGTACCCGGTGCGCGAGATCACGATGGCCAAGCTCTTCGCCTCCCGCATCGCCTGCGACGTCGCCGACGAGTGCGTCCAGATCCTCGGCGGCTACGGCTACATGAAGGAGTACGAGATCGAGCGCGCCTACCGCGACGTCCGCCTCAACCGCATCGGCGCCGGCACCGACGAGGTGATGCTCGACGTGATCGGGCGGAGCTACGGGCTGTAGG
>JBIOWB010000117.1:0-4736 GCA_044868125.1 Solirubrobacterales bacterium
GAGGCCGACGTTGAGGATCTGGCTGCCTCGGCACACCGCCAGGACCGGCATGTCCCGCTCCAGCGCTGCGCGGAGCAGGGCGAGCTCGGCGCGGTCGCGCTGCTCGATCACGCCCTTCGTCTCGGGATGCATCTCCTGGCCGTAGCTCGCGGGGTCGAGGTCGGACCCGCCGGAGAGGACGAGCCCGTCGAGGACGTCCAGCGTCTCCTGGAGCCCGTCGTCGCTCGGCGGCACGAGCAGCGGCCGCCCTCCCGCGGCCTCGACCGCGCGGGTGTAGTCCGTCGGCACGAGCGCGGACTCCTCCTCCCAGGCGCCGAACGCGGCGTTCTGGATGTCCGTCGTGATCCCGATCAGCGGCCTCATGTGCGCCTCACGCCGACTGCGAGGTGCAGTCCGTCGGGCGTGATCTCATGCACGCCGATGTGCCGGTATCGCCGCTCGAAGTCGTGTTTCACGCGGTTCCACAGCTCCGAGCGCATGAAGATAACGAAGGGCGGATCGACGTTGAACCGCGGCAGGAGGCGTGGTTCGATCACACCGCCGACCTGGCTGTCGTTCCGGGTGAACATCTGCAGGCGCTGCATCCAGATGTCCGGCGTGCCCCAGACGTAGTACTCGAGCGACTGCTGGTCGGCCGAGATGTAGAACCTTTCGCCCGGAATCCCGCTGTGCGACTGGACGAAGCGGCCCGTGCCGCCGATGTCGTCGCCGTAGTACTGGCCGGTGTGGATGAAGTCCCAGCCGATGAACCCGTTCCAGGTGCCGATCGCGAGCAGCGCGGCGACGGCTGCGGCGGCCGGAGCCGCTCGGGCGAGGCGCGGCATCGCCACGAGCCGCGCGGCCCCGGAGAGCACGCGAATCCCCTCGGTCACGAGGTAGGCGACCAACGGAAGGATCACCAGCATCCGCGGGTAGTCCGGCGCCTGGCCGATGAGGAAGGCGAAGACGAGCCAGAGCAGCAGGAAGCCGAAGAGCGGGAAGAGGCCCCAGGGCGGCCCCCGTCGGAAGATCGCCCTGAGAAGGACGGTCAGCGCCCCGAGCCAGAGCAGCGCGCCCGTGAGCGGGTCGACGATCCCGTGGCCGTAGTTCGGGTAGATGTACGCCTCGTCGACGTGGCCGTTGTTGAACGCGCCGAGGCCCCACTCGATGTTCTTCGCGATCCCGCCCCAGATGCTGTCCTCGGAGACCCAATCCTTCTGCAGCTCCCGCCCGTCGCGGGTGAGGAGGAGGGCCTCACGCTGGTGGTGCGTCAGGTCGGCGGGTGCCTTCAGGTACGCGACCACGTAGGGCGCGGCGACGAGGACGAAGCCGGCTGTGACGAAGGCGCCGAGCCGCGCTACGGGCACCCGCCGCCGGTAGACGAGCGCGAGGACGACGAGGAAGGCGAACCAGACCGGAAAGATCATCCGGCCGGGGAAGTGCACGTAGAACCCGATCCCGGCGAGGACTCCGCCCGCGAACGTTGCGAACACGTGCCGGCGCCGCAGCCCGAAGAGCAGCAGCGCGAGGGCGGCGACCTCGACGAGGACGGGCGTGTTCTCGCGCATCGCCATCCGGCTGATCATCAGGAACGCGTGGTTCACCCCGAAGACGGCCGAGGCGACGACGGCCCACGGGAGCGAGAGCAGCTGGCGGAAGAGCGCGTACGACAGGCCGATCGTCAGCAGCCCGGTGAGCGCGTGCAGGAGGCGCATGTGGTCTAGCGTCACGCCGCCGAGCAGGCCGCCGAGCTTCCCCCAGACGACCAGGAGCGCGACCGGGTGGCCGAAGTACTCGCTCAGCCCGAACATGTCAGGGTGCGGCAGCGCCGCGTACTTCTTGGCGTAGAGCATGATCGCGACCTCGTCCGAGTTGACCTGCACCGGCAGCGAGGCGACGCGGATCACGTAGAGCGGGGCGAAGGCGGCTATCAGCGCCAGCGGCGCGAGCAGGTCGACCCTCGCCGGGCGGGCGATCGGTTCGAAGAGCGCCGCTCCGACGAGCAGGAGCGCGGCCAGCCAAAGCAGGCCGACCGCGAGGCCGAAGCCGTCGGCGGCGTACAGCGCGACCGAAGCGACCCAGACGAGAACGGCTAGCGCGACCCCAACCCGTCTCACGGGAAGATTCTTGCCCACGGCAGCGTTCGTGAGAAGATCGACGGGGAGAGCTCAAAGGGAGGTACCCATGGCTTTGCAAATTGGTGACACCGCTCCTGACTTCCAGGCGGAGACGACGGAGGGGCCGATCAGCTTCCACGACTGGATCGGCGATTCCTGGGCGGTCCTGTTCTCGCACCCGAAGGACTTCACGCCGGTGTGCACGACCGAGCTCGGCTACCTGGCGAAGATCAAGCCCGAGTTCGACGCGCGCAACGTCAAGATCATCGAGTTGAGCGTCGATCCGTTGGAAGACCACGTGAAATGGGCGAACGACATCGAGGAGACGCAAGGATTCGCTCCGAACTTTCCGATGATAGGGGACGCGGACCTCACGATCGCGAAGCTTTGGGGCATGCTCCCTGCGAGCGCCAGCGGTGACGCTTCCAAGCGCACGGCGGCCGACAATCAGGCCGTGCGCAATGTGTTCGTCATCGGTCCCGACAAGAAGATCAAGCTGATCCTCGTCTATCCGATGACGGTCGGCCGTAACTTCGACGAGGTGCTGCGGGTGATCGACTCGCTGCAACTCACAGCCAAGCACAAGGTGGCGACGCCGGCGAACTGGAAGCAGGGCGAGGACGTGATCATCGCGGGCTCGGTCACCGACGATGACGCGAAGAAGCAATACCCGCAGGGTTGGAAGTCGCCGAATCCCTATATCCGCATCGTGCCGCAGCCGGGACGGTGAGCGCGCGCCTCGCGGCGGCAGTGGTTGCGATCGTGACAGCAAACGGCGCCGCCGCCGTCGACATCGAGCTCGGTCGCTATCTCGCGGCCGAATGCATGGCTTGCCACCGCGCGGCGGCGTCCGGCGGCGCGATCCCGAACATCTTCGGGATGGACGAAGCGCGCTTCGCCGAAATCATCAGCGCCTACCGCGACAGGAGACTGCCGAACCCCGTGATGCAGAACGTCGCGAGCCGCCTCGCCGCCGAGGAGATCGCCGCGCTCGCGCGCTATTTCGCCACCGCCAGCAAACCATGATCGACCCAAGGAGTATTGCCATGCGCTGCCTCACACGCCGCAATTTCACGGCGCTCGCGGGGGCTTCACTCGCCGCTGCTCCGCTGTTCGCGCCTCACGTACTCGCACAAGCCAAGCCGAAGCTGGTCGTCATCGGCGGCGGGCCGGGCGGCGGCACGGTCGCGCGCTACGTCAACAAGGATGCCGCCGGCGCGATCGACGTTACGCTCGTCGAGCCGCAGAAGCATTTCACCACCTGCTTCTTCTCCAACCTCCATGTCGGTGGCTTTCGCAGCCTCGAGTCGATCACCCATGACTACGGCAAGGTGGCGCGCGAGGGCGTGCGGGTCGTCAACGAGTGGGCAAGCGCGATCGACCGCGAGCGCAAGATTGTGCGGCTCGTCGACGGCAGGCGCTTACCCTACGATCGCCTGGTGGTCGCGCCCGGGATCGATCTCAAATACGAGTCCGTCCCCGGCTAT
Source organism: Solirubrobacterales bacterium (assembly GCA_044868125.1). Taxonomy (GTDB): domain Bacteria; phylum Actinomycetota; class Thermoleophilia; order Solirubrobacterales; family 70-9; genus VAYN01. The sequence continues at coordinate 3,584 of JBIOWB010000117.1, forward strand.
TCGGAGTCGGCCGCCGACGCGATGCCGCACGCCTGGAAGGCGGGGACGCAGACGCGGCTGTTGACCAAGCGCCTCGATGCGCTCGTCGACGGCGATCTCATCGTCATGATCGCGCCGCCCAATCCGTATCGCTGCCCGCCCGGCCCCTATGAGCGCGTCTCCATGTTTGCCCACATGCTCAAGCGCAAGGGCCACAAGCGCTCGACGATCATCGTCGTCGATCCGAAGCCCGCCTTCTCCAAGCAGGCCTTGTTCATGGAGGGCTGGGAGAAGCACTACCCCGGCATGATCCAATGGCACGACCCGAAGATGCATGGCGGCATCAAGGGGGTCGACCCTCGGACCAACGAGGTCAAGACCGACCTCGCCACCCACAAGGCCGCGCTGGTCAATGTCATCCCGGCGCAGATGGCGGGCCGAATAGCCCGCGACGCAGGCCTGGCCAACGAGACCGGCTTCTGTCCGATCGATCCGGCATCGATGAAGTCCAGGATGGACGCCAACGTCTTCGTCCTCGGCGACGCCTGCATTCCCGGCGACATGCCGAAATCGGCGTTCTCGGCCAACAGCCAAGCCAAGGTCGCCGCCATGGTGATCCGCGGCGAGCTCACCGGCAGCCGCACCTTTCCGGCGCGCTATGCCAACACCTGCTGGAGCCTGATCGCGCCCGATGATGACGTGAAGGTCGGTGGGATCTACGAGCCGGGCGAGGGCAAGATCACGCAGACCTCGACCTTCGTCAGCCAGAAGAACGAGTCCACCGACATCCGCAAGCAGAACTACCAGGAGTCGCTCGCTTGGTACGGCGGCATCGTCGCCGACGTGTTCGGGTGATCCGCCGATTTTCGCGCGAGGGAGACACGGTCATGAACGCTCAAGTTTGGCCTCTCGAGCCTCGATTTCAAATGCTCACCATGGCGTTCGTGGTCGCGTTGATTGTCGTGTTGCGGTCGACCTTGACTTCACCATGAGCACTCGTCGGGAGGGGCCAGGGTGGGCCATGCCTCACTGATGCGGCCCGATAGGCCGCTCCCGACGCTGCCGTTCGCGAATTTGCCGCTACGCCGCAACCCGAACGATGCCGTGGCGGTCATCGCGGCTTGCACAACCCGGGGGCATGGCACCTCCTCGGTTTGACGTGCGCATCACTCGG
>JBIOWB010000118.1:0-9691 GCA_044868125.1 Solirubrobacterales bacterium
AAAAGCGACAGCAGCTCTAGTCCACGCGCCGCCCGATCGCGAGCAGGTGCTCCATCTCGAAGCGGGCGTTCTCGTCGTCGCCGCGGTAGGTCAGTGCCGGAGGTTGATCAACTTGAAGACCGAGCTCAGGCGGCGCCCCGGATCAGGTCGGCGCCTTTCTCGGCGATCATGATCGTCGGCGCGTTGGTGTTGCCGTTGGGGATCGCCGGCATCACCGAGGCATCGACGACGCGGAGTCCCTCGATGCCGTGGACGCGGAGGTCGGGGGAGACGACGGCGTCGGCGTCGCTTCCCATCCGACAGGTGCCGACCGGGTGGTAGAGCAGCTCGACGCGACGGCGGACGTCGGCGACGATCGCCTCGCCGGTGTCGACCTCCGGCCCCGGGAAGATCTCGCGGCCGACGACCTCCGCCAGCGGCCCGGCGGCGGCGATCTCGCGAGCGCGCTCGAGCCCGGCCCGCAACGCCTCGACGTCCTCTTCCTCGGCCAGCGAGTTGGTGAGGATGCGCGGCTTCGCGGTCGGGTCGGGCGAGCGCAGCCGCACCCAGCCGCGGCTCTTCGGCTTGACCAGGACCGGGCCGGTGGTGATCGCGTGGCCGTCGTATTCGTCGAAGCCGTTGTCGACGAAGTAGGCGGGTCCGAAGTGGAACTGCAGGTCCGGCGCCGGCAGCCCGGGCCGGCTGCGGATGAAGGCGAAGGCCTCGGCGACCGACGAGGTCAGCGGGCCGGTCCGGCGCAGCAGGTATTCGAGCAGCGCCTTCGGCTTCTCGGCGTCGGCGAGAGAGCCGCCGCCGGGCACGTCCCACACACAGGAGACGTAGGGGTGGTCCTGCAGGTTCTCGCCGACCCCAGGCAGGTCGTGGACGACGGGCAGCCCCAGCTGCCGCAGCTGCTCGGCCGGGCCGATTCCGGAGAGCATCAGCAGCTGCGGCGAGGCGATCGCGCCGGCACTGAGGACCACCTCGCGCCCGGCCCGGGCGACCTGCTCGCCGCCGCGGCGGCGGGTGTACCGGACGCCCCTGACAGCGCCGCCCTCGATCTCCAGTCCCGAGACCAGCGCCCCCGTCACCACCTCCAGGTTCGGCCGCTTCAGCGCCGGGCGCAGGTAGGCGTCGGCGGTGCTCCAGCGACGGCCGTTTCGCTGCGTCACCTGCGCCAGCGCCGCCCCGTCCTGCTCGGGGCCGTTGTAGTCGGCGATGCGGGGGATGCCGGCCTCGGCGCAGGCGGCGAGGAAGCGGCCGGTGAGCGGGCGCGGGGAGCGCTCGTCCTCGACCCGCAGCGGCCCGCCGGTGGCGTGGTACTCGGAGGCGCCCCGCTGGTTGTCCTCCGCCTCGAGGAAGTAAGGCAGGACGTCGTCCCAGCCCCAGCCGGTTGCGCCGGCGGCGGCCCAGCCCTCGTAGTCGAGCGGGTTGCCACGCACGTAGAGCATCGCGTTCATCGAGCTCGATCCGCCGAGACCCTTGCCGCGGGGGATATATAGAGAGCGGTTGTCGCAGTGGGGCTCGGGCTCGGTCGCCAGGTCCCAGTCCAGCTTGGTCTTGAACTGCTTGGCGAAGGCGGCCGGGATCTTGACGTTGGGATGTCGGTCCTTCCCGCCGGCCTCGATCAGCAACACCCGTGCCGAGGGGTCCTCGCTGAGACGGTTGGCGAGAACGCAGCCGGCCGAGCCGGCGCCGACGATCACATACTCGTGCACCTCACCCCCCGTGGAAGTCGACTTCGCTCACAGCTCCACGCCGAGGATCTGGCAAAGGCGCTCGACGACAGCGGGCGCGTTGCGGACGGTGCAACCGCTTGCGGCGGCCAGTCGGCGGGTGTGGCGCGCCAGCACGCCGAGACCGTTCGGGTCGATGAAGCCAAGCTCCCGGAGGTCGAGCACGGCCGGCTCCGTCCCGTCGCAGGCCGTCTCCAGAGCTCGGTCAAGGGCGTTGACCGAGAGGAAGTCGACGTCGCCGCTGAGGACCATGTCGCCGTTCTCGGCGAAGAGGCGGAACGGCACGATCCTGCTGGGCGCGTTCGACGCCGGGTGGACGGCCGAAAGTTCAGCGTACAGTTGCTCGGAGACGAGGTCGCGCTCGTACCCGCACATCGCCGACATCGGCCGGACCGACATGAAGCGGTCGGCCATGCTCTCCCAGCGCAGGTGGGCGTCCCAGGTCTCGGGCTCGCGGACGAGGCTGGTTGCCTGGGCGGCGACGCGGACGCCGGTGTAGCCGGCGGCGAGGGCAGCGTCGGTCACCGCGGAGTAGACGGCCAGCTGGGCGTTGGGGTCGAGCGGTTCGCCGGTTTCGTAGATGCCATTGAGATCGATGAGCAGCAGCGCCCCCTCGTCGATCATCGCGCCGACGCCGCCGAGCGGCTCCAGCCGCTCGCGCTGCTCGTCCACCGGTTCGCTGCCGACGTAGACGATCCGCTGACCGTTGCGGAGGCCGTCGGTGAGGAATTCAAGCGCGGCGTCGACGAACTCCTGCCGGCGGTCGAAGCCCCAGCAGGCGTGAGCGTCGGCTCCCAAGCCGCTACCCGAATGAATGCAACCCCGCACCCTCATCGGGCGAGTATCTCATTCGGGCCCCCACGTGAACAGGCCGAGAACCCGGCTAGCCTCCGGGGATGGTCGCGGTTCGGGCAGCGGTGCGTGGACGGGTGCAGGGGGTCGGCTTCCGCGACCTGACGCTGCGGCGGGCGCGCGAGCTCGGCGTGAGGGGGTGGGTGCGCAACGCCGACGACGGCAGCGTCCTCGTCCACACCGAGGGTGAGGAGAGGGCGGTCAACGACCTGGTCGATTTCCTGCGCGAAGGGCCACGGGGGGCAGAGGTTTCCGGGGTCGAGGTCGAAGACGTCAAGCCCGAGGGCCACGAGCAGTTCGCGGTCCGCGGCGTCAGCGCGGGCGTCTTCGTCGTCCAGGAGCACCAGGCGACCGCGCACCACTACGACCTGCGGCTCGAGGTCGACGGCGTGATGCGCTCCTGGGCGGTTCCGAAGGAGCCCTCGATGGACCCCGCCGTGAAGCGGCTGGCACTCCAGGTCGAGGACCACTCGATCTCCCACAACGACTTCGAGGGCGAGCTCGACGGCGGCTGGGTGAAGACCTGGGACCGGGGCACCTACGAGCAGGGGGGACGGGTGCCCTGGCCGGAGGCGCTGGAGCGCGGCCATGCCGTCTTCGTCCTCCACGGCGAGAAGCTGAAGGGCGGCTTCGCCCTGCAGCGCACCCGCAATGGCGGGAAGCCGCAGTGGCTGTTGATCAAGCGCCGCGACGAGTTCGCTCGGCCCAGGTGGGGGTAGCAATGTCTATATAGGAACACTAGGATTCTCCCTAGTGGTCGATGGCTGACGCCGGCACCGACAGGAAAAGCACGCGGAAACCTTTTTACGAGCGAGGGCTGTTCAAAGCTGCCGTGGCCGTGCTCGGTCTGCTCGGGGCCTTCTGGGCGTTCACCGGCCTGCCCAACCTCTGGGAGGCCGCCAACGAGATCACCGCCAAGGCATCGCTGCCGTTGAAGAACACCGAGATAGTCCTCGACTCCTCCGCCCACATGGCCGAGCCCTTCGGCCGCGTCACCAAGTACGACATCGCCGCCACGGAAGCCGCGCGGTGGGCGATCTCCGACGAGGGCGCCGGGCTGGCGCTGCGGGTCGCCGGCGGCTCCTGCAGCAAGCCCGGTCGCACGCTGGTCGACTTCGGCAAGGGAAACAGCGACGAGGTGCGGGAAGCCGCCTTGGAGCGCGAACCCGGTGGGAAATCGAACTTCGCCGCCGCCGTTCGCGCCGCGATCACGGACTTCAGCGAGGCCGAATTCAAGCGGCCGGGGTCGGAAAACCAGGTGATGGTGTTCATCGGCGGCGACGACGACTGCTGGGGCGTCCCCGGCGAGGAAATCCGCGACGAGCTCGAAGATTCGGGCGTCAAGACCGTCTTCCGGTTCTTCGCCCTCAAGGTCTCGAAGGAGACGAAGAGGAACCTGGCGGTGATGGAACGGCAGCTGCAGTCGGTCGCCAGGGTCGAGGTCCGCGAGGCGAACACGCTCGGGCAGGTCCAACAGGCGGTGAACGAAGTCAAGGAGGAAGAAGCCGAAGAAGCGGCTGAAGGCGGCCCGCCGGAGGCGGAGCCCCAGGGGTTGCAGGCGGAACCCGAATCCTCATCCGACGACGAATCGAGCACGACGACGGAAGGGGAAGAGGAAAAGGAACCGGAACCGGAGCCGAGCGGGGAAGGGGAAGGCGAACCGGTGCCGGAAGAGGCCCCGGAAGCGGTTGAAGAAGCTCCCTCGGAAGCGGAATCCCTGGAGGTGCCGGAAGAACCCGGGGAAATCCCAGGGGAAGCGGCGCCGCCGGCACCCAGAAAAGCTCCCTCAAGCATTTCCGGTCATTGGCCGATGACTCCTCCGTGGACAACCCGTCCAAGTGGCGCTGGTCGTCGCGGAGAATCGCTTTTGGCGCTCTGGGGCTCCTTGCGGGGGTTCTGGGTTTCTATGCCGTCGTAACCCTTTGGACGCTGGGTAGCGCTTCGCTGCAGGACGCGGTGGGACGGTGGGCGTACGACGCGGTCGTGCTGGGAGCGGCGGCGGTCGTTCTGGCTCGGGCAGCGCTGCTCGAGGCCGAGCGCGGGGCGTGGCTGGCTCTCGGAGCCGGCCTGTTGCTCTGGGCGCTGGGGCAGGCCTACTACTCGGTCGTCCTCTACTACGCGAGCCCGGCGCCGTTCCCCTCGCCCGCCGACGCGCTCTTCCTCGCCTTCTACCCCGCCAGCTACCTTGCCCTGGCGCTGCTGCTGCGGGCGCGGGTGGCGCAGCTCGAGCCGCTGGCCTGGGTCGACGGCCTGATCGGGGCGCTCGCCGTCGCCGGGGTCGCCGCGGCCCTGATCTTCCCGCCGATGCTGGAAGCCCTCGGCGGCAGCCCCCAGGGGGTGGCGGTCAGCCTCGCCTATCCGTGCTTCGACCTGGTCCTGCTGGGCATGCTGAGCGGCGCCTTCGCCGCCTCGAAATGGCAGACGCAGGGCACCTTGCTGCTGATCGCGGCCGCCCTGCTGCTGTTCGGCGCCTCCGACGTCGTCTACCTCTCGGTGCTGGGCCAGTCGACCACCGCCCTCAACATCGCCAGCGTCGGCTGGCCGCTCGCCTTCCTGCTGCTGGCGGCCGCTTCCTGGCTGCCGGCGACGGCCTCGGGGGCGGCGGTGGCCCGCGCGGAGCGGCGTCGGATCGCGGTGCCGATCGCGATGGGCGTGGGCGGTATCGGCCTGCTCGGCGTCGGCAGCTTCGTCTCGATCGGCGCGGCGGCGGTCGCCTGCGGCGTCGCCTGCCTCGTCGCGGTCCTGTTGCGCCTGGCCATCACCTTCGACCAGAACACCCGCCTGCTCGTCGTCACCGAGACGAAGGCGGTGACCGACGCCCTCACCGCCCTGCCCAACCGGTGGCGCTTGATGGCCGACCTCGAGGCCGCGGTCTCGGCTTCGCCGCCCGAGGCGATGGTCCTCGCCCTCTTCGACCTCGACGGCTTCAAGGCCTACAACGACAGCTACGGCCATCCGGCCGGGGACGACCTCCTGCGCCGGCTCGGCGGCAAGCTGGCCGAGGCGGTGGAGCCCCATGGTCGCGCCTACCGCCTCGGCGGCGACGAGTTCTGCATCCTCGCCGCCACGCGGTCTCTCTCGGCGGAAGCGGTCTGCGAGGTCGCCGAGGCGGCGCTCTCCGAACGTGGCAAGGGCTTCTCGATCACCGCCTCCTGGGGCAAGGTGCTGATCCCGGTCGAGGTGACGACCTCGACCGACGCCCTGCGCGTGGCGGACCGTCGCATGTACGCGAAAAAGAGCCGGCGCGCGGATTCGGCGCGGAGCCAGACGCGGGGTGTGCTGCTGCGGATGCTGCACGAGCGCGAGCCCGACCTCGAGCGCCACCTCGACGGCGTCGCCCGCCTCGCCGCCGCCTTCGGCAAGGCGTTGACGCTCGACGCCGAGGAACAGGACGTCGTCGTCCGCGCCTCCGAGCTGCACGACATCGGCAAGATCGCGATCCCCGACGAGGTTCTCCACAAAGGCGACGAGCTGACCCCGGAGGAGTGGGAGCTGATGCGCAAGCACACGCTCATCGGCGAGCGCGTTCTCGACGCCGCTCCGGCCCTGGGCCCGGTGGCGAGCGTGGTGCGTTCCACCCACGAGCGTTGGGACGGCGACGGCTATCCCGACGGCCTCTTCGGCGGCGACATCCCTCTCGGCGCTCGGATCATCTTCATCTGCGACGCCTACAACGCGATGACCGAAGGGCGTCCCTACCGGCCGCCGCTGGGCCGGGAGCAGGCGCTGGAGGAGCTGCGCCGTGGCGCCGGCAGCCAGTTCGATCCAGAGCTGGTGCGGACGTTCGTGGAGAAGGTCGTGCCGGCGCTGGACCGGAGCAGCCGCTCGGTCGCCGCGGCGGCGCCCGGTTGAAACTTTCTTCACCGCTCCGCCCGTCTACGAAGCGCAGGCTCCCCGTCGGTCGCACAAGCGACCGCTACTTGAAAAGAACACTTTCGAAAGCTATCTTTCGAGCATGGGGGGTCAACGCGCGGTTCAACTGACCGATCCGCGGGCGCTGCGGGCGCTCGCCCACCCGATCCGGCTCGAGCTGATCGGTCTGCTGCGGCGGGGCGGGCCGCTGACGGCGACGCAGGCGGGGGAACGAATCGGCGAGAGCCCCTCGAGCTGCTCCTTCCACCTGCGCCAGCTGGCCAAGTACGGGCTGGTGGAAGAAGCCGGAGGCGGCCACGGGCGCGAGCGGCCCTGGCGGGCGACGTCGATCTCGACCGAATGGGCGGCGCGTGGGCGCGACGACGAGACCCATTCGGCCGGGGCGCTGCTGCTGCGGGTGGTCATCGAGCGTTACTTCCAGAGCGCCCTCGAGTGGCTCGATCGGCGCAACTCCGAGGACCCGGAATGGGTGGACGCGGCCGCCGTAAACGACGCCCTCGTGTACATGACGCCGGAGGAGCTGCGTGAGCTCGACCGGGGGATTCGCGCCCTGCTCGAGCCGTACCTGAAGCGGCTCGAAGACCGGGAGCCGCCCGTGGAGGGGGCACGGCCGGTCAACGTCATCGCCCTCGCCATCCCGTTGCCGGACGAGCCGCAGGACGGCCCATGACGCCGCATTCCCCACCCCTGCTGCGTTCGAACCGCTCCTTCCGAGACTTCTGGAAGGGGCAGACGATCTCGCTCTTCGGCGACCAGGTCTCGTTGCTGGCGATCCCGCTGCTGGCCGCGCTCGAGCTGGAAGTCAACGCCGCCCAGATGGGGCTGCTGACCGCGGCGGCGCTGGCCCCGAACCTGCTCTTCTCGATCCACCTCGGCGCCTGGACCGACCGGCGCTCCGGCCGGCGCGAGCTGCTGGTCGCCGCCGACGTCGGCCGCGCCCTGCTTTTGCTGACGATCCCGCTCGCCTGGGCGTTCGGAGTGCTCTCCCTCACCCAGCTCTACGTCGTCGCCTTCGCCGCCGGCTCCCTCGGCGTCATCTTCAGCGTCGCCTACGACGTCGTCTTCGTCTCCCTGCTCGAGCGCGACGACTACATCGAAGGCAGCTCGCTGCTCAACGCAAGCCGCGCCGCCTCGTTCGTCGCCGGCAACAGCGCCGCCGGACTCCTCGTCCAGTGGCTGACCGCCCCCGTCGCGCTCCTGCTCGACGCCGGCTCCTACCTCGCCTCCGCCTTCTTCGTCGGCCGGGCCAAGGCCGAGGAGGCCGCGCCGGCACCGCCCGGCGAAGGCGTCGCCAGCCTCGTGGCCGGCGCCCGCTTCATCGCCCGCACGCCGCTGATTCGCGCCTCGCTGCTGGCCTCGGCGACCCTCAACCTCTTCAACACCGCCTTCTACGCGCTGCTCGTCCTCTACGCGACCCGTCACCTGGGAATGAGCGCCGGCGCGGTCGGGCTCGCCCTCGGTGCCGGCGGCGTCGGCTCGCTCCTCGGGGTCGCCCTGACCCGCCGTCTCAGCAGTCAGTTCGGCCTCGGCAAGGCGCTGGTCGTCGCCTTCGTGCTGACGCCGGCACCGCTTCTGTTGGTGCCGATGGCGGCCGGCTCCTCTTCGCCGGCGGCCGTGGTCGCGATCGCCGAGTTCTTCACCGGGATCGGGGTGATGGTGCTCGACGTCGGCCTCGGCGCCCTCTACGCCTCGGTCGTGCCCGATCACCTGCGGGCCCGCGTCTCCGGCGCCTTCCTCCTGGTCAACTACGGCGTCCGCCCGATCGGCGCCCTCGCCGGGGGGGTGCTGGCGGAGATCGTGGGCATCCAGGCGACGATGTGGGTGACCACCGTCGGCGCCCTCGGGGGCGTCCTCTGGCTGTTGCCCTCGCCGATGCCGCGCCTGCGCGACCTGCCTGAGCCTGCGGTGGACTACTGATGCCCTCCGCTGCCGGGCAGTCGTACGATGCCGCCATGGGCGAGTTCCGCTATGAGGGGCACCGGATCTCCTACGACGTCTACGGCGAGGGCAAGCGGCTGATCGTGCTCGTGCACGGCCTGCTGATGAACCGCCACATGTTCGACCGCCTGGGGCCGGAGCTGGCGGAGCGGGGGAACCGGGTGGTGACGGTCGACATGCTGGGCCACGGCCGCTCCGACCGGCCCGAGGACCTGCGCCTCTACTCGATGCCGCTCTTCGCCCGCCAGGCGGTGGCGCTGCTCGACCACCTGGAGGAGAAGCAGGCGGTGATCGGCGGCACCTCGCTGGGGGCGAACATCGCGCTCGAGCTGGCGGTGCGGTACCCGGAGCGGGCGCGGGCGCTCTTCATCGAGATGCCGGTGCTCGACAACGCCCTCTCCGCCGTCGCCGGCTTCTTCGCCCCGGTCCTGCTCGGCCTCAAATTCGGCCGCCCGCTCTTCGAGGGCGTCTCGCTCTTCACCCGGGCGATCCCGCGCACCACCTACCTCGCCGACATGGCCCTCGACTTCGTCCGCCAGCGACCCGGCCCCTCGCAGGCGGTGCTGGAGGGACTGCTGCTGGGGGAGACCGCCCCACACCGCGAGGAGCGGGTGAAGATCGAGCACCAGACGCTGGTCGTCGGCCATCCGCGCGATCCGCTGCACCCGTTCAGCGACTCGGGAATGCTGCTGGAGGAGCTCCCGAACGCGCGCCTGGTCGAAGCCAACTCGATCCTCGAGTGGCGCCTCAGCCCCGAGCGGCTGAACGAGGAGCTGAGCGAGTTCCTCGAGGAAGCCTGGGCGCCGCAGCTGCGCGCCGTCGCGGCTGGCTGAGCCGCCTTCGCCCGCACCCCTGTCAGAATCCCTGGCCGGTGAGCCAAGTCTCCGGTGACAAGCGGGTCGAACGCGACGCCGAGTTCTCGACGATCTCGGGGCACGAGGTCAAGCCGCTCTACACCGAGGCCGACCAGGCGCCTGACCTGGAGGAGCGGGTCGGCGAGCCCGGCCGCTATCCGTTCACCCGCGGCCCGTACGAGTCGATGTACCGGGGCGGCTGTGGACGATGCGCCAGTTCGCCGGCTTCGGCGCCGTCGAGGAGACCAACGAGCGCTTCCACTACCTGCTCGACCATGGGCAGACGGGGCTCTCGACCGCCTTCGACATGCCCACGCTGATGGGCTACGACTCCGACCACGCGAAAAGCCTCGGCGAGGTCGGCCGCGAGGGCGTCGCCGTCGACACCCTCGCCGACATGGAGCGCCTCTTCGAGGGGATCCCGCTCGGCGGCGTCACCACCTCGATGACGATCAACGC
>JBIOWB010000119.1:0-4922 GCA_044868125.1 Solirubrobacterales bacterium
TCGGGATAGGTCCTCCCGCAGGAGCCTCCAGATCTGCGACGGAGGGAGGGCCTATCCCGACCCGCCGCCCCCGCTGCTACGCTGCCGGGCGTCCTTTAACCCGGTCCCGCGAGGCCAGGAAGGAAGCGAAAAGTGAGTGAGAAGGTCGTGCTCCAGCACGACGATCTGAGGCGAACGCTGCGGCGGATCGCCCATGAGATCGCCGAGAAGAACCCCGACTCGGAGCGCCTGGCGGTCGTCGGCATCCACACCCGCGGCGCCGTGCTGGCCCGCCGCCTCCACGTCTTCCTCGGCGAGCTGACCGGCAGCGACCTGCCGATCGGCGACCTCGACATCTCCTTCTACCGCGACGACGTCGGCGCCAAGGCACCCGCCTCACAGCCCGTCGTCCACGCCTCCCACGTCGACTTCGATCTCAACGAACGCACCGTCGTCCTCGTCGACGACGTCCTCTACACGGGCCGCACCGTCCGCGCCGCGATCGAGGCGCTGTTCGACTACGGCCGTCCGCAGCGGGTGCAGCTTGCGGTCCTCTGCGACCGCGGCCACCGGGAGCTGCCGCTCCGCCCGGACTACGTCGGAAAAAACCTGCCGACCGCGCGCGAGGAGCGCGTCAACGTCCGCCTCGAGGAGATCGACGGCACGGATGAGGTGACGATCTCCGAGCCGACCACCGTGGAGGTGAGCTGATGAAGCACCTGCTCTCGATCGAGCATCTCTCGCGTGAGGAAATCGAGTCGATCCTCGACCGCGCCGAGAGCTTCGCCGAGGTCGGTCGCCGCGACATCAAGAAGGTGCCGACCCTGCGCGGCCGCACCGTCGTCTCGCTCTTCTACGAGTCGAGCACCCGCACCTCGAGCTCCTTCGACCTCGCCGCCAAGCGCCTCTCCGCCGACCTCGTCTCGGTCAAGGCCGCCGGCTCCTCGGTCGAGAAGGGCGAGTCGCTGAAGGACACGGTCGCCACCCTCTCCGCCTACGACCCCGCCGCGATCGTCATCCGCCATCCCTACGCCGGCGCCGCCCAGATGGTCGCCGGCTGGACCGAGGCCGCCGTCGTCAACGCCGGCGACGGCAAGCACGAGCACCCGAGCCAGGCGCTGCTCGACGTCTACACGCTGCGGCGCCGCCTCGGCTCGCTCGACGGCCTCCGCATCTGGATCGTCGGCGACGTCCTCCACAGCCGCGTCGCTCGCTCCAACCTGATCGCCTTCGCGAAGATGGGCGCCACGGTCACCGTCTGCGGGCCGCCGACCCTGATCCCGCGGGGGATCGAGGAGCTCGGCTGCGACGTCTCCTACAGCCTCGCCGGGATCGAGGAGGCCGAGGTCGTCTACGCGCTGCGGATGCAGAGGGAGCGGATGGGCGAGAGCTTCGTCCCCTCGCTGCGGGAGTACGCCGCCACCTTCCAAATCGACACCCGCCTCCTCGAGCCGCGCCAGCTGCTGATGCACCCCGGCCCGGTCAACCGCGGCGTCGAGCTCTCCGGCGAGGCGATCGACTCGCCGCAGTCGCTGATCGCCGAGCAGGTCGCCGCCGGCCTGGTGGTGCGGATGGCGATCCTCTACGAGCTGCTCGCCGGCGGCGACGCCTCGACCCCCGCCGCCGAGGGCGAGGGCAGCACTCCGACCCCGATCGGAACCTCGGCGTGAGCTTGCGCGAGCAGCTCGACGCGCGCCCCGGCGAGGACGCGCACCTGGTCCTGCGGCGGGCGACCGTGCTCGACCAGGTCGCGGGCATCGACTCGGTCCACGACGTCGTCATCCGCGGTGGCGAGGTCGCCGCGCTCGCCCCACCCGGCGAGGCCGAAACCGACGGCGCCGAGGTGGTCGAGGCCGAGGGTCTGCGCGCCTTCCCCGCCTTCTTCGACCCACACGTCCACCTCCGCACCCCCGGCCACGAGCACAAGGAGGACGTCGAGACCGGCACCCGCGCGGGCGCCGCAGGTGGCTATTGCGGGATCCTGGCGATGGCCAACACCGAGCCGCCGGTGTCGACCGCCGCCGACGTCTCCGCCCTGCGCGAGCAGGCCCGGGCTGCCGCCTCGGTGCCGGTCGGTTTCCTCGCCACCGTCACCAAGGGCATGGCAGGCGAGGAGCTGACCGAGATGGTCGAACTGCGCGAAGCCGGCGCGGTCGGCTTCTCCGACGACGGCCTGCCGATCGCGGACGCCGGGGTGATGCGCCGGGCGCTCCAGTACCAACGCCTCTGCGGCGGCAACATCGCCCTGCACGAGGAGGACCCGCGGCTCTCGATGGGTGGCGCGATGCACGAGGGGCCGGTCTCGGCCGCGCTGGGGATCGGCGGCATCCCCTCGGTCTCGGAGTCGACGATGGTCGCCCGGGATTGTGCCCTGGCCGGTTACGAGAACGCCCGCATCCACGTCCAGCACCTCTCCGCCGCCGAGTCGGTCGAGATCGTCCGTGCCGCCAAGGCGGCCGGGGTGCGGATCAGCGCCGAGGCCAGCCCCCACCACCTCTGCCTCACCGACGAGGAGGTCCGCGGCCTCGACCCGCACCGCTCGAAGATGAACCCGCCGCTGCGCGAAGAGCGCGACCGCCAGGCGCTGATCGAGGGCCTGCGCGACGGCACGATCGAGTGCATCGCCACCGACCACGCCCCGCACCAGCCGGAGGAAAAGGACGTTCCCTTCGAGCAGGCGGCCTTCGGGGTGACCGGCCTGGAGACCGCCTTCGCCGCCCTCCACACCGAGCTGGTCCTGCCCGGGACGATCGACCTCGGCCTCCTGGTCGCGCGGATGGCGGGCGGCGCCGAGCCCTTCGACCTGCCGCGCCCGACCCTCGCGCCGGGCTCTGAGGCGAACGTCGTCCTCTGCGACCTCGGCGCCGAGTGGACGGTGGGGGAGGACGGCTACGAGAGCCGCTCCGCCAACTCCTGGTGCGCCGGTCGCACCCTCACCGGCCGCGTCCTGATGACCGTCGCCGCCGGCCAGGTCGCCTTCCGCCTGCGGTCCTTCAGCCTGGGGGTCGCAGCGTGAGCCGCATGCACCTGTTCCTTATGGCCTCTGTGCGACCGAAAGGAACCGACGAATGAGCGAGGCCTACCTGCTGCTCGAGGACGGGATCCGCCTCGACGGGCTCGCCTGCGGCCACGAGGGCGCCGTCACCGGCGAGGTCGTCTTCAACACCTCGATGACCGGCTACCAGGAGTCGGTCACCGACCCCTCCTACGCGGGCCAGATCATCGTCTTCACGTATCCGCTGATCGGCAACTACGGCGTCTCCCAGCGGGCGATGGAGTCCGACCGCGTCCACGCCCGCGGCGTCGTCATGCGCGACGCCAAGAACCGCGAGGACGTCGCCACCGCCGAGGGCGGCTGGCTCGACTGGCTCGGCGACTGCGGCGTCCCCGGCCTCGGCGGCGTCGACACCCGGGCACTGGTCCGCCACATCCGCGACCAGGGGGCGATGCGCGGCGGCATCTTCCCGGCGCAGACGCCGGAAGCCGAGGCGCGCGACCGGATCGCCGCCGAGCCGCCGATGGACGGCGCCGACTTCGCCCGCACCGTCACCCCGCCGGAGCCGGTCCGCTTCGAGGGCGAGGGACCGCACGTGGTCGGGATCGACACCGGGGTCAAGCTCAGCATCGTCCGCCAGCTGCGCGAGCACGGCTGCCGGCTGACGCTGCTGCCCTGCACCAGCAGCCCCGACGAAGTCCTCGCCGAGGACCCCGACGTCGTCTTCCTCGCCAACGGCCCCGGCGACCCCGCCGCGCTCGACTACGTCGTCGAGACCGTCCGCGGCCTGATCGGCCAGAAGCCGGTCTTCGGCATCTGCCTCGGCCACCAGCTGCTCTGCCGCGCCGTCGGCCTGCAGACCTACAAGCTGCCCTTCGGCCACCGCGGCGCCAACCACCCGGTCAAGGACCTGGAGACGGGACGGATCGACATCACCTCCCAGAACCACGGCTTCGCCGTCGTCGGCCCCGGCGGCGAGCCGAAGATCGAGGGCGACGAGCCGGTCCGCTGGGACACCGACTTCGGCGTCGCCGAGCTCTCGCAGCTGAATCTCTACGACCGCACGGTCGAGGGCCTGGTCCTTCGCGACGTCGCCGGCGCCACCGTCCAGTACCACCCGGAGGCCGGACCCGGCCCCCACGACGCAAGACACCTGTTCGACCGTTTCCTAGCCCTCGCCGCCTGACGGAGGACCGATGCCCAAACGCACCGACATCCAGAAGATCCTCCTGATCGGCTCCGGGCCGATCGTGATCGGCCAGGCGGCCGAGTTCGACTACTCCGGCGTCCAGGCCTGCAAGGTGCTGCTCGAGGAGGGCTACGAAGTCGTCCTCGTCAACTCGAACCCGGCGACGATCATGACCGACCCCGAGTTCGCCACCCGCACCTACATCGAGCCGCTGCTGCCCGGTCCGGTGACGAAGATCATCGAAAAGGAGCGCCCCGACGCGCTGCTGCCGACCCTCGGCGGCCAGACCGCGCTCAACATCGCGATGACCCTGTTCGAGGATGGCACGCTGGAGCGCTTCGGGGTCGAGCTGATCGGCGCCGACGCCGCCGCGATCCGTCGCGCCGAGGACCGCGAGGAATTCCGGAAGACGATGACCGAGCACGGCCTGCGGATCCCCTGGTCGATGACGGTCGAGTCGCTCGGCGAGGTCGACGAGGCGCTCGCCGACGGCCGCATCAACCTGCCGGCGATCGTCCGGCCCGCCTTCACGATGGGCGGCCAGGGGGGAGGGATCGGCCGCAGCGAGACCGAGCTGCGCCAGGTCGTCTCCGAGGGCCTGGCGGCCAGTCCGATCAACCAGGTTCTGGTCGAGGAGTCGGTGATCGGCTGGGGCGAGTTCGAGCTCGAGGTGATGCGCGACCGCAACGACAACGTCGTGATCATCTGCTCGATCGAGAACGTCGACCCGATGGGGGTCCACACCGGCGACTCGGTCAC
>JBIOWB010000120.1:0-14439 GCA_044868125.1 Solirubrobacterales bacterium
AGATACTCGAGGCAGGCTGCTTCGTCGGGAAACCGCTCTTGGAACTCCACGATGGTGCGCGGGAAGTCTGGCCGGGCCACAAGACGAATGTAGGCACGTCACCTGACGGAACCGGATACTCATGAGCAGCGCTATTTGGCCGACTGAGGACGCCGCACCGCGCAGTGTCCGCCGCCGCCAGGCGTGTGCGGGGGTTTCGCCAATCCCTCCTAGGAGGGGTGGGTGTCCCTCTCGCGACCGGCGTCCCTGATTTTCGCACCGCCCACTCGGCGAGAGCTGCAGTGTTAACGGCGAAAATCCCAGGGAGCGAGAGGGATGCCCACCCCTCCCTACCGGACCACCTCAGTCCCTCCCCTAATCGGGAACCCGCGCGGTGATGATCCAGGTGGAGGCTGGGGCGTAGACGCCGTCGGGCTGCTCGAAGTCGGCGATCGCAGCGCGGATCTTGGCGGCGATCTCGGGGCGGATCTCGTCGACCCGGTCTTCCCAGAGCCGCAGGATCTCCCCCGCCGGACCCAACGCCATCCCGAACTCGACCGCTTGGTCGAGGTCGTCGCCGACCTTCAGCGGCAGGTCGCTGCGACGCAGCGAGATCTCCTCGAATCCGGCGATCGTCAGCTGCTCGCTGACGGTGTCGGCGTTGGCCATCGAGAAGGGGCCGGGGCCGCAGGTCGGTTCGTCGGTGTCCTCCGGGTGCTCGAGGTACTCCTCGACGATCTGCTCGGCCCGGTTGACCCACTCGTTGTCGAGCTTGCGGCGCCAGACGACGGCGGTGAGGCGGCCGCCGGGCACGAGCGCGGCGCGGATGTTGCGCAGCGCGGCGACCGGATTGGCGAAGAACATCAGCCCCATCCGCGAGAAGGCGTAGTCGAACTCCTGCGACAGCTCCAGCGTCTGCACGTCGGCGACCCGGAACTCGGCATTGGCAACGCCTGCTTCCTCGGCCTCCTTATGAGCCATCTCGATGAACGGCTCGGAGACGTCGATCCCAAGCGCCGAGCCCTCCGGCCCGACCAGCTCGGCCAGGCGCTGCGTCGTTTCGCCGAAGCCGCAGCCGAGGTCGAGCGCGCGCTCGCCCGCCTTGGGCGGGTTCGCCTTCATCGCCACCTCGCCGTGGGCTCCGAGGCCGCCGCTGGTCAGGTCGCGGTACTTGACGAAGAGGTCGAAAAGCGGCCCGCTCCAGGCCTCCGTCGCCTCGGTGTTGTCGGGGGCTACCGACGACATCTGCCCATCGTAAGCGGACCGGCCCATTCAGCCAAGCGGCGGCGCGAAGTTCCACCGCCGCAGCGCCTCCTCACGGTCGTCGTAGGGGCGCCAGCTGAGGACCCTGTGGTCGCGCAGCTCGAAGGCCCAGGCCATCTCGTCGACGCTCGCCTCGCTGCCGTCGTGGGCCCAGCGCCAGCGCCGCTGGATCAGCGCCACCGCGCGACCGCCGCCGCCCTCGAGCCCTTCCTCGTAGAGCCCCTCCAGCTCGATCGCCTGCTGTACGCCCCCCGGCTCCCGCGTCGCCCAAACCCGCGCCGCCTCGCGCCCCTTCCGCAGCCCCTTCATCGAGTGCAGCTCGACCTCAGGGTCGAGCACGGCGACGAACGCATCCAGATCCCGCTCGTTGAACGCCCGGATGAACTCGCGAACGGGATCGGTCACAGCGCTTTTAGGCGCCGTGGCACTTCTTGTACTTTTTTCCTGATCCGCACCAGCAGGGGTCGTTGCGGCCGATGTTCTCTTTCTCGTCCTTGACGACCGTCTCGACGACCTCGGAACCGCCGTTGCCGGGAGCGGTCGCTCCCGCGGCGGCGATATCGGATGCGCTGGCGCCGCTGGCGGCGACGACTTCGCGCAACGCCGAAGGCTGGTTCTCCATCGTGCCGCCCGAGTAGGCGAGCGCGGTCTCACCGCCGCCGTTGGAGGCGGCGACCGCCCCAGCCTGCTCCGGCTGGATTTCGATCTCGGCCCGAAAGACCAGCTTCGAGAACTCGTCCCAGATCGAGTGCATCAGCTCCTGGAACATCGAGTAACCCTCGTTTTTGTAGGCGACGAGGGGGTCGACCTGGGCGAAGCCGCGGAGGTGGATGCCTTCGCGCAGGTAGTCCATGTCGAAGAGGTGTTCGCGCCAGCGGTTATCGATCACCTGCAGCAGGATCGAGCGCTCGAGGAAGCGCATCAACTCCTCGCCGAGCTGCTCTTCGCGCTCGTCGTAGGCGGTCATCACGTCGTCGTCGAGGGCTTCCTTCAGCTGCTCGCGGTCGACGGTCTCCGGCGCCAGGCTCGCGACCTCGACACCGACGGGCCAGATCTGGCGCAGCTGCGTCTCCAGCTCCTCCAGGTCCCACTCCTCGAGGATGTCGCTGGCCGTGTACTCGTCGACGAGCCGCTCGATCACGCCCTCGATTTCGTCGCGGGCGTTCTCGGAGATGTCGCGGCCTTCGAGGATCTCGCGGCGGTATTTGTAGACGACGCGGCGCTGCTCGTTCATCACATCGTCGTACTCGAGCACGCGTTTGCGGATCAGGAAGTTCTGTTCCTCGACCTTCTTCTGGGCGTTCTCGACGGTTTTGGTGAGCATCTTCGCTTCCAGCGGCACTTCCTCGCCTTCCTCGCCCACCGGACCGAGTTTGTCGAGGATTTTGTAGATGCGGTCGCCGGCGAAGAGGCGGATCACGTCGTCTTCGGCCGAGAGGAAGAAGCGGGACTCGCCGGCGTCGCCCTGCCGGCCGGAGCGGCCGCGCAGCTGGTTGTCGATTCGACGCGACTCGTGGCGCTCGGTGCCGCAGATGTAGAGGCCGCCGAGCTCGCGGACTTCTTCGCCTTCGGCCTTGCACCGCGGCTCCAGCTCGGCCGTCTTCTCGGCCAGCGCCTCCTCGTAGCCCTCGCTCTCGGGGGCGATCCCCTGCTTCTTCAGCTCGGTCACCGCCAAGTGCTCGGGGTCGCCGCCGAGCTTGATGTCGACGCCACGGCCGGCCATGTTGGTGGCGATCATCACCGCTCCCTTGCGGCCGGCCTGGGCGATCAGCTCGCCCTCTCGTTCGGCGTGCTCGGGCTTGGCGTTGAGGACGGCGTGTTCGATCCCCTCGCGCTTCAGCGCCTCGGAGATCATCTCCGAGACCTCGACCGAGACGGTCCCGACCAGGATCGGCTGGCCTTTCTCGTGGCGGCCGACTATCTCCGCCAGGACCGCCCGCCACTTGCCGTCCTTGGTTTTGAAGATCTGGTCGTTCTGGTCACGGCGGACCATCGGCTTGTTGGTCGGGATCTCGACCACCGGCATCTCGTAGATCTTCATGAACTCGGTCGCCTCGGTGAGGGCGGTTCCGGTCATGCCCGAGAGCTTCTCGTAGAGGCGGAAGTAGTTCTGGAGGGTGATCGTCGCCAGGGTCTGGTTCTCCTCGCGGATCGCCACGCCCTCCTTCGCCTCGACCGCCTGGTGCAACCCCTCCGACCAGCGCCGACCCTCGAGGATGCGGCCGGTGAACTCGTCGATGATCATCACCTCGCCGTCGATCACCGCGTAGTCGGTGTCCTTTTTGTAGAGGGACTCCGCCTTCAGCGCCTGGCTGAGGTGGTTGACGAGGGTTCCGTGCTCACCGAGGTAGAGGTTGTCGACGCCGATGAACTCCTCGGCTTTTCTGACGCCGCGCTCGGTCGGGGCGACGGTCTTGTGCTTCTCGTCGAACTCATAGTCGTAGTCGACGTCGGAGGTGTCCTTGTTTTCGCCGAGCGATTTCAATTTCTGTTTCGCCGGCACTCCGACCATCTGCCGGACGAGGCGGGCGAAGGTGTAGTAGGTCTGCGCCGCCTGTTCGGGCTGGCCGGAGATGATCAGCGGCGTCCGCGCCTCGTCGATGAGGATGTTGTCTACCTCGTCCACGATCGCGAAGTGGTGGCCGCGCTGGACGCAGTGCTCGAGCTGGTCGGCCATGTTGTCGCGCAGATAGTCGAAGCCGAACTCGGAGTTGGTGCCGTAGACGACGTCGAGCGCGTATTTGCGCTGACGGGCGGCGTGATCGTCGAAGTCCTGGACCGCGTCGACGCTGACGCCGAGAGCGTCGTAGATCGGCTTCATCCATTCCGCGTCGCGACGGGCGAGGTAGTCGTTGACGGTGACGACGTGGACGCTGTCGCCGGCGAGCGTGTTGAGGAAGACGGCCAGGGTCGCGGTCAGGGTCTTCCCCTCGCCGGTCTTCATCTCGGCGATCCCCCCGTCGTGGAGGACCATGCCGCCAATCAGCTGGACGTCGTAGTGGCGCTGGCCGATGGCGCGCTTGGAGGCCTCGCGGGTGAGCGCGAAGGCCTCGGGCAGCAGGTCGTCGAGCGACTCGCCGCCCCGCGCGCGCTCGCGCAGCTTGTCCGCTTCCTCGCGGATCTCGGCGTCGGAGAGAGCTTCCATCTCCCGCTCATAGCGGTTGATCGCCTCCGCGCGCTTCTGGTAGGCCTTGAACTTCCTTCCCTCTCCCGCGCGCAGCGCCTTCGTTACGAGGTCCATCGCTGGCATTGGTCAAGGGTAGCGGTGCGGGGTGGGATGCCGATGTCCCCTCGCCGGAGACCGTATGTCGGCGAGAGCTCAGGCCGCTCCGACCACTTGACCCAAAGCCTCCATCGAGGGGACATCGGCATCTCTTCGTGCCTGCCGATCGCCCACCTGAGAGCCGAGATCCTCGATTTTCCTCAGACAGTTCGAGCCCTTGTTTCCGGGTATAGGGGAGCGTACGATCGTGGCAGAACCCACAAGGAGGCACTCATGCGGATGGAGATTCGGGGCCGAAACGTCGAGATGACGGATGAGCTGCGTGAGATGGTGCGGAAACGGTTCCAGCGGATGGGGCGGCAGGTCTCTCCACTCGCGACCTTGGAGGTGGTGCTCTCGGAGGAGCGCAATCCCCGGGTCGCCGACAGCCAGGTGGCGGAGGCCACCCTCTACTTGAAGGGAGTGACGTTGCGGGCGCGGGAGTGCTCGCCGGCGATGAAACACTCGGTCCACGAGCTGGCCGAGGACATGAACCGCCAGGTGAAGAAGCATCGGGAGCTGCGACGCAAGCGCCGCCGCACCCGGCGGATGGTCGAACAGCTGCGTGGCCGCCCGGCGGAGGCACGGCCGTAGGGCCGCGGAGAGCCAACTAGAGGCGCCGGGCAAAGGTCACCGCCACCACCCGAGACGACCCCGCGGCCCTCAGCGCGCGAGCGCAGGCCGTGAGGGTCGCCCCGGTGGTGAGCACGTCGTCGATCAGGAGGGCACTGCGGGGAGCGGCGCCACAGGCATAGATGCGCGGCGGGTGCCCGACGCGCTCGACGCGACGTCGGCCGACCTGCCTGCCGCTGCCGCGCCGCTCCAAGCAGGTCTCCAGAGGAGCGTCGAGACGCTCGGCCAGCGCCCCCGCCAGCTCGCCGGCAGGATCGAAGCCGCGCCGCCGCAGGCGAGGTGGTGCTGGCGGCACCGGCACGATCACGCCGCTGAGCATGTGCGCCGGCGCCAGCCACTCGATCCGGTCCGCCATCAGGTCGGCGACCGGCAGCAGGTGGCGGAACTTCAAAGCCGCGACGAGGTTGCGAGCGACGTCTTCATATGGCGCCGACGACCAGGCCCGGTTCAACCCCGCCGGCCCATTCCCCAGAAACGGCTCGGCATCGGCAAGTCGCCGCCCGCACCTCGTGCAAACGACCGCCTCCGCCCGACACGACCTCCCACAAGCGGCGCACAGCGGGGGGACCAGAGCAACGGCAACAGCATTCGCAATCTCCATGCCGCCACCCTGCCCGGCAACCCCGCACGCATTGCGCGCACAAAGCAAATCTTCCCGCGCGCCTCTGTGTCAGATCAGTGACTTCCAGAGCCAGATCACCAATCGACTGGAGCCCGAGAAACGCATCCGAGTTTGAGCACAGCGGGCTGTGTCGAAAGTCGGGCGCGCCGCCCGGAGCGGGGCGCCCGCTCCCTCACCAACCCGCTGAATCAGCCGCGGGCGGCGAGGATTGCGCCGATAAGGACCGAGCGAGCGGGGATCGCGGCGCCGGGGAGGGCGATCACTTCACGCAAACGAGAGCCGTTGCCGACGCGGACTCCGTCACCGACGATCGAGGGGCCGTCGATGCGGACGTCGTCGCCGATCTCGCAGCCGGGGCCGAGGAGGACGGGGCCGACCAGCTCGCCCTCGTCGCCGGGGTCCTCGCCGCTGCGGTAGCCGTCGACCAGCTCGCCCTCCTTTTCCACCTGGACCGCACCGGTGAGGGCGTCGACGTTGCCCTCGCGCAGCTCCTCGAGGTTGCCGATGTCGTTCCAGTAGGCCTCGATCTCGTGCGAGTAGAACGGCACGTCGCCGTCCAGCAGGCGCGGGAAGACGTCCATCGCCCAGTCGGCGAAGCCGTCCGGATCGCCGGGACCCGCCGCTTTGCTCATCCCCGGCTCGGGGAAGAAGTCGAAGATCTCCTTGCGGAACATGTAGATGCCGGAGTTGGCGAGGTCGGAGAGCGCCTCGGCGGGGTCCGGCTTCTCCTGGAAGCCCTGGACGCGCCCGTCGGCGCCGACGATCGCGACCCCGAACTGGCTCGTGTCCTGCACCCGCTTCATCGCCAGCGTCGCGATCCCGTCGTGGGACTCGTGGAACTCGCGCATCGCCGTCAGGTCGATGTCGGTGAGGGCGTCGCCGCTGATCACGAGGAAGGAGTCGCCGAGAAAGTCGGCGGCGTTGCGCACCCCGCCGGAGGTGCCGAGCAGCTGTTCCTCATGGCTGTAGACAAGCGAGACCCCTTGAGCCGATCCATCGCCGAAGTAGCCCTCGATCACGTCCGGGAACCAGTGCAGGTTGGCGATCGTCTCGGTGAAACCGTGGCGTGCGAGCAGGCGCAGGATGTGCTCCATCACCGGCTTGTTGATCACCGGCACCATCGGCTTCGGCATCGCGTAGGTGATCGGGCGCAGCCGGGTCCCCAGCCCCGCCGCCAGGACCATCGCTCTCACCGCGACATCCCCTCCTTGATCCGGTCGAGCGCGTCGACCTGCTCCGGGTCGGCTCCGATCTCCTCCGCCACCTCGAGCGAGACGAGATCGCCGAGCAGCGTCGACCAGAGCAGGCGTTCCACCCGGGTCTCTCCTTCCGTCTCCACCCGCACCACGGCCGCGGCCCCTTCGGCGGCGATCTCGGCGGTGAGGTCGAAGCGGCGCCGCTCGCGCGGGTGCTGATCGCAGTCCTCGAGGAAGACCGCCCCCATCCGCGCCGCCGCCTCGCCGCTCCAGCCGCAGACCTCGTTGTGGTCGGTCTCCGGCAGCTCCGAGTAGAACGAGGGCAACTTCGCGTTCTCGTTCATCTGGGTCTTCCAGCGGTGGGCGACCGGAGCGGTGAGATCGGCGCCATGGCAGACCACCGGCGCCGCGCCGTCGATCTCGGCCGCCACCTCCTTCGCCCGCGCCTGCAGCGCCTCGCGCTCGCGCTCGAGGAAGGCCGCGGCGGTGTCGATCTCGGTATGGATCCGCGGCGCCGCCCCGGCCAGCGCCGCGGCCTCAGCGGCGGCGACGAACATATAGGCGACGGCGACCCTCGGCTGGTAGATCCCAGGGGGCGCGATCACCGGTACCCCCGCCTCGCGCGCCCGCGCGACCAGAGGGCCGCCGGTGCTGAGGACGAGCCGCCGCGCCCCCAGAACTTCCGCCGCCTCGAAGCAGGCAAGCGTCTCCTCGGTCTTGCCCGAGTAGCTGGAGCAGAGCACCGTCCACTCCGGGGTCGCCCAGCTCGGCAGCTCGTAGCCGCGAATCGAAAGCACCGGCTTCGTCAGGCGGTCGCCGAGCGCAGCGGCGGCGAGGTCGCCGCCGATCGCCGAGCCGCCCATCCCGCAGACCATGAGCCCGGCCGACTCCGCCGGCTCCAGCCGCGCGGTTTCGATTCGCCAGAGCGCGTCGCGAAGCTGGTTCGGAAGGTCGAGCGTGTCCTTCAGGATCGGGCTCATCTCAGGCGGGGACTCTTTCATCTCGGCCGACGACCGCGTTCCTCAAAACCGCCCCGGGCTCGACTTCGGCGCCGGGAGCGAGGATCGAACCCTGGACGAGCGAGCCCCTGCCGACAGTGCAGCCGTCGAGCAGGACCGAGTCGCCCACCTCGGCGCCGCGCTCGACCCTGCAGCCGGCCGAGACAACCGCCCGAGGGCCAATCCGGGCCTCCTCGTCGATCAGCGCGCCGCCGGCGACGAGCAATCCCGGCGCGGTCGGCTCCACACGGGTCTCCACCGAACCCTCGAGGATGTCCCAGCTCGCCTGCAGGTAGCGCTCGGGCGTCCCGATGTCCATCCAGTAGCCGTCGAGCACGAGGGCGCTGAGGCCGTCGCCGGCCAGCCGGGGAAAGACTTCGCGCTCGATCGAGACGGCCTGGCCGGCGGGGATCAGGTCGAGGACCGAGCGCTCCAGCACGTAGGCACCGGCGTTGATCTCCCCCGGGACCGCCCTGCCGGTCTTCTCGACGAACTCGAGCACCTTTCCCTCTTCGTCGCAGCGCACCAGGCCATAGGCCGAAGAGTCCTCGACCGGGTGCAGGCCGATCGTGGCACGGGCCCCCCGCTGCCGATGAACCCGCATCAACGCGCTCAGGTCGAGGTCGGCGAGGACGTCGCCATTGAGCGCGAAGAAGCGGTCTTCGAGCCGCTCGCCGATCGCCTCGGCGGCGAAGCGGATCGCCCCGGCGGTGCCCAGTGGCTTGGGCTCGGCGACGTAGGTGATCCTGACGCCGGCCCGCTCCTCCTCGTCGACGAGCGCCTCGCGCAGCACCTCGGGCAGGAAGCCGCAGGCGAGGACGACCTCACTCACCCCGTGGGCGGCAAGCCACTCGATCGCATAGGCGAGGAAGGGTCGGTCGACCAGCGTCACCGCCGGCTTCGGCACGTCGCTGGTGAGCGGTCGGAGGCGAGTCCCCTCGCCTCCGACTAGGACGATCGCCTGCATCCGGCGGCTACGAAGCGGTGGCCGGTCGCGGTGAGCTCACGGTCTTGCCTATGCCCTCGTACTCGAAGCCCGCCTCGGTGAGCGCCTTCTGGTCGAGGAAGTTGCGGCCGTCGACGATCAGCGGCCGCGCCATCCGCGCGGCCGCGGCGCTCCAGTCGAGCTCGGCGAACTCCGACCACTCGGTGACCAGGACCGCGGCGTCGGCGGAGTCGAGCGCCTCCATCGCCGAGGCCGCCATCTTCACCGACTCGAGCAGCCCGGCGGCACGCTCAGCGGCAACGGGGTCATAGGCGACAACCTCCGCACCCTCCCCCTGTAACCGCGACGCGAGGACAAGGCTCGCGGCGTCACGCATATCGTCGGTGTCGGGCTTGAAGGCGAGGCCGAGCAGCGCGACCCGACGTCCCGCAAGCGAATCGAGATGCGCCTTGAGCTTCTGCACCACACGACGCTTCTGAAGCTCGTTCACGTCGATCACGGCGCTGAGCAACTGGAAGTGGTAACCGCTGTTGCCCGCCAGCTTCTTCAGGGCGATCGTGTCCTTCCCGAAACAGGAGCCGCCCCAGCCAATCCCGGCTTTGAGGAACTTCGGCCCGATCCGCTCGTCGAGGCCCATGCCTTCGGCGACCTGGCCGACGTCGGCGCCGACCTCCTCGCAGACGTTGGCGATCTCGTTGATGAAGGAGATCTTGGTGGCGAGGAAGGCGTTGGAGGCGAGCTTGATCATCTCGGCGCTGGCGACGTCGGCGCGGAGGATCGCGCCGCCGAGCGGCCGGTAGAGAGCTTCGACCGCGTCGGCCGCCGCCTCGTCGCCGGGGTCGGCGCCGATCACGACCCGGTCGGGGTGCATGAAGTCCTCGACCGCGGTCCCCTCCTTGAGGAACTCGGGGCAGGAGACGTAGGAGAGCTCCGGCATGTCGCGCCGGATCGAGTCGCCGGTGCCGGCGGGCACCGTGCTCTTCATCACCAGCACGTGGTCGCTCTCGCTCGGCAGCTCCCGGACCACGGCCCGCACCCGTGAGAGGTCGGCGTCGCCGGAGTAGGTCGGCGGCGTGTCGACGCAGACAAAGAGCAGGTGCCCACCTCCGAGCAGCTCGTCCATCTCGGTCGTGAAGGCGATCCGCTCGCGGTTGCGTCGCAGCAGGTCCTCCAACCCCGGCTCGTGGATCGTCACCTCGCCGCGGGAAAGCGCCTCCACCTTCTCGGGGACGATGTCGCGGGCGACGACGGGGTGGCCGAGCTCGGCGAAGCAGGCCGCCGTGACCAATCCGACCCAGCCCACTCCGATTACGCCGACCGGCTCCAGCTGCTCGCTCATGGGTGCCTCCTACCCTCGTTCCTAGGCTTTTTCTTCGGCATGAGGACGTCGGCGGAGCGCGCCATCCCCACCATCTGCTCGTTGCTCAGCGACTGCTCGAGGTCGTTGGCGATCCAGTAGGTGTTCTCGCCGCGGTGCCAGGCGATCAGTTTGATCCGGCCGCTGTCGACGAAGATCTCGTACTCGCGCCCGTGGATTTCCTCGCTCACGCTCGGGTTGTCGAGGATCGGCGGGTCTTCCCAGCCGCGGATCCCCTGCACCCCGAAGTAGTGGTAGCCGTCGGGCTCTTCCATCACCGCGACCATTTTGTAGGCGGGGTGCCGATTGCCGTCGTCGTCCTTGAAGCGGTAGACGCGCGGGTCGACGACGTGTTCGTAGGGGTTGGTTTCGACGTAGTGGGCACCGAGTGGCAGCCGGGTCGGGTAGAAGACCGGGAAGCCGCCGCCGACCTTGCGGGCCGCCGCCTCCGCCTCGGCTTCGCCGGCTTCGCGGGCGGGCACGAGACCGTCCTCGCCAGGCTTCGCCACCTCGACCTTGGGCTTCGGTTTCGGCTTCTTCTGCTTCCCGCCGGGCTTGAGCTTGCCCCCGGACTTCTTCCTGCCGGAGCTGCGCTTTCCACTCGACGAGTCGGCCGGGCTTTCCGAGCCCTCGGGGCTCGGTTCGCCACTGAGGAATTCATTCACGGCTTCCTGCATCGCGCTTTCGTTCGTGTAGACGAAACTGGGTCCCAATTCGGCCGGGAAGTGGACCTGCTTGATTGCCGCATTGCGCGATGCGATGAAGAGTTTCAGCACGTCCAGCATCGTCTTGCCGTCGCTGATGTCCGAGGTCGTGTATTCGGTGAAGATGTCGATCAGTTCGCTCTGGTCGAAGACCAGGTCCTGGACCGAGATCCGCTGGCGGGCGTCGCTGATGAAATTCTGCTGGCGGGCGGAGCGGACGATGTCGGTGTCGGTGTGGCGGTAGCGCACGTACTGCAGGGCTTTTTTGCCGCAGAGCAACTGGTAGCCGGGTTGGACGTTGATCTCCGAATACTGTTCGGAGGGAGGCAACCCGACGTTGGAGTGGTAGTAGCGGCGGTCGACGTCGGTGTAGACGCAGCCGATCGCGTCGACGGCGCGGACGAAGCCGAGGAAGTCGACGTTGACGACGTGGTTGAGCCGCAGGCCGGTCAGTTCCTTCACCACCTGCAGCGTCATCTTCGGGCCGCCGTAGGAATAGGCTTCGTTGAACTTGCCGGTTCCATAGCCGGGGATTTCGACCTTGAGGTCGCGGGGAATCGACATCACCGCGATCGTGTCCTTCTCGGGATCGAGGCGGAGCAGGATCGTCGTGTCGGAGCGGCCGGGATCTTCTTCGAATTCTTCACCGGCGCGTTTGTCGGAGCCGAGGATGAGGATGTTCTGCGGGTCGCCGGGGTGGACGTTGGCGAGCGCCCGCTGCAGTTTGTTGTGGAGGCGGTCGTTGTGGCCGAGCGCCTGGGCGATGCTGTCGATGTAGAGGAGGACGCTGGTCGCGGTCGCGGTCGCCGAGACGGCGACGATCAGCACCGAGGCGAGCGCGAAACGCCACCAGAAGCGCTTCGGCTTCGGCGGTGCCTCGCCATCCCCGTTCGGGGGCGGCTTCTTCGGGGCCCAGCCCGCGCTCATGGGCTCATTCATCGAGGCGGTCCGGGATCGCCTGCAGGAACGACTCGAGCGCCTGGCGGTAGGCCTCGAGCGATGAGACGGAGACCCACTCGGCCGGGCCGTGATGGCCCGCCCCGACCGGCCCGAACTCGACCGCCGGCACTCCCACCCGCAGGAAGGAGACCGCGTCGGAGGCGCCGTCGCGGCCGACGCTCATCGGCTCGCCGTCGTGATGCGCGGTCGCCGAGTCGCGCAGGGCCCGCACGTAGGCGGAGTCGCGGTCGATGGTCGCGGGAGGTCGGGTCAGCAGCGCACTCGCCTTGGCTCCGGGAATTTCCCGCACCTGATCGAGGATCTCCCCCGGGTCCTGGTCGGGCAGGTAGCGGATGTCGACGTCGATCACGCATCGGTCGGGAACCTTGTTGAGAGCGTCGCCGCCGACGATCCTCCCGAGGTTGATCGAGGGTCGGTCGAACAGCTCCGAGCTGTGCCTGGCAAACGGTAGCGACTCGATACTGCGGAAAACGTCGATCGCGTTGAGGACGGCGTTGTCGCCGAGCCAGGGGGTGGCGCCATGCGCGGCCGTGCCCCCCACCTCCAGGCGCAGGGCGAGCACGCCCTTCGCCTCGATCCCGATGTGGAGGTCGGTCGGCTCGCCGGTGATCGCGAAGTCGCCGGTGAAGCCGCTGTCGACGAGGTGGTCGGAGCCACGCTCGGCGTCCTCCTCGGACTCCTCGTCGCCGACGATCCCCAGCCGCACCCGCACCCGATCCTGCTCGCGCATCGCCGCGGTCACCAGCATCATCGCCGCCACCGCGCCCTTCATGTCATAGGCGCCGCGGCCGAAGAGCCTGTCCCCCTCGACCTTCGGCTGGAACTGCCCCGCGTGCCCCGGCACCACGTCCAGGTGTCCGTGCAGCACCACCGTCGGCGCCCCCTCCGGCCCCACCTGGGCCTTCAGAACCGGCAACCCACGCACCTCGTCCCTAGCCGCCTCGATCCCCCGCGCTTCCAGCCACCCCTCGACGAAACCCGCGGCCTCAACAATCGCTTCCGGCTCGCACGTCTCGTAAGCGATCAGCCTTTTGGCGAGGACTACGAGCTCCCCGCTCATGCGCTCACCCCCCGGCGATCGAGAGGAACGCTTCGGCGCGGTCTTTGTCTTTCTCCGCCCGCGCGTGCTCGGCGCTGCCCTCATCGCACTCCGACAGGCGCTGCTCGGCGTCGGAGAGCTGCTCTTTCAGGGTGCCGGTGTCGAGATCCTCGGGCGGGATCGCCTCCTCGAGCAGGAGCCGGGCGCGGTTGCCGTAGACCTGCAGCCAGCCGTGGGCCTGGGCGTAGCGCCGCGTCTCCGAGTCAGAGAGCTTCAGCCGCAGCTCGGCCGGCCGCAGCGCCGCCAGCAGCGGCGCGTGGTTGGCGAGGATGCCTAGTTCGCCGGTCTCGGTGCGGGTCGAGACCTGGCGCGCTTCGCCGCTCCAGACCTCGCCCTCCGGGGTCAGGACCTCGACGTCGACCATGTGCTCCGCCGCCATCGCTGCTCTCTAAGCCGCGGCCTTGGCGTTCTCGAGGACCTGGTCGATCGAGCCCTGCATGTAGAAGGCGCCCTCGGAGAGGTCGTCGTGCTCGCCGTCGAGGATCTCACGGAAGCCGCGCACGGTCTCGGCGACCGGCACGTACTCGCCTTCGCGGCCGGTGAACTGCTCGGCGACGAAGAACGGCTGCGAGAGGAAGCGCTCGATCTTGCGGGCGCGCGCCACCGTCTGCTTGTCCTCGTCGGAGAGCTCGTCGATGCCGAGGATGGCGATGATGTCCTGGAGCTCGCGGTAGCGCTGCAGCACCTCCTGGACCTCGGTCGCCGTTCGGTAGTGCTCGTCGCCGACCACCTCGGGCTTGAGGATGGTCGAGGTCGAGTCGAGCGGGTCGACCGCCGGGTAGATCCCTTTCTCGGAGATCGACCGCGAGAGGGTCGTGGTCGCGTTGAGGTGGGCGAACACCGACGCCGGGGCCGGGTCGGTGAGGTCGTCCGCCGGCACGTAGACCGCCTGGATCGAGGTGACCGAGCCGCGCGCGGTCGAGGTGATCCGCTCCTGCAAGCCTCCCATCTCGGTCTCCAACGTCGGCTGGTAGCCGACCGCGGAAGGCATCCGGCCCAGCAGGGCCGAGACCTCGGAGCCCGCCTGGACGAAGCGGAAGATGTTGTCGATGAACAGGAGCACGTCCTGCCCGCCCTGCTCGCGGTAGTACTCGGCCATCGTCAGCCCGGAGAGGGCGACCCGCAGGCGCGCGCCGGGGGGCTCGTTCATCTGGCCGAAGACGAGCATGGTCTTGTCGATCACGCCCGACTCTTTCATCTCGAGCCAGAGGTCGTTCCCCTCGCGCGAGCGCTCGCCGACGCCGCAGAAGGCGGAGAGGCCGGAGTGCTCCTCGGCGATGTTGCGGATCAGCTCCTGGATCAGCACGGTCTTGCCGACGCCGGCGCCGCCGAACAGCCCGACCTTGCCGCCTTTCGCGTACGGCGCCAGGAGGTCGATGACCTTGATCCCCGTCTCGAGGATCTCCTGGGTCGGGGTCAG
>JBIOWB010000121.1:0-9910 GCA_044868125.1 Solirubrobacterales bacterium
AAAACCGGATACACGGACCGGTTTTCGTCCCGTCGGCGTGCGGTCCAGCGTTAGCGGGACGTCTTGCGCTGCCGGTAGCGGCAGAGGGAACCCAGCCGGGGAGCTTGTCTGCTTTCACTCAGCCCGAGGTCGGGAAGTGGAGGGAGCCGGGGTCGCCCCCAGCCGCCGTGTCGGGCTCGGGCCAACGCGACGTGATCGCCTTGCCGCGGGTGGAGAAGCGGACGCCCTCGGGGCCGTGGACGCGGTGGTCGCCGAAGAGGGAGTCCTTCCAGCCGCCGAAGGAGTAGAAGGCCATCGGCACCGGGATCGGGACGTTGATGCCGATCATCCCGACTTCGGCCTCGCGCTGGAAGCGGCGCGCCTCGTAGCCGGAGCCGGTGAAGATCGCGGCGCCGTTGGCGTAGGAGTTGCGGTTGATCAGCGCGATCGCCTCGTCGAGGTCGCCGCTGCGGACGACCGAGAGGACCGGGCCGAAGATCTCGTCGCGGTAGACCGACATCTCCGGCTGCACCTCGTCGATCAGCGTCGGCCCCACCCAGAAGCCGCCGCCGTCCATCTGCAGCTCGCGACCGTCGACGGTCAGCCGCGCGCCGGCCTCGGCGCCCTGGCCGATGTAGTCGACGATCCGCTCGCGCGCCTGTTCGGTCACCACCGGCCCCATCTCCGAGGCAGGGTCGAGCCCCGGCCCGACCTTGATCTCGCGCGCCCGGCGTGCCACCTCCTCGACCAGCGGGTCGCCCGACTCGCCCACCGTCACCGCGATCGAGACCGCCATGCAGCGCTGCCCGGCCGAGCCGAAGCCAGCGGCGGCAAGCTGGTCGGCCGCGTGGCCGAGGTCGGCGCCGGGCATCACCACGGCGTGGTTCTTGGCCCCGCCCAGCGCCTGCACGCGCTTGCGGTTCTCGGTCGCCCGCGAGTGCACGTACCGTGCGATCGGCGTCGAGCCGACGAAGGAGACCGCCGCAACGTCGGGATGGTCGAGCAGCGCGTCGACCGCGGCCCTGTCGCCGTGGACGACGTTGAAGACCCCTTCCGGCAGCCCCGCCTCGGCGTAGAGCTCGGCGACGAAGTTCGAGGCGGAGGGGTCGCGCTCGGAGGGCTTGAGGACGAAGGTGTTGCCGCAGGCGATCGCCACGGGGTGCATCCACATCGGCACCATCGCCGGGAAGTTGAACGGCGTGAGCCCGGCGCAGACGCCGAGCGGCTGGCGGAAGGAGTACGCGTCGACCGACGTGGACACCTGGTCGGAGTACTCGCCCTTCAGCAGCTGCGGGATCCCGCAGGCGAACTCGACCACCTCGAGGCCGCGCAGCACCTCCCCCTTGGCGTCCTCCAGCACCTTGCCGTGCTCGGAGGAGACGATCCGCGCCAGCGCCTCGACGTTGCGGTCGAGCAGCTCGCGGAAGGCGAACAGAACCTTGGCGCGGCGGCTGACCGACGCTTCCGACCACTCTTCGAAGGCGGCGCGGGCGGCCGCGACCGCGGCGTCGACGTCGGCCGGCTCGGCGAGCACGACCTCAGCCTGGACCTCGCCGGTGGCAGGGTCGTAGACGGGCGAGGTCCGGGTCGACTCGCCGCTCGTCTCCTCGCCGCCGATCCGGTGCCGGATCGTGCGAGTGGTGGCTGCCGAGCTCACCGGTTCATTATGAGGTGACGGGCGTCAGCGGCCCCTGGCCACCGAGTACAGAGATCGCGTTGTGGGCCGCCAGCTCGGCCATCGCGGTACGGGTCTCCACCGTGGCCGAGCCGAGGTGCGGCGTCAGCACGACGTTGTCGAGCTCGAGCAGACCCGGCTCGACCTGCGGCTCGTGCTCGTAGACGTCAAGGCCGGCCGCGGCGATCCGCCCCGCCGCCAGCGCCTCCGCCAGCGCCCGCTCGTCGACGATCGGCCCGCGCGCCGCGTTCACCAGCACAGCGCTCGGCTTCATCGACGCGAGCTCGTCGGTGCCGATCAGGTGGTGCGTCTCCGGCGTCAGCGGGCAGTGCAGGCTGAGCACGTCGGCCCGCGCCAGCAACCGCTCCAGGGGGATCCGCTCCGCTCCGAGCTCGGCAACCACATCCTCCGGCGCCGGATGGCGCGCGTGGTAGGCGATCTCCATCCCGCAGGCCCGCGCCCGCGACGCCACCCGCCGGCCGATCCCGCCCAAACCGACGATCCCGAGCAGCTTGCCGCGCAGGTCGGTGCCGAGCATGAAGCCCATCCCCCAGCTCCAGGGTCGGCCGGCGCGGATCAACCGATCGCCCTCGACCACCCGCCGCGTCGCCGCCAGGATCAGCGCCAGCGTCAGGTCCGCGGTCGCGTCGTCGAGCACCCCCGGGGTGTTGGTGACGACGACCCCTCGACGCGCCGCCGCGGTCACGTCGACGTTGTCGTAACCCACCGCGACGTTGGCGACGCAGCGCAGTTGTGGGCCCGCGGCATCGAACAGCTCCTCGTCGACGCGGTCGTGCAGCAGGGTCAGGATCGCGTCGGCCTCGACGACGAGCTCCAGCAGGTCCTCGCGCGGAATCGCCTCGGCCCGCTCGTCCATCCGCACCTCGCCAATCGCGCGCAAGGCCTCGATCGCCGGCTCGGGGAGCCGGTTGCTGATCGCGAAGACGGGCGCGGCGGTGGACGTCATGAAAGGGCGCTACCCCATACCCCTCTGGCTTGAGACAGTTCGCGCGAGCACCCCTGACAACTTGCGCTGACCTTACAGCAGTCGTGGCTCGCCTCTATAAGAACTGCGGCGTACTTGACGAAGCGGCTAACAATCTAGAAGATCTGAGCGTTGGCAGGAGCGATCTGCGCTTCACCGACTCAATCCGAACTCATGAAAGGGAGTACCTATGAACAGGAAGCTCATCCTCACCTGCGTGGCGCTGGCCGCTTTCGCGGCTTTCGCAGTCGGGTCCTCAACGGCCTCGGCGACCAACGATCCTCAGCTCACAACCAGCACTGGGGAACTGGTACCGGCGGGAACTACGACGATCAAAGTCACACAGGTCAATCAAATTGCCATGGTGACCACAGCTGGCAGCACCCTCGTCACCTGCTCCACGGGAACGGGTACCGGAGAAGTGATCAAAAACTCAGGCGGCACGGTCGAAGGCGAAATCACCACCCTCACCATCAGCGGGACGGGGACGAAAGCGGCTGGGGAGCCAGGAAATGAGTGCACAGGCAGTTTCGGCAACGTGAGCGTCACACCTAGCCTGCCCGTATGCTTGCGCTCGACGCCGGCGATGGCCACAGACGAAATGCAAGGTAGTTCTGGCAAATGCCCAGGCGGAGGGAAAATCAAATTCATCCTGGCGAGCACAACGGCCGGGGAATGCGAATTTGAATCCACAGGAGCGGCTATTGCAGAATTCGCCACAAACCCGAATAGCGCTGAAGCGACCATCAAATCGACTCAAGCGGGTAGTGGGGTGAGTAAGATCCGGGGAGGTTTCCTTTGCCCAAGCAGTGCGATGTTCAAAGGATCTGTTGTGGCAGAGGCCGAATCCGGTATACCTCTCGTCGTTTCCTAACTATCCTCAGCAAAATTTTGCTGCCAAGGGATTCCGGGGCCGCCATCTGGCGGCCCCGCTAGTACCACTTCCCGCGCGCGAAGCCGCCGAAGGCGATCAGCCCGACCAGGGCGATTATCAGCCCGATCCAGAAGCTCCAGACGATCATCAGCACGATTCCGACGATCACGAGGATGCCGCCGAGCGAAATCCCGCCGACCCCTCCTCTGTCTGCCCTGGTGTTCATCTGCTCCTCCGTTCGGTAGTTAATGGACGAGTGAATCGATCCAACAGATACCCAGGTGGACCCCGATCTACTCCGGCTCCGGCGCTTCCTCGCCGGGCCAGCTGCCCGTGACCTTGGCGAACGAGGTGCGGCTGCCGTGGTCGACCAGGCCTTTGACCAGACGGAAGATCGCCCCCTCCACCGCCAGCGCCGCGATCAGCTTCGGCCAGGAGAATTCGCGGTGCTCGGGCTTGGGCGGCTCCTCGTCGTCGATCAAACCCCACGCCTGTTCGAAGATCTTCTTGCCGAGCAAACCCGCAATCAGCCCGAGGACGATGCTGATCGGGGCGAAGATGAGCTTCATTCGGTCGGTCCTCCCTTAGGTCGTCTTCTGGTCCTTCGGCGCGTCGCGGGGTTCCAGCTGGATCTCCTTCTCCGCCCGCGGCTGGCCTTCGTCGATCTCGGCGCTGCGCTCCCGCTCGGCGTTCAGCTGGTGGCCGAAGAGGATCGCCAGGTTGGTGATCCAGAACCAGAGCAGGAGCACCACGAGGCCGGCGAGGGTGCCGTAGGTCTTGTCGTAGGAGCTGAAGTTGGCGACGTAGAGGGCGAACAGAGCCGAGGCGATTGACCAGACGACGATCGAGACGATCGCCCCCGGCGTCACCCACTTGAACCCACGCAGCTTCACGTTCGGTGAGGCGTAGTAGAGGACGTCGACCATGAGGATGAAGATCGCCGCCATCACCGGCCACTTGGCGACGTTCCAGACGTCGACAGCGGTGGAGCTGAGCCCGATCGGGTCGGCGATCGCGCTGACGACCGGACCGGTGAGGACGAGGCCGACGGCGAGCAGCGCCATCATGGTGATCATCGCCAGGGTGACGGCGATCTGCAGCGGCCGCAACTTCCAGAACGGCCGTCCCTCCGGGGTCTCGTAGATGATGTTCGAGGCGCGGATGAAGGCGCCGACGTAGCCCGAAGCCGACCAGAGCGCGAGGGCGAGCCCGAAGACGAAGGCGAAGCCGGCGGCGGTCTGGTCTTCGACGATCGATTCGATCGGGCCCTTGAAGGTTTCGGCCCCCGATTCGGGACCGATTTCGGTGATGATCTCGGTCAGCTTCTGGGTCGTCGTCTCGGGGTCGCCGAAGATCCCGAGCAGCGAGACCATCGCGATCAACGCCGGGAACAGCGAGAGCAGCCCGTAGTAGGTGAGCGCCGCCGCCCAGTCGCTGAGGTTGTCCTCCTGGAACTCGGTCAGCGTCCGCTTCAGCGTCGGCCAGAGGCCGGTCTTCGCGTCTGCGCCCTCGGGGGCGTAGTCGCGGCGGACCGGGTCGACGTTCTCGTGCCCGCTTCTCTCCATGGGCCTTAGCTGCCCGTTGGAGCAGGGTTCCTAACTAGAGGTCCGGCAGCTCCTGTTCTTCGGAGAGCATCGGCGCGAAGATGTCACCCTTGGCCTCGATCCGCTCCAACACGGCGGCCTGATCGAAGACCAACGCCTCGGGGTCGCTCTTCTCCAGCGCCACCTCCATCTCGCTCCACTCCAGCGGCGCCGAGACCGGCGGCCGGTGGTTCCGGGTCCAGTCGACCAGCACCTTGCCGGACCGCTTCGCCTCCGCCTGCGAGACGACGCGGTCGGGGAATTTCCGCTCCAGCGTCTCGGCGACCGCTTTCGCGAACGGCTTCGTCTGCGCATAGGTGACCTCGCTGTTGAGCGGCACGCAGAAGTGAAGGCCGGTCGAGCCGGAGGTCTGCGGGTGACTGTTGAGGCCAAGCTGCTCGAACATCCCGCGCAGCCAGACCGCGACCTGGGCGCAGTCGAGGAGGTCGGAGGGCGGCTCCGGCACGAGGTCGAAGACCATCGCCGTCGGCCGTTCTGGATCAACGGCGTTCTCCAGCTCGACCTCGCTCGCCGCCCTGTCCTCGCGCAGGCCTTTGTAGGCGCCATGGCGCACCATGCCCTCGGCGGTGATCTCGCGGAACTCGACCTCGACTACGAGGCGCGGCTCGACGAACTGTGCCTCTTTCGGTGGTTTGGGACCGGCGCCGAAGGGACTGGTCTTTCGCTCCAGCGGGGCGAGGCGTGCCGCCAGCGCGGTCAGATCCTGGGCTTTGAAGCCGGTGCCGACTTTGCCGCCGTAGCGCAGCACCGGTTTGCCGTCGTCGCCGGGCTCGAAGTAGCCGACCAGGAGCGCGCCTAGGTGTTTCTTGCGACGGCCTTCGCCTGGGGTCCAGCCGCCGACCACCATCTCCTGGCGGCTGACGTTTTTCACCTTGAGCCAGGAGCCGGTGCGCTGACCGGGGCAGTAGATGGAGTCGACCCGCTTCAGCATCACTCCCTCCAGGCCCTGGTCCTTGCTCGCCGCCAGCAGCTCCTTCGCATGGCCGACGGAATAGCCCGGCGTCTGCCAGCTCTCGCCCGAAAGCTCCAGCCCCTCGAGCAGTTCGCGCCGGCGTGCGTAGGGCTCGCGGGTCAGATCTTCGCCGTCGAGGTAAAGGAGGTCGAAGACGACGTAGACGACGGGGTGGCTTTTCATCCGCCGCCTGACCACGTTCTCGTCGGTGTTGTGGATGCGCTGCTGCAGCCGCTCGAAGCTCGGCCTGCCCTTCTCGTCGAAGGCGACCAGCTCGCCGTCGAGCACCGCCTCATGGGCGCCGAGCGCCCGCGCGATCCGCCGCACCTCCGGATACTGCGCGGTGACGTCGTTGAGGTTGCGGGTCCGCAGCTCGACCCGCCCGGGCTTGCAGTAGGCAATCGCGCGGACGCCATCCCACTTCACCTCGACCGCCCACCTCCCGTCGTCGCGCGGCAGCTGCGACAGCCGGGCAAGCATCGGCACCAGGTTTTCCGGAAACGGATCGCGCTCCCGCGCCGGCGGGTCGATCCGGTGGATCATCCAGTCCTTCTCCGCCTTCCCGGCGCGGAACAGCGCGTACCATCCCCGCAGCTTCTCTCCGTGGAAGTCGACGACCACCTTCTCCTTCTCCCACTTCTCCAGCTCATAGGTCCCGGAATCCCAGATCCTCATCGTCCCCGCCCCGTACTCCCCCTGCGGAATCTCCCCCTCCCAGCTCAAGTACTCGAGCGGGTGGTCTTCGGTATGAACCGCCTTCCGATTATCCTGCGGCACCTCCGGAATCCCATTCGGAACCGCCCAAGAGACAGCGACCCCCTCATGCTCGAGCCGCAGATCCCAATGCAGCCGTCGCGCGCTGTGTTCCTGGACGACGAAGCGCGGCTCGCCCTTCTCCTTGCCGCGTTGTGTCGGCGCCGGCTCGGAAGTCTTCCCGAGGTCGCGCTTTCGCTCGTACTCGTTGAGCTTCTCCTGCCAGTCCACACGGCAAGTTCTACCCGCAGGGGCCCGACGGTATCGGCTCAACGCCTATGCGCCAGGAGTCGCTAGCGAGCAATCCTGGCGCATGGCCTGCGACAACTACTTCCTATGACGCGAATATTGGTTCGCCGTCCTCTGTGTCGAGTGTAAAGGTTGTCTCGAGCACGATGGTAGCCGGGCAGAGGAACCCTCCCCTGATCTTCGTGGCGCCGCTGCCGGCCTGGGTATTCCGGACGGTGAGGATTGCCTGGGTCCCACCTGTCGTGTAGTCCCCCTTGACCGAGCTTGTTGATTCGTATTCGCATTCGCCCGCGGTTGTCGAGCCGATGAGGAGCTTGACTTTGTTTTCGACGCCATTGCAGTCGCCGCTGACGATCTGGAATTCGTCTGTGACCATTGCCGGCGTCGAGCGGATACACAGCGGGAGGTTGGGAACTGTGACGTAGGCGTTGCCGAACGACCCTGTGCACTCGTTCAGGCCATTGTCCGCGTGCACCGCGCCGGTGCCGGAGTATTTGGCCGACGAAATTGTGCCTTCCACCGTACCGCCAGAATTTTTGGTCACTGCGCCTGTCAGCGTGCCGGTGGAGCAAGCGAGAATAGGGGTCAGGTTTGTGTTATCGATCTCAATCGTCTCGACTGTTGGCACGATTTTGCATCCGACACACACATCTCCCACTGTGTCTGTGAGTGTCGGGTCGTTGGTTGCCGAGGCGGTCGCCGGCAGGACGACTGCGGCGACGGCCGCCAGCGCCATACAGGCTGCGATCAGTTTCTTGGTCATGAGATGTTCCTTCCTTTGTATTTCGGGTCGGCCAGCCGACCTCTCCCGTTCGCCATGTAGCGAACCTGTGCCAGCGTGGCTTACACTGCAAACTGGGTGGCGTCAAGTGGTGTTTGGCCGCTTTGGGAGGCTTCTGTCGAGTTCCCTCCTCCCACCAAATGCTTCGTACCGCTTTTGGCTGCAAAGAGGCTTTGTTTTCGTCCGCGCGAGTGACAAGCCGGCCCGCATACGAAAGTCAGGGGCAACGCCATGGTCGCCCCTGACTGCAGCGCTTCACATCGCCTGGGCGATTATGAGATCGTGAAGCTAATGCTGCCGATGGGCGTGTGAAGGGTTATCGTCACTTTCAACTGGATGCTGCTCGGGCAGAGGAAGCCTCCATTGATCTTGGTCATGCCGCTGCCGGCCTGGGTGTTGTTGACGGTCAGTTCGGCTTGAGCCCCATTTGTCGTGACCGTTCCGCTGATCGCGCCTGTTGATTCATATTCGCATGAACCGGCGGTTGTCGAGCCGATGATGAACTTGACTTTGTTGTGCGTGCCGCATGCGCCACCGCTGATCTGGAATTCGTCGTCCGCCATCGTCGTGGTCGATTCGAGGCACATGGGCAGGTTCGGTGTGATATAGGCATTGCCGAAGGAGCCTGTGCACTCTTTGAGGCTGTTATCCGAGTGGACCGAGCCGGTGCCGGAGTAGGCGGCGCTGGTCATTTCGATTGCAACGTTGCCGCCCGAGTTAGCTTTCACTGAGCCTGACAATTCACCTTTAGAGCAGTTAACTAGTTCGTTTCCACTTGTGGTGCGCCAGCTAAGGCCCGTGATTGTCACCCCAACTCCACTTCCAATTGATACGGTCACTCCTGCCACTGTGAGCTGCGGGTCGTTCGTCGCCGAAGCGCTCGGCGGCAGGACGAATGCGCCAAATGCCGCCATCGCCATGCACGCTGCAATCAGCTTCCTAATCATGAGATACCCCTTCCATTGATGTCTTGGTCAATAGATGACTTGTTTCCCTTCGCCATGTGGCGAAGTCAATAGGGAGGCTGGCAGTAACGCCCCGCGCCTTTGGGCAGAGGTTCAGCGCTACTGGTAATTACGAGATGGTCAGTTTCGCTCCGCCTACCGTCTCGAGCGTGAACGACATGGTCAGCTTGCCGCTACTCGGGCAGAGAAAGCCACCGTTGATCTTGGTGAAGCCGCTGCCGGCCTGGGTGTTGTTGACTACCAGCGAGGCTTGGGCCCCGCCTGTGGTGCCAACGCCGCTGATCGGATTTGTGGTTTCGTATTCGCATGCGCCGGCGGTTGTCGAGCCGATGACGAACTTGACGTTGGTTTCGATTGCAAAGCAGGCATTACTGGCAATGTGGAATTCGTCTGTGCTCATCCCTGTGGACGTTGACCTAATACAAAGAGGCAGGTTCGTGGCTGTGAGGTAGGCGTTGCCGAAAGAGCCTGTGCACTCATTGAGTGTATTGTCTGCGTTATTGGCACCATCGCCCCAAAAATTAGCTGTCGTCAGTCCGACTTCGACTGAACCCCCAGAGTTGACCTTCAATTCACCTGCTATCGTGGCGTTGGTACAGGTGACTAGGGTGCCGCCGGATGTGGTCTGGAATTCGATGGCAGTAGCTGTCCCGACGACGGTCGTGCCGGTTGGGATCCGCGAGCCTTCCTGTGTGAGATCCGGATTGTTGCTCGCCGAGGCGGTCGCCGGCAGGGCGAACGCGGCGAATGCCGCCAGCGCCATGCAGGCTGCGATTAGCTTCTTGGTCATGGGGGTTCTCCCTTGACGTCCCGGC
The DNA here is from genome assembly GCA_044868125.1 of Solirubrobacterales bacterium. Taxonomy (GTDB): domain Bacteria; phylum Actinomycetota; class Thermoleophilia; order Solirubrobacterales; family 70-9; genus VAYN01. The sequence goes on from JBIOWB010000121.1 coordinate 9,633, forward strand.
TTTGAGCCGGGCTCGTTGAGCTTCGGGGCGTCTGAATGTCGCAGGGCCCCGAAGGGCTTTTCCGCTCGCCTGGGGGCGAGCCTATTGCTCAGAGCTTCTATATCGCGCTTTCGATGACGTCAAGGCCCTTTTGCCTGGCTTTTCGTCGTAGCTGTGAAGGTTGCGCGAGGGACAAGGGGCGTGTTCGCCAATTGTCCTGCCCAGACGGAGGTTCTCAGACTTTTGAGGGTGACAAAGGGAGCGACGTGTCAATGTCACCCAGGATCGGAGAAAGGGCC
>JBIOWB010000122.1:0-23452 GCA_044868125.1 Solirubrobacterales bacterium
TGGACCTGGTCACCTCCGAGATGAGCGACTATCGCGCCAACTACGAGGTGCTGCAGGCGGAGCTGGCAGAGATTGGGATCACGCTCAACCTGAACGTCGTCGACCACGCCACAATGCACGAGCAGATCCGGGAGGATGTCAACCCGATCGTGATCTACGTCGCGTTCCGGCCGAATGCGGATGTCTACCTGACCAACTTCTTCTACTCCGAGTCGGCCATCGGCAGCCCGAGCGCGATCACCGGTTTCGCGCACTACTCGGGTGTCGACGATCTGATCCAGCAGGCGCGGGCGGAGACTGATCCGGCCAAGCAGGCGGAGCTCTGGAAGCAGGCCAATGCCAAGATCCTGACGGACATGGCCGCGATGCCGCTCGACATCAAGAATCTGGTCTACGCGCGGACCCCACCTGGGTTCCCGTGCGACACCAAAAGGAGACGAGATGAGCGTCGCTTCCCAGCGCCTGATGGACAACATCACCTACGAGGATCTCTACCGCCGCTGGGAGCAGGGGAACTGGAGCGCCTACGACATCGACATGTCGAAGGACCGCGAGGGCTGGGAGTCGCTGAGCGACATCCAGAGGCGCTCGGCGATGTGGATCTACTCGATGTTCTATTACGGCGAGGACCGGGTCGCCGACACCCTCGCCCCCTACGTGACCGCCGCTCCGACCGAGGAGCAGTCCTACTTCCTGGCGACCCAGCAGGTCGACGAGGTGCGGCACTCGATCTTCTTCCATCGTTTCTTCAAGGAGGTGATCGGGGTCGGCGGCTCCTCCGTGCAGCAGACGCTCTCCTCGACCCTGCCGCAGCTGAACTGGGGCTACCGTGGCATCTTCGACCGCCTCGACCGAATGGCCGAGGAACTGCGCAAGGACCGCTCGGTGGCGAAGTTCGCGCAGGCGATCACGCTCTACCACCTGATCGTCGAGGGCAGCCTCGCCCAGCCCGGCCAGCACTTCATCGAGGACTTCTTCGCCTCTGAAGAGACGATGCCGGGCTTCAGCGAGGGGATGGCCAACGTCTCCCGCGACGAGCAGCGCCACATCGGCTTCGGCGTCAAGGTGCTCTCCGAACTGCTAGAGGAAGGGGCGCCGGGCTGGCAGGAGAACCGTGCGGCGGTGATCGAGCTGCTGCGGGAAGTCCTCCCCTACATGCCCGGCGTCTTCCAGCCCCCCGACCTCGACCGCGAATACACCGAGTGCTACGGCTTCTCGATCGAGGAAATAATCGCCTTCGGCTTCAAGCTCGTGCGGCAGCGCTGGCGGACGATCGGCTACCCAACCGAGGAGATGCCGCCGGGGGTCTTCCCCTTCGACCCGGACAAATCCGAGGAGGAGGTCGCCGACGAGCAGGTACGGCTGCTGATGGCCGGCGTCGTCGGCGCCCCGAACGGCAAGACGCCGGATGCCTCACCGGAGATTCAGCGCATCTACTTCGAGATGATCAGCCGCGTCGCCGATCCGGCAGCCGCCAACGGTTCGCCGTTCGTCCTGCAGTGGCGCTTCACCGACGCCGAACCGTGGCACCTCGTCCTCGACAACGGCTCGACCCGGGCCGAGGCGGGCGAAGCGCCCAACCCCACCGTCACCATCGAGACCAGCTGGACCGACTGGATCGCCTCCGCCAAACCGGACGCGAACCAGCTGAAGATGCTGCTCCAACGACGCGTTCGGCCGCGCGGCAAGGTTCGCGACATCGCCCGGCTGCGCAGGGTCTTCAACTAGCAGCTCGCCGCCAGGCGACTCGGCAGGGCGGACCCGACCACGAGCAGTTTGGGCTGCGGTCCCGGCGCGGCCGACACCGCCATCCTTCCCGGCGCCGACGCGCTGCGGAATTGCGAGCGGGTGATCTCCACTACTACTCCTCTGGCTAGGAGATCGGCGGTCGGCGGTCCGCCCAGGGCCGCTCGGCCTCGATCTGCGCCGCCAGCGAGAGCAGCGTCGCCTCGTCGCCGCGGCGGCCGATGACCTGGATCGAGAGCGGCATCCCGTCGGGGGCGAACCCCGCGGGCACCGCCATCGCCGGGTTGCCGAGGTGGTTCCAGGGGACGCAGTAGGGGTAGAAGCGGCTCATCCCGAGCACGGTCTGCAGGGCGCCCTTGCCCTCCCAGCGCCGGATCGGCAGCGCCGTGCCGCCCATCACCGGCATCACCAGCACGTCGCAGTGGTCGAAGATCGCGTTGACGCGGGCGGCGTCGGCGGCGCGGCCCTCGCCGCGGGCGCGCTCGTAGAGGCTGCGGGGCAGGATCGAGCCGAGCCGTCCGAACCCGCGGGTGCGGCTTTCCAGCCGCTGCGGGTGAGGCACTTCCCGCACGGTCTCCGCAACCCCACCGAGGAAGCGGGCGGTGATGTTGTTGCCGATGTTGCCCCAGTCCGGATCGCGCTGGGTCACCTCGTGCCCGAGGCCGCGCAGCAGCTCAGCTGCGTCGGCCACCGCTCCCTTGGCGTTCTCGTCGACGGTCGGTGGCGCGGCGGCGCGGGGGGCGTGCGTCGACCAGGCCACCCTCAGCCTGCCCGGAGCGGTGCGGGCCGCCTCGACGAACGGCTGCTCCGGCGGGGGCGGCGCCTCCGGCTCGCGTGAGCCACCGGAGACGACGTCGAGCCAGAGGGCGGTGTCGAGGACGGAACGGCTGAGGCAGCCATTGACCGCGAGCCCACCCCAGCCCTCGAGCAGGGGGGCGAGCGAGACCCGGCCTCGCGACGGTTTCAGGCCGAAGAGGCCGCAGGAGGCGGCGGGGATGCGGATCGAGCCGGCGCCGTCTCCGGCCGAGGCGATCGGGACCATGCCGGCGGCGACCGCCGAGCCCGAGCCGCCGCTGGACCCGCCCGGCGTCCGCTGCGGGTTCCAGGGGTTGCGGGTCACCCCGTAGGTGGCGGACTCGGTGAAGCCGCAGATCGCCATCTCCGGCAGCAGGGTGAGGCCGACGACGATCGCCCCCGCCTCGCGCAGTCGCCGCACCATCTCCGAATCGGCCTTCGCCGGCTCGCTGAACCCGTCGGTGCCGTGCGTGTTGACCTCGCCGGCGACGTCGACTTCGTCCTTGATCGCGACCGGCACACCCAGCAGCGGCCGTTCCTCCCCCGCCCGCACCCGCGCCTCCGCCTGCTCGGCTTCGAGCATCGCCTTTTCGGCGAAGACCTTGCGGAAGGCGTTCAGCTCCGGATCGAGCCGTTGAATCCGATCGAGGTAGAACCCGACCAGCTCGGTCGCCGAGACCTCTCCCTTCCGCACCATCTCCGCCTGCCGAGCCGCCCCGGCAAACGCAAACTCATCTCCACCTTGGCTCACCAGCCAATCCTAAGCGCTTCCGACTTTTGACCCACCCGGGTGTGGCAAAAGTCGGAAGCGCTTCTCAACTACGCCTTGGCCGGCTCGGGCTCCTCGCTGCCGCTCTCGAAGCTGAGGTCGGGCAGGGCGCGGTCGAGCCAGGAGGGCATCCACCAGTTCCAGCGGCCCATCAGCGTCATCGCCGCCGGGACGAGGATGAGGCGGACGAGGGTGGCGTCGAGGGCGATCGCCACGGCACTGCCCAGGCCGAGCTCCTTGATCGAGGGCACCCCGGTTAGAACGAAGACGGCGAAGACCGCGGTCATGATCAGCGCCGCCGAGGAGATCGTGCGAGCGCTCGAGGAGAGGCCCTCGGCGACGGCGCGCTCGTTGTCGCCGTGGAGCATGTAGCGCTCGCGGATCCGCGACATCAGGAACACCTCGTAGTCCATCGAGAGGCCGAAGACGATGGCGAAGATCAGCGGGATGTTGATCGTGTCCAGCGCCCCCTGGCTTTCGAAGCCGAGGAAGCCGTCGAGCCAGCCCCACTGGAAGATCGCGACGAGGACGCCGAACGCCGCCCCGATAGAGAGCAGGTTCATCAGCACCGCCTTCAGCGGCAAGAGCAGCGAGCGCAGCATCACCATCAGCACGACGAAGCTGAGGGCGAGGACGAAGAGGATGATCTTCCACATCGAGCCGCTGACCTGGGTGCGGGTGTCGTGGCTGCGGGCGGTCTCGCCGCCGACGTTGACTTCGGCGCTCTGCGCCAGCACCGAGCCGGGCACGACCGAGTCGCGCAGGCGATCGACCAGCGCCGTCGCCGCGTCGGACTCGCTCGACGCCTTCGGCGTCGCCTGGATCAGGGCGTCGTTGCCGGCGAAGGCGGGCGGCGCCACCGCGGCGACGCCCCGCGTGCCCTCCAGTTCGCGCACGAAGCCGGCGACCGCCACCTTGCCCTCGGCCCCCGGTCTGCCTTCGAAGCCGGCGACGATCTGGATCGGGTCGGTGCCGCCGCCGATCTGGTCGGAGGCGAGTTCGTTGCCGACCCGGACGTCGCTGTCCTTGGGGAACTGCCCCAGCGCTTCGGTCCCCGTATCCAGCGAGAGCAGCGGGCTCGCCAGGAACAGCAGCACCGCGGCGACGCCGATCACCGCCGTCCACGGCCGCGCCATCACCCGCCGGGCCCATGCGCGCCAGAAGCGGTTGTGCTCGGCCGCCAGCTGCTCGGTCGTCCGGCGGCGGTAGAAGCGGCGGCGGAAGAAGGCCGCGACCTTGCCGACGATTCCGCCCGGCAGCACCCGATCGCCGAGCATCGCGATCAGCGCCGGCAGCAGGGTGATCGCGGTCAGGATCGAGACCGCGACGACGGTCATCGCCCCCAGCGCCATCGAGCGCAGCGCCTGGTTGTCGACCATCCACAGCCCCGCCAGCGAGATGATCACCGCCAGCCCGGAGAAGCTGACGGCGAGGCCCGAGGTCGAGAGCGAGCGCGCCCGCGCCTCGGCTCTGCCCAAGCCGGCCTCGCGCTCCTCGCGGTAGCGGGCGAGGATGAAGAGCGAGTAGTCGACGGCGACGCCGATCCCGATCATCGAGGCCATGTTGGTGACGAAGACCGAGGTCGTCATCTGCAGCGAGATGAAGTAGACGAGGGCGCCGGTCACCAGCACGCTGACGAAGCCGAGCGCCAGCGGCAGCGCCGCCGCCGCCAGCGAGCCGAAGACGACGAGGAGGATGATCGCGACGATCGGGAAGCCGCTCGACTCGGCCTTGGCCAGGTCTTCCTTGGAGATTTCCTGCATCCCCGCCCAGATCGTCGGCTGCCCGACCAGGTAGGGAGTGACGCCCGCGCTCGTATCGCCCGGGTTGAGGTCTTCGCGCAGGGTCGCCGCCTGATCGATCAGCTCGTCCGAGGACAGCTCGCTGCGCAGCGGCACCACGACCACGTCCTGCGTCTGCAACTGGCGCCGCGCGCCCGCCGCCACCGCCGGCGGCAGGGTGACTTCGTCCAGCGCCGCCACCTGGCTCCGCACCCGCGCCGCCGCCCGGTCGCGCTCGGCCGCGGTCGCCCCTGGGTCCGCCTTAAGCACCACCGCGATCCCGTCGGCCTGCGAGCCGAAGTCCTCCTGCAGCGATTCGCTCACCTTCAGCGACTGGCTGCCGGGGACGTCGAAACCCCCGCCGGTCAGGTGATCGGTCTGTTTGGAGGCGAACGGCAGCGCCAACGCGACGATTACGACCCAGGCCAGCACCACCAAGCGCCGCCGCCGTCCCAGGAACTCCGCAAGATGGCTCATCGCGTTTTTCATGCCGGTCTCCCTCCGCGCGCTTGAAGTCAGTGCAAGCGAGCCTCCCGCTCCGGTACACCAGGGTCTGTGAGCCGCATCACTTCGTGAGGAGCATCACGCCTCCAACAAATCGCAGAGGCTTTACGGGTCAGGCGGCTCGGTCGAAAAGCGAGGGCGTGCCGCTTTCGTGTGGAGGCGCCGAGGCTGGCTCCTTGGCCTTTGGTTGACGCCGATAGCGCGAGCGGTTGTATTCCTCGACGGCGCGCTTGGTCGAATGCCAAACGCTGCCTTTCTTAGTGGCCTCCAGGCGGCCTCGCTGCGCAGCCAACGTCAACGCGTTACGTGACAAGCCGGCAGTGCCGGCCAGCGCGCTGATGGGGATTAGCTTGTGAGGCCCAGCCAGGCCGGGCAGGATGAAGCGGTCGATGCTCAGCTTGATCGACCGAGCAAGCAGCTCTCCCAGAGCTCCGCAGTCACCGTCGTCAGCTCGATGGAGAGCCGAGAGATAGCGATCCCGCTCATTTTTGTAGATGACTACAGGGGGATATCCGTAGCGAACCAGCAGCAGGTTCAGAACTAGTCGCCCCACACGCCCGTTCCCATCCCGAAACGGATGGATGCGCTCGAAAGCTGCATGAAGATCGGCGAAGTCCTCGATCACATGACGCTCACTGCTTCCGAGCCATCGCGACTCGTTAACTCGCTCTACCCAATCCGATACAGCCGCAGGAACATCTGGCCACAGCACCGGGACCATTCCGTTGGCGAACGGCTCGATCCCCTTGCGCCTGTACGCGCCAGGACCCTCTTTCGGATCAAGTTGATCAGGTGGGAAGAAATCCCAAACGGCTTGTACCGCGAGTCTGTGAATCTCTCGGATCTCGCCAGCGGTGATCATCACAGGCCGACCTCGCTCACGCGCCTGCGTATAGACCCACTCAGCCGCCTTGCTGTAGCTCTGGACCTCGAGGTAGGCCTTCATTTCCTTGCTGCCCACCGCCTTGCCGGTGTCGAGCAGAAGCTGCACCTCGCGCAAGACGAGGGTGTTTCCCTCCATCGCGGTGGAATGGTGGGCCTCCTCGTGCCAGATGTCCTTCCAAATCTCTTTAGCCTCGGCGGGCAGCGGTAGGCCGCCCACGCTGCTCAGGCCGGATACAGAGGTCTCCAAACGTTGGTAGATGAGGTCTCGACTCGGACGAGGCATCAGAACCACAAGATATCACGTCAAAAATATATCTTAGTCAAAATCAGCTCTTTTACCTGCGTATAGCAGGGGGTTCTCAATTTGACCAAGGAAGCGGCATAAAAATGAGTCTGGTCAACTTTGGCACTCTCGGTCAATTCTTGGCACTCTCGACTTTCTGGTAGCGCCATACTTCGCCCGTGATCGTCGATTGCGCGGCTTACCAGGGCGGCAAGCGCCGGGAAGGCGAGCTGCCGATGCAGCGCGCGGGGGAGGCCTCGGCCGAGGACGGAACCTTCGTCTGGCTCGGGTTGGTCGAGCCCTCGCCGGAGGAGTTCGACGCGATCGCCGCCGAGTTCCGCTTGCACGAGCTGGCGGTGGAGGATGCGGTCGGGGCGCACCAGCGGCCGAAGGTGGAGGAGTACGACGACACGCTGCTGGTCGTCGTCAAAACCGCCCGCTACGTCGACCCCGAGGAGGTGATCGAGGTCGGCGAGATCTCGATCTTCGCCGACCCCAACTTCGTGATCACGGTTCGCCACGGCGAGGGAGAGCTGACGCCGGTGCGCGAACGCCTCGACGCCCGTCCCGACCTGCTCGAGCACGGGCCCGGGGCGGTCCTCTACGCGATCCTCGACCACGTCGTCGACCGTTACGTCGAGGCCGCCCACGGCTTCGACAACGACGTCCGGGAAGTCGAGCTGCAGGTCTTCTCCGGCAACAACCCGACCGAGCGGATTTACCGGCTCGAGCGCGAGGTGCTGGAGTTCCAGTCGGCGACGGCGCCGCTGGGCGAAGCGCTGGAAGAGCTCTGCTCCAACGACTTCCCGGTGGTCCCGCGCGACCTGCACGAGTACTTCCGCGACGTCGAAGACCACCTGCGCCGGGTCAGCGCCCGGATCGAAAACTTCCGCGCGCTGCTCGACCGGGCCCTGGAAGCGAACCTGACCCAGGTCTCGGTGCGCCAGAACGAAGACATGCGCAAGATCTCCGCCTGGGTGGCGATCGGGGTGGTGCCGACGATGATCGCCGGGATCTACGGGATGAACTTCAAGCACATGCCCGAGCTCGGCTGGACCTTCGGCTACCCGCTCGTCGTCGGCCTGATCCTGGCGATCTGCGCCTTCCTCTACTGGCGCTTCAAGCGCGCCGGCTGGCTCTGATCAGCCGCGGCGGCTATTCGGAGGCGAGCAGGTAGCGCGCCGAGGCGGCGCCGACGGCGAAGGCGCCGCTGCTGTCGCGTGAGGGGTCCGAGAGCGCCTGCAGGGCGAAGCCGTCTCCCAGGGCGAAGAGATAGGAGACGACGTCCTCGGCAGCAAAGCGGAGGCTCAGCACGCCCTCCTCGTCCTTGCTGCGAAGGACGTCGGCGACGTGCGAGCGGGTCTTCTCGAAGAGCTGGCCGACCTCTTTCTGGATGTCCGGGTTGCGGCGGCCGGCGCTGAAGAGCTCGTAGAGGAGGAGGAAGAAGCCCGGTTCGTTCTCGATCATGTCGGTGAGGCTGGCGACGAGCGCTTCGAGCACGTCGTCGACCGACTTCGCCGACCCCAGCCGCTCGTCGAGCCGTTCGGTCCGCAGCTCGGTGTCGCGGCGGACCACCTCGGCCAAGAGCCGCTCCTTGGTCCCGAAGTAGTAGTGGAGGAGGCCGCGACTGACACCCGCCTCACGGGCTACGTGCTCGAAGGTCGAGCCCGCCGCCCCACGGTTCGCCACGGAATCGCGCATCGCGTCGACGATCCGCTGCGCCTTGTCACCGCTGAGCTCCCGATCTTTGGTCGCCGCCTCCATCGTCAGGTCAGTCTAGCCCCACCCACACGGGTCCCCACTGACGAGGCTCAGGCGCCGGCAGGCAAGGACGCAGTGAGCGTGGCGTGCTTCGCACACGAGCGAGCGAGGACGCCGCATGCCGGTGCCTGAGCCTCGTCAGGAGCCGTTGATGCTGGTCGTTGAGGTGTACTCGAACTCCTCTTCGGCGCCGAAAAGAGCGTCGAGAACCGCCTTGCGCGCACCCTCGCTGACGGCAAGCGCGATCACGGTGCCGACGACGGCGATCAGCAGCAGCCGGCCGAGGCCGCCCTTGCGCTTCTTCCGCTCGCGCAGGCGCTCGGAGGCCTCCTGCAGGTTCTCAGCGGCCTTGCGCAGATCCTTCTGCACCTTCTTGTCGCCGGTCACCGCCTTGACCGCGCCCTTGCCGTTGCCGGTCGCCCGGCCGTAGGCGCGCTTCGAAGCTTCGAAGGCGTCCTTGAGGCTCTCGCGCAGCTCGTCGTCTTCGATCAGGCGCTGCACGTAGGGGTTTTCACGGGCAGTCTCATAAATGTCGCCGGCACGCGCCGCCTTGGTCTTGCTCATACCTCTCTCCTCGTCGATTCCGTGGCAGTTCCAGGATAACCCTACCCCGGTCAGCCGGGTCCAACGCCGTCCAAGAGGACGCCGTTGTTGCGCCAGTGCAGCTTCGCTTTGCGCAACTCCCGCAGCCGCAGCGGCGCCAAGCCCGGACCGGCGAAGCGGTAGCGGCGGATGAAGAGGCGGCCGGCGTCTTCGTGGGCGACTTCGCGGAAGCCGGGGCCGAGCAGACGGCGCGGCGGAGGCGGGGCCGAGCCGTCGGAGACGAAGTCGATCTCGCGCACCAGCCAGTCGTAGCCTTCCACCGGTTTCAGCTGGATCGCGCCGGTCGAGAGGTAGTAGCGCAGCGGCGCCTCGCCCAGCACCCAGAGGACCGTCGCCCGCGGCGCCTGCGGTTCGCCGAGGCGGTCGGCGACGACGTTCCAGTCGGGCCGCTGCAGCTCCGGTTCGAAGCTGACCCAGACGCAGAAGGCGAGCGAGTAGGCGAGCAGGGCGGCGGCGATGACGGTGCCGAGCCGGCGCACCCGCTCCACTGTCAGGCCGATCGCGACGACGACGAGGAGCGGGACCAGGGCCGGCAGCAGGTTGCGGGCGAGGACGAAGTCCTTGCTGGCCGAGGCGATGGCCAGGACGAGTGGGATGCCGAGCGTGACCCCGCCGACGGCCAGCGGCACGGCGGCGGCGCGCTTCTCCTCGCGGCTGCCCCGCCAGGCCAGGAGGCCGAAGGCGACGAGGACGAGCGCCAGCGGCAGGAAGGCGAGCGAAGGCCGCTCGGGGCCGCCGATGATGTCGCCGGTCTCGCCGGTGAGGAAGGTCGCCGCCGTTTCCCAGACCCGGTGGCCGAGGCTGAATTTGCCGATCCATTCGGCGTGGCCGTAGGACATCTGGTGGATCGCCAGCGGCGCCAGCAGGACCGCCGTCAGCCCGACGATCCAGAGGCCGGCGAAGGCCGCCCGGCCGCGGCGGCGCAGCAGCAGGACAACCTCGACGGCGAGCGGGAAGACGGCGAAGTAGTGGGTCGCGAGCGCGAGGGCCGAGAAGACACCCCACAGGACGACGTCGCGCCGCTGCCCCCGCTGCAATGCCCGTATGCAGTAGAGCAGCGAGACCGCGCAGAAAAGGGCCATCAGCGCGTAGGCCCGCGCCTCCTGCGAGTACCAGAGCAACATCGGGTTGACCGCGACCAGCGCCGCGCTGAGCAGGCCGGTGCGGCCGCCGCGCAGTTCGCGGCCGATCAGGTAGGCGACCGGGATCGTGAGGACGCCGGCCAGCGTCGAGAGCGAGCGCAGCCCCCACGGCCCCGTTCCCGTCACCTGCGTCCATACCCAGGCCAGCGCGTAGTAGAGCGGCGGCGCCGACTCGCTGAAGCCGACCGCGTCCATCGCGTGGCCGAAGCCGACCCGCAGCACCCGGCTGGCGGTGACGATCTCGTCGTGGTGGTAGGCCTGCAGGCCGAGGGTGGCGAAGCGCAGGGCGGCGCCGAGGGCGGTCAGCCCGACGACGATCCAGAAGGCGCGCGATCGGGTGCGCGCCGCCTCGGCGACCGAACGGCCGCGGTGCCGCGGGAGGCTCACCGCCTCCATCTAAGAGAGGGCCGCGTCGAGGGCTTGGGAGACCTCGACGACGTAGACGAACTCGAGGCTGCCCCGCTCGTGCTCGGGGATCTCCGCCACGTCGGCCTCGTTGCGCGAGGGGACGATCACCTTCTTGATCCCCGCCCGCTGCGCCGCCAGCGACTTCTCCTTGACGCCGCCGATCGGCAGCACCTGGCCGGTCAGCGTCACCTCGCCGGTCATCGCCACGTCGTTGCGGACCGGGCGGCCGCTGACCAGCGAGGAGAGGGCGACGGTCATCGCCACCCCGGCCGAGGGGCCGTCCTTCGGCACGGCGCCGGCGGGGACGTGAACGTGGACGTCGTGCTCGGCGAACCAGTCGCCTTCGACCTTCGGCACGATCGCCTCGCAGTGCCCGCGCACGTAGGAGAGCGCCGCCTGCGCCGACTCCTTCATCACCTCGCCGAGCTGGCCGGTGATCGTCAGCTTGCCCGAGCCGGGCATCGCGGTCGCCTCGATGAAGAGGACGTCGCCGCCGGCCGGCGTCCAGGCGAGCCCGGTGGCGACGCCGGGGTCCTTGGTGCGGCGGCGCTGCTCGGCGAAGACGCGCCGCCGCCCCAACAGCTCGCGCGCTTTCTTGCCGGAGACGCGGACCTTGCCCTTTGCCTTCCCCTCGGCGACCTGGCGGGCGACTTTGCGGCAGACGGTGCCGATCTGGCGCTCGAGGTTGCGGACGCCGGCCTCGCGCGTGTACTCCTCGACGATCGTCGTCAGCGCCGCCTCGCTGAACTCGATCTGCGAGGGCTTCAAGCCGTTGGCCTCGATCTGGCGCCGTACCAGGTAGCGGCGGGCGATCTGGCGCTTCTCCTCCAGCGTGTAGCCGGCCAGCTCGATCGTCTCCATCCGGTCGAGCAGCGGCCCCGGGATCGTGTCGAGCACGTTCGCCGTGGCGATGAAGACGACGTCGGAGAGGTCGAACTCGAGGTCTAAGTAGTGGTCGCGGAAGCTGTCGTTCTGGGCCGGGTCCAGCACCTCGAGCATCGCCGAGGCGGGGTCGCCGCGGAAGTCGGCGCCCATCTTGTCGATCTCGTCGATCATGAAGACGGGGTTGCGGGAGCCGGCGTCGCGGAGGGCGCGGATGATCGTGCCGGGCATGGCGCCGATGTAGGTGCGGCGGTGGCCGCGGATCTCGGCCTCGTCGCGGACGCCGCCGACCGAGATCCGCTCGAACTCGCGCCCGAGCGCTCTGGCGACCGATTTGCCGAGGCTGGTCTTGCCGACCCCGGGCGGGCCGACGAAGCAGAGGATCGGCCCGGGCGATTCCGGGTTGAGCTTGCGCACCGCCAGGTACTCGAGGATCCGGTCCTTGATCGTCTCCAGGTCGTAGTGGTCGGCGTCGAGGACCTCGCGAGCGTGGGCGAGGTCGAGGTCGTCGGTCGTCTCAACTGACCATGGAAGCTCGACCAGCCACTCCAGGTAGGTGCGGATGACGCCGTGCTCGGCCGCCGCCGGCGGCAGCTTCTCCAGTCGCGAGAGCTCGCGCTCGGCCGCTTTCAGCGCCCCCTCGGGCAGCGCGGCCGCCTCGATTTTCTCCCGCAGTTCGTTGACTTCGACCTGCTGCTCGTCCCCTTCCCCCAGCTCCTCTTGGATCGCTTTCAGCTGCTGGCGGAGGAAGAACTCGCGCTGGCCCTCCTCGATCTCCGACTGCACCTGCGTCTGGATCTGGGTCCCGAGCTGGACCACCTCGAGCTCGTGGGCGAGGATTCCGGAGAGCTGACGCAACCGCTTGGCGACGTCGACCTCTTCCAGCAGTTTCTGCTTCTCCTCGACGCCGATCCGCAGCGCCCCGGCGATCAGGTGGCTGAGCGTGGCGGGGTCGTCGATGTTGGCGACCGCCATCTGCAGCTCCTCCGGCAGGTAGGGAATCTGCTCGACGATTTCCATGAAGGTGCGCTGGACGTTGCGGCTCAGCGCCTCCAGCTCGGCGCTCGGCTCGGAGACGTCCGGCATCTCGCTGATCCGGGCGACCATGTAGGGCTCCTCGGTGACGTAGGAGCCGAGCTTCACCCGCTGCATCCCCTGGACGAGGATGCGCAGGCTGCCGTCGGGGACCTTGACCATGCGGGAGACGGCGCCGACGACGCCGACGTCGTAGAGGTCGTCGGGCCCGGGCAGCTCGTTCTCCGGGTCCTTGGAGGCGACCATCGCCAGCATCCGGTTGGTGCCGAGGACGTCGTCGACGAGCTGGATCGAGCGCTCCTGGCCGACCGCCAGCGGCGCCAGCGTCTCCGGGAAGGCGACGGTGTCGCGCAGCGGCAGGACCGGCAGCGCCTCTGGCAGCGGCGCACCCGCGCGGATCGCGTCCTCCACATCGAACGGGGCGTCGACCACCTCCAGGACGGGCGCGCCCTCCATCAGCCGCGGTCGATCGGGACGCGTCGACTGGTCTCGTTGGGGTCGCGCAGCGGCAGGTCGATGCGGAGGATGCCCTCCTCGTAGGTGGCGCTGGCGCGGTCGGCGTCGACCTCGACCTGCAGCTCGACGACCCGGCGGAACTGGCCCGAGGGAATCTCGATCTGCTGGTAGACGCGCCCCTCGCTCTCCTGCACCTGCCGCTCGCCGGTGATCGCCAGGTGGCGACCGCTGACCTCGATCCCGACCTGGCTCAGCTCGATGCCGGCCAGGTCGACCTTGACGATCGCCCGCTGCGGATCGCCGCAGTAGTAGACGTCGACGTTGGGCGAGAAGCCGCTGGAGCGCCGGGTGAGATAGCGGGTGCGACTCCAGGTGTCGCCCATCACCTGGTCCATCTCGCGGCGCATGCGGGCGAAGTCTGCAAATAGGTCGCGTTGGGGCATCGCCCGAAAAATACCCCGCTTGGGCCCCGCTCGGACTTGATCTGATCAGGCGGGGCGGGAAGCCCAGCGTGGCGCCCGCATCAGGAGGACCGGCTGGCGTGGTGGGACGAGGCCCTCTGGTCGGTTCGGGCGGAAGGTCGTGCAGGCCTCGTTCAGCTCCAGGGCGCAGAGGAGGTTCTTGCGGAAATAGCAATCCTCACACGTCGGGGGCTTGGGCTTGCGCGGCACGGCGGCCATGTTGGCACCGTCTCGGGGTATGCGCAGGGGCCGTTTCCGCAAATCGCCACGACTTTGAAACAGCTTCGTCACCGCTTCTGCGCGCTTTGCGGGAGCACCGGCTGCCGGCGCTAACATGCGTCCCGATGGAGGGACATTCCCGCACGGAGAAGCTCTCCGCTTCTCCGCCACTTTTCAAAAGCGAATTCCTCAACTTCTTATCCCGCGTCCACCCGGCGATCCCGGCTGCGATCTTCGTGCCGGTGATCGTCGCGATGGAGTGGATCGGGGCCGATCGCGGCTACGCGGTCTGGCAACTGGCGCTGCTCAGCGTCGCCGGGGTCGGCGTCTGGACGCTGACCGAGTACTGGCTGCACCGGCTCGTCTTCCACTGGGAGCCCGACAACGCCTTCGGCCGGCGCATGCACTTCATCATCCACGGCATCCACCACGACCACCCCAACGACAAGATGCGGCTGGTCATGCCCCCTTCGGTTTCGATCCCGCTGGCGGCCCTCTTCTTCTTCGGCTTCTGGCTGATCCTCGACGACGCCGCCTTCCCCGTCTTCGGCGGCTTCATCCTCGGCTACCTCGCCTACGACTACACCCACTACTACGTCCACCACTTCGTCCCCAAGACGAGCTTCGGCAAGCGACTGCGCGAACACCACATGCGCCACCACTTCCAGGACCACCGCTACGGCTACGGCGTCTCCTCCCCGCTCTGGGACCACGCGTTCCGGACGTATCCCAAGAAGCGCAGCAAATACCGCTGAGTTGGCGCGGACGAAGGAACCGCAGAATGAGGCTGAGCACGTCACGCCTGCCGCATCCGATTTCGGACCCACCCTGGTGTGCAAAAACTCGGATGCGGCCTCGCGGACCAGGATGTGGCGCCTCGCTGCCATCGCAGGCGTGCGCAGACAGGGGCGCCTACCGCGACGCGCGCAGTGCGATCTCCAGCTCGAAGCGGGTGTCGGGGTCGTCTAGGTCGTCGCCGAAGAGCTCGCGGAGGCGGGTGAGGCGGTAGCGGGCGGTCTGGGGGTGGAGGTGGAGTTCGGCGGCCATTGCGACGGCGTTGCCGTGGTGGCGGACGTAGGCGAGGGCGGTCTCGCGCATGCGCTCGCGGGCGCGGTCGGTGAGACCCTCGAGCGGTGCCAGGCGGCGGGCGGCGAGGAGCGCGGTGACGGTGGGGTTGCTGGCGAGGAGCAGGTCGGAGAGGTGGTCTTCGGCGCGGAGCAGGCCGGAGCCGGTGACTACGTCGGACTCGGCGGCACGCAGCAGGGCGGTGGCAAGCCCCCAGGAGCGGCCTGCCTCACTCGGCTCTGTCGCCGGCCCCAGCGCCAGGGTGGCTTTCGTCGCCAGGCGCTCGAGTTCTTCGCGGCGGCCGGGGCCGGTGGGGTCGGGGACGATGATGCAGCCCGTGCCGTCTACGACCGTCACCAATGCGTCGACGGGAGCGCGCCGGGCGATCGCCGCGAGGTCGCTATCGGAGCAGGCGGCCGCGGCCAGCTGCCGCGGCAACTTCCACTCGGCAGCGGTGGCGGCAGCCGTAATGTCAGGCAGCGCAGCTTGAGGTTCGCGGAGAAGCAACGTCGTCAGCTCCTGGCGTCGCTGTCGCCGCAGGTCTTCGACCGCGGCCTGCGCTTCGGCGTAGCCCTCGACCGAGTCGGCAGCGAGCTCGTCGATATAGGCGAAGATCGCGTCCGCCATCAAGGTCAGCGGTTCCGGCTTCAGCTTTGCCCTCTGCCCCGCTTCGGCGATCCGCCGCCAGGCGACTCGGGCGCCGAGGCGGTAGGCGGCCTGCAGGGAATCGAGCGTGCGCCCCACCCGCTGCTCGCCCCGGCCCAGCTCCATGTAGACCTCCCGTCCCGGCCCGCGCCCGGCGTCGGGGTCGCGGATCAAGGCGACGAACTGCAGGAGCGCCTGGTTCACCCCCATGCGGATACCGCGGCCAAACCGCCCCTCCAACGGCCGTTGGTACTCCGGCACCTCGCGCGCGATCGTCGCGAGGATCTCCTCGGTGATCGCCGGCAGCTCCGGCTCGATCAGGTCAGCGACCTCGGTCGGCAGCCCTCGCCAGGGCTCAGAATCCAGGGTTTTGCTCATCTAAATGATAACTTTAGCCTCAATATCTTGGGGAGAGCGAAGGTGTTTGCGCGCATGAAGCGAGAAACCTTCAGCCATGGGCGAGATGAGCCGCACCGAGAAGGCCGTCAACCTCGGCGCCGTCGTCGTTCCCTTCGTGGCGACGCTGGTCGCGATCGTCCTCCTCTGGAACAGCTGGGTGAGCGCCGCGGACCTGGTCATCGCCGCGGCGATGTACCTGCTGACGGCGACTGGCATAACCATCGGCTTCCACCGCCTCCTTACCCACCGTTCCTTTCAGACGTCCAAGCCGCTGGAGTACCTCTTCGCGATCCTCGGCTCGATGGCGGTGCAGGGACCGGTGATCGCCTGGGTCGCCGACCACCGCAAGCACCACGCGCACACCGACGAAGAGGGCGATCCGCACAGCCCCCACGTCGACCCGGAGGGCGGGGTGAAGGGGGTTTTCTCTGGCCTGTGGCATGCCCATACCGGTTGGCTGATGTCGTCGCAGGGACGCGCGGATTGGAAACGGTACGCCACTGACCTTTACGAGGATCCGGGGATGAGGACGATCAGCCGCGAGTTCCCTCTCCTGGTGCTGGCGACGCTGGCGATTCCGGCGCTTGCCGGTTACCTCGTCAGCGGCACCCTGATGGGTGCGCTGACGGGATTGCTGTGGGGCGGCTTGGTGCGCATCTTCTTCGTCCACCACGTCACCTGGAGCGTCAACTCCGTTTGCCACTTCTTCGGCAACCGACGCTTTGACACCGACGACCATTCGACCAATGTCTTCTGGTTGGCGATCCCGTCACTGGGTGAGTCCTGGCACCACAACCACCATGCGTTCCCACGTTCGGCGGTGCACGGGCTGAAACGATGCGAGCCCGACCCCTCAGGCCTGATCATCGCCGCGATGGAGAAGCTGGGCCTGGCTCACAACGTGATTCGGATCTCCCCCGAGCGTGAAGCCGAACGCGCTTCGTCATAGTGGACAAGCGCCCCTGGATTGTCCATTCGCGCCGGGGCAGCTAGCCAGTCGTCTGAAATATCTCGTTGACTTGTCGCGGCAGACTGTCACAGTGTGTGTAACTCTGGCAGACTCTCCGCAGGGTATTTCTGAACTTTGGATGGAAAGGAACTAGATGCCCCCCAGCACGAACGTACTTGACGAGGCCCGCCAGCTCGTGGAGCGTCGTCTCGCGGATCTCGACGAGGAGCGCAAGCGCCTCGAGCGAGCCCTCGCCGAGCTAGGCGGAAGAGCAGTCCGTCGCGGCCCCGGTCGCCCCAAAGGCAGTGGCAGGAAAGCCGGCGCCGTCGGCGGAACGACCGGCCCACGTCGCCGCCGTAAACGTCGCGGCGGCACCCGTGCCGAGCAGGCGGTGAAACTGATCGAGCAGCAGCCGGGGATCAGCGCCTCGGACGTGGCAAAGACGATGAAGATCAAGCCGAACTATCTGTACCGCGTCCTCGGCGACCTGGAGAAGGAAGGTCACGTGAGGAAGGCCGGCCGCCAGTACTACCCCGCTGGCGGTTGATCGGTACTACCGTTACCCCAGTTCATGCATAGAGGCCGGCGTCGAGCCGGCCTCTTTTCTTTTCAGGTGCGGATGGATCGGCCCTAGACGAGCCCGAGCTGGCTTACCGCATCGCGCTCCTCCTGCAGCTCCATGACGCTGCGGTCGATGCGCTCGCGGGAGAAGGCCGGGACGTCGAGGCCCTCGACGATGCTCCACTCGCCACCACTGCAGGTGCAGGGCATGCCGCAGACGATCCCCTCGCCGATCCCATAGGAACCGTCGGCGGGAACACCCATCGAGACCCAGTCCCCGTCGGGAGTGCCCAGCA
Organism: Solirubrobacterales bacterium; assembly: GCA_044868125.1. GTDB lineage: Bacteria > Actinomycetota > Thermoleophilia > Solirubrobacterales > 70-9 > VAYN01. The sequence goes on from JBIOWB010000122.1 coordinate 17,646, forward strand.
CCCAGTCGCGGATGTGGTCGATCGCGGCGTTGGCCGCCGAGGCCGCACTGGAGGCGCCGCGGGCGTCGATGATCTCGGCGCCCCGTTTCGCCACCCGCGGGATGTACTCGTCGACGATCCAGGCTTCGTCGTCGACGGCGTCCCAGGCGTTCTGCCCCTCCACCTTCGCGTTCACCAGGTCCGGGTACTGCGTCACCGAGTGGTTGCCCCAGGTGGTCATGTTGGAGACCGCCGAGACCGGCTTGCCGAGCTTGTTCGCGAGCTGCGACCTCGCCCGGTTGTGGTCGAGGCGCATCATCGCGGTGAAGCGCTCGCGCGGCACGTCGGGCGCGCTGGACATCGCGATCAGGCAGTTGGTGTTGGCGGGGTTGCCGACCACCAGCACCTTGACGTCGGCGGCGGCGCCGGCGTTGATCGCTTCGCCCTGCGGCTTGAAGATGCCGCCGTTGGCCTCGAGCAGGTCGGAGCGTTCCATGCCCGGCCCGCGCGGCCGGGCGCCGACCAACAGGCCGACGTTGCAGCCCTCGAAGGCTTGTTTGGGATCGTCGGTGATGTCGATCCGGTGCAGCAGCGGGAAGGCGCAGTCGTCGAGCTCCATCGCCGTGCCCTCGGCGGCTTTGATCGCCGGCGGGATCTCCAGCAGGCTCAGCTCGACCGGCGTGTCGGGGCCGAGCATCTGCCCGCTGGCGATGCGGAACAGGAGCGCGTAGCCGATCTGGCCGGCGGCGCCGGTAACGGTGACCTTTACTGGGGTGCTCACTGAATCCTCTCCTCGGAGTTGGGTTTCGAAGATCGTTCGTTCAGGCCATCTCACGCTGGAGGTTCTCGTCGATCGAGGCGAGGAACTCCTGCGTGGTCTGGTACTCCTGGCCGCCGCCCACCAGCAGCGCCAGGTCTTTGGTCATCTTGCCGCTTTCGACCGTCTCGACGCAGACCCGCTCGAGCGTCTCGGCGAACCGCGAGACCTCGGGGGTGTCGTCCATCCGGCCGCGGGCACTGAGCCCGCGGGTCCAGGCGAAGATCGAGGCGATCGGGTTGGTGGAAGTCGGCTGGCCCTGCTGGTGCTGGCGGTAGTGGCGGGTGACGGTGCCGTGCGCGGCCTCGGCCTCGACGGTCTTGCCGTCGGCGCTCATCAGCACGCTCGTCATCAGCCCCAGCGAGCCGAAGCCCTGGGCGACGGTGTCGGACTGGACGTCACCGTCGTAGTTTTTGCAGGCCCACACGTAACCGCCCTCCCACTTCAGGGCGGCGGCGACCATGTCGTCGATCAGGCGGTGTTCGTAGGTGAGCCCGGCGGCCTCGAACAAGTCCTTGAACTCGGCCTCGTAGACCTCGGCGAAGAGGTCCTTGAAGCGGCCGTCGTAGCGCTTGAGGATCGTGTTCTTGGTCGACATGTAGACCGGGAAGCCGCGGTCGAGGCCGTAGCGCAGCGAGGCACGGGCGAACTCGCGGATCGACTCGTCGAGGTTGTACATCGCCATTGAGATGCCGCCGCCGGGGAAGTCGTAGACGTCGAGCTCGACCGGCTCGGAGCCGTCCTTGGGCGTATAGGTGAGGGTCAGCATCCCCTCGCCCGGCACCACCATGTCGGTGGCCCGGTACTGGTCGCCGAAGGCATGGCGGCCGATCACGATCGGCTTCGTCCAGCCCGGGACCAGCCGCGGGATGTTCGAGATCACGATCGGCTCGCGGAAGATGACGCCGCCGAGGATGTTGCGGATCGTCCCGTTCGGCGAGCGGTACATCTCCGTCAGGCCGAACTCCTCGACCCGCCCCTCGTCGGGGGTGATCGTCGCGCACTTGACGCCGACCCCATGGCGCTTGATCGCTTCAGCGGCCGCGACGGTGATCCGGTCCTCGCTCGCGTCGCGGCTCTCGATCCCGAGGTCGTAGTACTCGAGCTCGACGTCGAGGTAGGGAAGGATCAGCTGCTCTTTGATGAACAACCAGATGATCCGGGTCATCTCGTCGCCGTCGAGCTCGACGATCGGGTTCGCGACTTTGATCTTCGGCACCGGGCGCGATGCTACCGACGCAGCCTCATCAGAAGATCGCCGGCCGCCCCTGCCGAACTGCATCAAATTGTGGGTCTGCCAGAACCAAAATTTGATGCAGTTGGAAATCGGTCTGCGAGAATCGGGGAGTGGCAACCGTCGAGCAGCCCACTCCGAGGCGGACCCATGAGGTCGTCAACCAGCCCTCCCCTCTGGTCGACTACAACGTCTACGCGGCCGATCGGGTCCTGGTCGAGGCCGTGCAGCGTGAGGGCGCCGACTGGGCCGAGACGCGGATCTCCGAGGTCGGCGTGCTTGCCGGCAGCGAGCGGCTCCAGAGCCTCGGCGCCCAGGCGAACGAGAACCCGCCGAAGCTGAAGACCCACGACCGCTACGGCCACCGGGTCGACACGGTCGACTTCCACCCCGCCTGGCACGAGCTGATCGCGATCGCCGTCGAGCACGAACTGCACTGCTCGCCCTGGAAGGACCCGCGGCCCGGCGCCCATGTCGCCCGCGGCGCCGCCTTCATGTGCTTCTCGCAGGCCGAGGCCGGGGTCGGCTGCCCGATCTCGATGACCTATTCCGTGATCCCGGCCCTGCGGACCCAGCCCGAGCTGGCGGCGGAGTGGGAGCCGCGCTTCCTCTCCTCGCGGTACGACCCGGCGAACGCGCCGGCGCCGCAGAAGGCGGGCGCGCTGGCCGGGATGGGAATGACCGAGAAGCAGGGCGGCACCGACGTCCGCGCCAACACCACGGTTGCCCGCCCGGTCAACGGCGGCGGCCCGGGTGCCGAGTACGAGCTGACCGGCCACAAGTGGTTCATGTCGGCGCCGCAGTGCGACGCCTTCCTCGTCCTCGCCCAGGCCGACGGCGGCATCTCCTGCTTCCTCTTCCCGCGCTGGACGCCCGACGGCGAGCGCAACCGCTTCCGCCTGCAGCGCCTGAAGGACAAGCTCGGCAACCGCTCCAACGCCTCCAGCGAGGTCGAGTTCGACGGCGCCTCGGCCTGGCTCGTCGGCGAGGAGGGCGCCGGCGTGCGGACGATCATCGAGATGGTCAACCACACCCGCCTCGATTGCGTCCTCGGCGGCGCCACCGGGATACGGGTCGGGGTCGCCCAGGCCATCCACCACGCCACGCAGCGCTCGGTCTTCGGCCGCGAGCTGGTCGAGCAGCCGCTGATGCGCAACGTCCTCGCCGACCTCGCGATCGAGTCGGAGGCGGCGACGATCGGAGCGCTGCGCCTGGCCCGCGCCTACGACGAAGCGATCGCCGGCGACGCCGACGCGCAGAGCTTCAAGCGGATCGCCAACGCCGTCCTCAAGTACTGGGTCTGCAAGCGCGCCGTGGTCCACGCCGGCGAGGCGCTCGAGTGCCTCGGCGGCAACGGCTACGTCGAGGAGTCGGGGATGCCCCGCCTCTTCCGCGAGAGTCCGCTCAACTCGATCTGGGAGGGCTCCGGCAACGTCCAGTGCCTCGACGTCCTCCGCGCCATGGTCAAGTCAGCGGCCGCCCTCGAAGCCTTCTTCGCCGAGGTCCAGGAGGGCGCCGTCGCCGAGCCCCGCCTCGCCGCCTTCGCCACCGAGCTCCGCGACGAACTGCCGGGCGACCTGGAGACGATCGAGGCCCGCGCCCGCCGCTTGGTCGAGCGCATGGCCCTGGCCCTCCAAGGCTCCCTCCTGGTCCGTTACGGCGACGAAGCGACCGCCGACGCCTTCTGCGCCTCCCGCCTCTCCGGCGACTGGGGCCAAGCCTTCGGCACCCTCCCCGCCGGCACCGACTTCAGCCGCATCATCGAACGGCACCGGCCGACTATCTAGACCGTCCCTTCGTGTACTCAATTGTGTACACTGAGTAGATGGCAAAGACCGTCCCGGTGCGAGAGCTACGCAGCCACCTCAGCAGTTTGCTTGAGGACGTCAGCGATCGCCGTGATCACGTACTGGTCACCCGCAATGGAACTCCCGCGGCAGCCCTCGTGCCCATCGACGAGTACGAAGCACTGGAGGAGACCGCCGAGATCCTCTCCGATCCGGATGCGCTCTCCGCACTGGAGGTCGGGCTTGCCGAGATCGAGCGCGGGGAGACGGTGACCTTGTCTGAGCTGCGCAGCGAGCTCACTGAGCGTCGACCGACCGCCAGCTGATCATTGGCCCGACTCGTCCTCGCCCGACGGGCCCGTCGTGACCTGCTCGAACTGGGCTGGCCACTGATCGACGCGAGCGAGGATGCGCTTGGCCTCCTCGAGCGTGAACCGGGAGCCGGCTACGCGTTGCGGGGAAAACTGCGGGGGTTGTATTCGCTCCGGGTCGGCTCCTATCGGATCCTCTACCAGTTGGCTGACGGCGGCAAAACGGTTCGCGTCGCCGCGATCCGCCATCGCTCCACCTCCTACGGCATCGATCCCCGCTGAGGGTTAACGACCGGCGGTCGCGTCGCGCAGCGCGCGGCCGACCTGCTCGATCGTCACCACGCCGCTGAGGCGGCCTTCGGCGTCTACGGCCATCAGGGCGCCGAGGCGGCGGAGGTTCTGGTTGGCGAGCAGGGAGTCGAGGGGGGTGTCGTCGCGGACGAAGAGGCCGATGTCGTGGTCGACCAGGTCGGAGACGTTGGAGCCGGCGCGCTCGATCTCGGGCACCTCGTCGGCCTTTTCGCGTTCGACCAGGCCGAGGAAGCGGTGGGCGGCGTCGACGACCGGGAACCAGGGCCAGCGGTAGCGGAGGAAGTATTCGTCGAGCGCGCGTTCGACGCTGAGGTCGCCGGGGATCGCGACCGGCTCGCGGTCCATCACGTCGGCGACTCGGACACCACCGATGCGGTCGCTGATCGCCGTCTGCATCGCGGCGCCGCGGGCGGAGCCGTTGATCACCATCCCGACCACGGCGAGCCAGATGCCGGTGAAGGCGTAGCCGCTGACGGCGAGGACGATGCCGCCGCCGATGAAGGCATAGCCGAAGAGCCGCCCGAGGTTGGCGGCGAAGCGGGTCGCCGAGGCGCGGTCGCCGGAGCGCCGCCAGGCAATCGCGCGGGCAACGCGGCCGCCGTCCATCGGATAGGCCGGCAGCAGGTTGAAGACGAGGATCAGGGTGTTGATGGTCACCAGCCAGGCGACCAGCGCCATCAGCCCGGAGGCGTTGGACCTCGTTTCCTGGACCGCCGCCTCGCGGAACTCGGTCCAGCCGACGGCGCCGACCCCGGCGACGGCAAGCACGACGATGATCGCCAGCGTCACCGCCGGCCCCGCCAGCGCCACCTTCAGCTCGGTGCCCGGCGAGTCGGCTTCGCGGTCCATTCGCGCCATCCCGCCGAGCGCCCAGAGCTGGATGCCGGAAATGCCGATCCCGCTGCGCATCGCCACCACCGCGTGGCCGAACTCGTGCAGGAGGATCGAGCCAAAGAAGCCGACCGCGCTGAGGACGCCGAAGACGAACGGGGACGTGCCGCCTCCGAGCAGGTCTTCGAAGAACTGGGTCATCCAGAGGATGACCAGGAAGAGAATGATGAACCAGGACCAGTCGACGCTGACTCTGATCCCGCGGAAGTGGAAGAGGGTGATCGACCCACCGCCGAACATGCCGCAATGGTAAGGGGCTGGTGTCTTCCGTCGTGTCCGGCGAAGCGATTTTGCCGCGGAGCGGGCTCGAGGAGGTGGAGCAGATCGAACGGCCGTCCGCCTCGCCGACATCAACTTCCAAACGGGCGAGCGTCCTTCCCTCCCCGCCAAGAAACCGTCCGTCGTCTGGGCCATCAGTGGCTGTGGTCGGAGGCGGGCGAGGTCCTCACCGGACCCTCCCCGCTGTTGTCCGGGGA
>JBIOWB010000123.1:0-21446 GCA_044868125.1 Solirubrobacterales bacterium
GTTCGGCGGGCAACAGCGGGGAGGGCCCGGCGAACCCCTCCCCCGACTCCCGTAGGCTCCCGGCGGATGCGTGTAATCGACGTCATGCACCTGGGGCGGCCGCATGTCATCGGCTGCTGGGAAGCAGATGGTGTGCTCGTTGATCCGGGGCCTGAGTCTTCGCTCCAGACGGTGATCGAGGCGATCGGCGATGAGCAGCCGCGGGCGGTGTTGCTGACTCATATCCACCTTGATCACGCTGCCGCCACTGGGGCGATGGTGCGGCGGTGGCCTGAGCTCGAGGTCTTTGTGCATGAGCGGGGGGCGCCGCATCTGATCGATCCTTCGAAGCTGCTGGCCAGCGCCGAGCGGCTCTACGGGGACAAGCTGAACTACCTCTGGGGCGAGATCGTGCCGGTGCCCGAGGAGAACGTCCGGGTCCTCAGCGGTGGCGAGACGGTTCACGGGATGCGGGTTGCCTGCACGCCCGGCCATGCCTCCCACCATGTCTGTTACCTGCACGAGGAGAGCGGCACGGCCTTCGTCGGCGACGTCGCCGCCTGCCGGATCCCGCCTTCGAGCCTCATCGTGCCCCCCACTCCCCCGCCCGACATCGACGTCGAGACCTGGGAAGACTCGCTCGACGTGGTCGCCGGCTGGTCGCCGGAGCGGCTGGCGCTCACCCACTTCGGCGCGGTCGACGAGGACGTCCCCGGTCACATCGAGAAGGTGAAGGCGAAACTCCGCGAGGAGGCCGAGCTGGCTCGCCAGATGTCGAAGGAGGAGTACGACGCCGACAACGAGGCCCGCGTCCGCCGCGAGCTGGACGAGGAAGGGATCGGAAGCGAGACCGTCGACGAGCTCCTGCAGGCGGTCCCCACCGCCTACCAGTGGAGCGGCCTCGATCGCTACTGGCGCAAGAAGGCCGAGCGCGAAGCGGCGGCGCAGACCTAGCGCGATTCGTCGGCTGCCCGGCGCAGCATGTCCGCGAACTCCGCCACTATCGCATCGATCGCGTCGAGGATCGGAGCGTCGCACCACGGCGAGGGCAGGCTCTCTCGCGCCGCCTCGCGGGATTTCAGCGCGCGCGAAGCGATCGCATCGGCATGTTTCCTGACCCGCCGTGCGGCGATGCCGAGGTCGTCTCCGAGGCGGTCGAGGTGGCGGCCGCGGATCCGGTCAGGTCGGTACTCGCCGCCGTACTTCATTCCCATCTTCCTGCCGAAGCGACGCTCGTACACGCGCGTCGAAAGGAGGTCGTAGAGCGGCGCCGGCCGAGGGGCTCCCCGACCCTCGAGCAGCAGCGAGCAGTTCTTCGAATGCGCGTCGGCATTGCCGATCAGGAGGTTGAAAAGCAGCGCGTCGAGGAATTTCAGGATGCTGGCCCCGGGACCGGCCGCATGCGCGCCGATCAGCTGCGCGCACTCCGCGACGCCCGGTCCCCCTTCGGCCTCGTACTTCATCGCGGGTGAGCGGCCGCTCGCCTGGCAGAGGTCCTCTTGATGGATCCGCTGCACCGTCAGGCCTGCCCGGAAGCGGTCATAGCGCTCGATCAGCAGGGCCTCCAGGTGGTCTGCGCGAAACGGCGTGGCCGTGGCCACGGACAGCCCGATCTCCCTCGCCAGAGCCATGCAGTAGGCCTCATTGGCGACGAAGCCGTCGATCTCCGGCGGAGGCACCTTGATGATGTGGGTGCTCGGCGGACGCCCCCTGGTGATGCCGATCCTGTCATCCCGGAGCAGGACCGGCAGCTTGTCCCGGGTCCCGGCGAGGGAGAGCCGCACCCCTTCTTCGTCGTCGGGCCCGGACAGCAGCGGACGTGCCGGGAGTTCGGCCAGCAAGGATCCGAGCTGAGGCTCGCTCAGCCATTCGGGCTCCGGCGCGGATGCGAAGGGAGGATCGCCGCCCGGCACCACCAGCGAGACGGCGCCGGCACACTCGCCGCCGATTTCCTGCAGCACGGTGAACGGGTTCTCCGCCGAGATGTGGAAGGTGCGGGCGATCGAGCGCAGGAACTCCCCCTCGGGCAGCAGACCGGCGAAGAAGGGCCGGCACTCGGCGTCGAGATAGGGTTCCTCGCGGAGCGGCAGCGCGAGCGAGATCGGCGTCTCGGCGCCGGTAAGCCATTGCGCGTCGTAGGTGAAGCGGAGTCTGGCGCCGTCGAGGCGCTCGAGGAGCCCAACCCGCTCGTCGTGAAGGAAGACGTCGAGGGCGTTCATCTCGGTTTCAGGTAGAGATCGAGACCGAGCGCCGCGAGCACCCGCTTGATGCCTGCGAACTGGGCGCTCTCCTTGCCGCGCTCGAGTTCGCTGACGAAGCGCAAGGTGACGCGGGCGACATCCGCCAGCTCTTCCTGGGTCAGTTCCAGTTCGGCGCGGCGGGCGCGAATCGCGGCCCCCAGCTCGTTCGAGTCTTTGATCGGCAATAGATCCATTTTCCCGTTCGGGAAAATATGACAGGCGAACCGGCAGAAAACACGGTTTTTATCCCGTTCGGGAAAAAACGCCCAGGCCAGTCGCTAATCGGGCGGTTGTTTTCCCGTTCGGGAAGATCAGTTAGGACAGGTGCTCGCGCATCCGCTCGACCGCCTCTTCGATCCGGTCGTCGGGGGCGGTCAGGGCGATGCGGAAGAAGCCCTCGCCGCTCGGCCCGTACATCGAGCCGGGCGAGATGACGACGGCGGCCTCGTCGAGCACGAGCTCGCAAAAGGAGGTCGAGGTGTGGCCCTCGGGAACCGGGGCCCAGACGTAGATCGTGCCCTTCGGCGAGGCGACCTCGACGCCGATCTCGTCGAGGGCGGAGACGACGAGGTCGCGGCGACGGGCGTAGGTCGCGTTCATCCGCTCCAGCGGGCCGCTCGGCCCCTTCAGGGCGGCTGCGCCGGCCATCTGGATCGCCTCGAAGAGGCCGGAGTCGACGTTGGTCTTCAACCGCCAGTAGGTCTGGATCGCCTCGGCGTTGCCGAGGATCGCCGCGCAGCGCCAGCCGGTCATGTTGTAGCCCTTGGAGAGCGAGAAGACCTCGACGCCGACCTCCTTTGCGCCGGGCGTGGCGAGGAAGCTGGGTGCCACGTAGCCGTCGTAGGTGGTCTCCGAGTAGGCGTTGTCGTGGACGACGAGGATCTGGTGCTCATGGGCGAAGGAGACGACGGTCTCGAAGAAGCCCTCGGGGACGATCGCGCCGGTCGGGTTGTTCGGGTAGTTGATGAACATCAGCCGGGCGCGGGCGGCGACGTCGGCCGGGACGGCGGTCAGGTCCGGCGCGAAGCCCAGCTCGGGCACCAGCGGCAGCAGCTCGGCCCTGGCGCCGGCGAGGATCGGCCCGCCGGTGTAGACGGGGTAGCCAGGGTCGGAGGCAAGGGCGACGTCCTCCGGGTCGAGGAAGGCGAAGCAGAGGTTGTAGATGCACTCCTTGGCGCCGATCGCCGGGATCACCTCGCCGTTCGGGTCGATCTCGACGCCGAAGCGGCGGTCGTAGAACTCGGCGAAGCTCTGGCGGAACTCGTCGCGGCCGCGATTGCTCGGGTACCGGTGGTAGTCGGGATTCGCCACCGCCTCCTGCATCGCCTCGACCACGTGCGGGTAGGTCGGTTCGTCCGGATCGCCGATCCCGAGGCTGATCACGTCGATCCCGGCGGCGCGCTTGTCGGCGATCTGCTGCTCGAGCTCCTGGAACTTGTACGGAGGGATGGCCTCCAGGCGTCGTGAGGGGTCGGAGATGCCCATGCGGAGGCGGAAATCTATGCGATCGGCGAACCGGCCGGAGGCCGGCGCTTATTCGCCGTTCAGCTCGGCCAGCGCCTGCACGAGCTCCGGCGAGAGCTCGCCGCTGAAGACCGGCTCGGCCCAGCCATCGAGTCGGACCGACAGGTCCTCGCCGACCTCGACCATCAGCTCGCCGCCTTCGAGCTCGATGGTGATCGGGCTCTGGGCGCCGCGCAGGAAGGCGGTGACGGCGGCACCGCTGGCTCCGGTGCCCGAAGACAAGGTCTCCCCCACCCCGCGCTCGAAGATCCGGGCGCGGACCCGGCTGCCGTCGATCGCGAGGAAGGAGACGTTGGTGCGGTTCGGGAAGAGCTCGTTGCCTTCGATCCCCGGGCCGATCGCGCCGAGGTCGAGCTCGTCGAGCCCCTCGCCGACGACGATCGCGCACTGCGGATTGCCGATCGAGACGTGCTGGAACTCCCAGCTGCGCCCGCCGGACTCCAAGGTGCCGCGCCCGTCCTCGGGGCCGGAGGGGTAGTCCTTCGAGCTGGTCGAGGCCTGGCCCATGTCGACGGAGCAGGTCAGCTCGCCGGTGATCGTCGGCCGGATCGGTCCGGCGACCGTGCCGATCGCGAACTCGTCGTCGTCGGTCCAGCCGTGGCGCCGCAGGTAGAGGATCGCCTCGCGGGCGCCGTTGCCGGAGAGCTCGGCCTCGGAGCCGTCGGGGTTGAAGATCCGCAGCTCGGCGACGTACTCCGGATCCTCGCTGCGCGAGAGCAACAGGAGCCCGTCGGCGCCGACGCCGAAATGCTGGTCGCAGAGCCACTCGACCCGCGTCGCCGTCAGCTCCCACGGCAACTGCTCCGCCTCGAGGATCAGGTAGTCGTTGCCCAGCGCCTGCCACTTCTCGAACTTCACGCGCGGCAGCCTATTGCGATCCGCTCGGCGACCTCCTCGTCGCTGAGGCCGGTGCGGTCGATCAGCTCCAGGTTCGGGATCTTGCGCATCCAGGTGAGCTGACGGCGGGCGTAGTTGCGGGAGCGCTTCTTCATCGTCTCCAGGTCGCCGGCGAGGAGCTCGTCGAAGCCCAGCGCTTTGCGGGCGGTGCGGCCGGGACCGATGGCGTCGGCGCGGCGGGCCTCCTCGGTTGCGCCACTCGCGACGATCGCCTCAACCCGAGCGTCGATCCGCTCGTAAAGCTGGGCGCGGTCCATGTCGAGCCCGAATATCGCCGTCGGGTGCCTGGTCTCCGGCGACCACAGCTCCGACTCCTCCGATTCCGGCGGCACCTTCTCCAGCGAAAGATCCGCCAACGCCGCCCGCAGATAGAGCCCGGTCCCGCCCACCACGATCGGCCGCCGCCCCGCCTCCAGCGCCGCATCGATCTCGGCGTGTGCCAGCGGCATGTAATCGCCGACCGAGAAGTCCGCGGTGATCGGCACGAAGCTGAGCAGCCGGTGCTCCAGCCTCCCCCGCTCCTCTCGAGTCGCCGCCCCCGTCAGCGTTTCCAGCCCCTCGTAGACCTGCAGCGCATCGCAGTTGACCGCCACCGGGTCCTCCCCGCGCTCTCGGAGGAGCTCGGCAAGCGCAATGGCCACGCCGGTCTTCCCCACGCCGGTCGGGCCGAAGATGGCGAAAACGGCCGAACCTCCTCAGCCGATCAGTTGAGAGAGGGGCTTCACCGACACCCCAGCCAACGTCTGTGAAGTCGCCGATTCAATCTCCACCGGCACGAACTCACCGGGGTCAGCGACCCCGTCGAAGTTGACCGCCTTGCCATGCCGAGTCCGCCCCCGCAGCTTCGTCTCGTCGGTACGGCTCGTCCCTTCGACCAGGACGTCCATCGTCCGCCCGACGAAGCGCTGGGCCCGCTCGGCCGCGCGCCGCTGGACGACCTCGACCAGCCGTTCCATCCGCTCGACCTTGACCGGATGCGGCAGCTGATCCTCCATCGTCGCCGCCTCGGTTTCGCGGCGGGGCGAGAAGACGAAGGTGAAGGCGCCGTCGTAGCCGACCTCCTCGGCCACTTCCAGCGTCTCGGCGAAGTCGGCCTCGGTCTCGCCCGGGAAGCCGACGATGATGTCGGTGGTGATCGCGCAGTCGGGGACGTGCTCGCGGATCAGCGCCACCCGGTCCATGTAGCGCTGACGGTTGTAGGTGCGGCGCATCCGTTTGAGCACGGCGCTCGAGCCCGATTGCAGCGGCAGATGGATCTGCTCGCAGAGCGCGGGCAGCTCGGCGTGGGCGCGGATCACGTCCTCCTTCATGTCCTTCGGATGGGGGCTGGTGTAGCGGATCCGCTCGATCCCCTCGATCGCGTCGACCCGGCGCAGCAGGTCGGAGAAGCCGATCCGCTTCGCCGGCGGCAGGTCGCGGCCGTAGCTGTTGACGTTCTGGCCCAGCAGCGTCGCCTCGACGACGCCGTCGGCGGCGAGCGCCTCGGCCTCGGCGATCAGCTCGTCGGGATCGCGGCTGACCTCCCGCCCCCGGGTCGAGGGGACGATGCAGTAGGAGCAGACGCAGTTGCAGCCCTGGGAGATCTGCAGCCAGCCCTGGAACTCGCGCTCGCGGCGGGTCGGCAGGTGGCCGGAGAAGTCCTCGAACTCGAAGTAGCCCTGGGCGGTCAGCGAGTCGCTGTTGAGGAACTCGGCGAGCTTGTGGATCTGGCCCGGTCCGAAGGCGACGTCGACGAAGGGAAAGCGCTCAAAGACCTCCTCCTTGACCGACTGCGCCCAGCAGCCGCCTACCCCGACCACTCGATCGGGGTCTTCGCCCTTCAGCCGCTTCGCCTCCCCCAGATGGGCGATGAAGCGGCTGTCGGCCGACTCGCGGATCGAGCAGGTGTTGAAGAGGATCAGGTCCGCCTCTTCGCGGCCCGGCGCCTCCTCGTAGCCGAGCGAGGCCAGCATCCCACGCATCCGCTCGGAGTCGTGCACGTTCATCTGGCACCCGAAGGTGGTGACGTGGAACTTCTTGGGCACGGCACGAGCTTAGCGGCGAATAGACCAAGCAGTTAAAGGACGCGGGGAGCGTGGCGTGCTCCGCACGCGAGCGCCCGGGACGCCGAAATGCGCCGGTCTATTCGACGGTAAGCGTGCCTTCCATCCCGGCCTCGCGATGGCCGGGGACGGAGCAGTAGAAGGTGTAGGTGCCGGGCTTCAGGTCGGCGCTCTCCGATTCTTCGCCGCTGGCGATCGGTTCGAAGCCGGCGAGTTCTTTGCCGTTCTGTTCGATCACCACGTTGTGCGGTATCGCAGAGGGATTCGTGAAGTCGATCGTGACCTTGCCGGCGTCAGCGCTCAGGCTTGCCGTGTCGTATGCGAGCGCGGTTTCGCTTGCTTCGAGCTGGAGCGTCGTGCCAGCCCCGCCACCGGCTTCCATGCCGCCTTCGCCTTCGGTCTCGCCGACTGGTTCTTCTCCATGAACAGAGCCTTCGGCGCCTTCTTCCGCTTGTTCTTCGGCTTTCTCGGATTCGCCGCCTTCAGCGCCACCTTCGTTTTCGAAGGGACCCGAGGTCTCGTCCTTTTCGACCTCTTCGTTGAACTTCGCGTACTCAGCGGCCTTCGCCTCGTGCTCTTCGCCGGAGTAACGGGTGGCGAAGGTGGCGGTGGCGGCGACGAAGAGGGCAAACCAGAGGACGACCGCCGGCAGGAATTTTCCGGGGAAATCCTTCATTTTCAGGCCGAGAAAGCTGACCGTCACCGCCGAGACGGCGAGGGCGATCCCGCAGACGTAGAAAAGGGTCTCGTTGCTCATAGGGCTAAGGCGGCGGTGATCCTATAGAGGTTGGCGGCCTGTCGCGGCGAGGAGGGATTGGCGAAAGCCCCGTGCGTGACTGGCGAGCGTGGCGCATCCGACTTGCAGCACAGCGGAGTGTGCCCAAGGTCGGATGCGCCTTGGGTACCGCTGTTCGGCACCTTGGAGGCAGTTAGGCAGCTTCAACCCGTCCGCTGCAAGGGATGCCAGGCCGCTCAATCCAGGCGAAGCGGCCTTAAGCCGCCCTCGCCTCAGTTACCGGGACGGCCGCCTCGCTCTCGTTGCTCTCGATCGCCTCGCCATCGATCCCCAGTGCCGTCCGGACCTTGGTTTCGATCTCCAGCGCCAGCTCCGGGTTGTCGACCAGAAACTGTTTGGCGTTGTTGCGGCCCTGGCCAAGCCGGGTCTCGCCATAGGAGAAGAACGAGCCCGATTTCTGGACCAGGTCCTGCTCCATCCCGAAGTCGAGCAGACCGCCCTCGCGGGAGATTCCGACGCCGTACTCGATGTCGAACTCCGCCTGGCGGAACGGCGCCGCGACCTTGTTCTTGACGACTTTGACCCGGACCCGGTTGCCGACCGCCTCGGTCCCTTCCTTGAGGGTCTCGATGCGGCGGATGTCGAGTCGCTGCGAGGAGTAGAACTTCAGCGCCCGACCGCCCGGCTGGGTCTCCGGCGAGCCGAACTGGACCCCGACTTTTTCGCGGATCTGGTTGGTGAAGAGGCAGACCGTCTTCGTCCGGTTGAGGCTGCCCGCCAGTTTCCGCAGCGCCTGCGACATCAGCCGCGCCTGCAGGCCGACGGTGGTGTCGCCGATCTGCCCGTCGAGCTCGGCTTTCGGCGTCAGCGCCGCGACCGAGTCGATCGCGACCACGTCGACCGCGGCCGAGGCGATCAGCCGATCGGCGATCTGCAGCGCCTGCTCGCCGTAGTCGGGCTGGGAGACGAGCAGCTCGTCGGTGTCGACGCCGATCGACCGCGCGTAGACGGGGTCGATCGAGTGCTCGGTGTCGATGAAGGCGCAGACGCCGCCCATTGCCTGGGCCTGGGCGATGACGTGGTTGACGAGGGTCGTCTTCCCCGACGACTCCGGGCCGAAGATCTCGACGATCCGGCCGCGCGGGACGCCGCCGATCCCCAGCGCCAGGTCGAGCGCCAGCGACCCGGTCGGGATCGCGTCGACCTTGATCGTGCCTTTGTCGCCGAGGCGCATCAGGGACCCCTGCCCGAAATCGCGCTCGATCTGCGTCACCGCGGCCTGCAACGCCGCGTCCTTTGCTTTCGCCTCTTTGGCCGAAGCCTCTCTCAAGTTTGCTTTCGCCATCTCGATTTCACCTCACTGCCGCCCTGCGCCGGGCAGCTCGACTTGGGCCAACGGCACATAGCGCGCACCGGTCGGCTGAAGGACAGAACGGTACAGCGTCATCCGGACGGCAATCCGGGGCTCAAGGAGCTCCGGAGGCAGCGGTCCGGGAGGCCCCGAGACGACTGCCGGCCGTCTCGAGCCGCGCGCCTCGGGACGCACCCGAGCCACGGTCACATGCGGCCAGAACTGCCGCTTCTCGGGCTCGTAGAAGCCCCCCTCGACAAGTCTCCGCTCGAGCCCGGCCTGCAGCGCCTCCGCCCCCGGCGAGATCGCCGGCAGGGCAAACAGTCGCGCTCGCCCCCGCGGCGGCCGCCGCTCCGGGTCGCGCAGCTCCACCCAGGGCGCTGCCCCGGCGCTTTCTTCGACCACGGCAGCGATCCGCTCGATCTCCTTCTCCGGCCGGTAGCCGAGGAAGGCGAGCGTGACGTGCAGCGACTCGGGCGCGACAGGCCGCAGCGCGGGGTCCGCCAGCGCCTCCCTCCCCCAGGCCACGATCCCCTCCCGCACCTCGTCGGGCAGATCGAGGGCGACGAACAGGCGCGCTCGCGGGCTCTTCAGCCTTTCCTTGGCCATGGCCGCCACGCTACGGAGCCAGGGCGCGCGGAACAACACCCAAAAGCAAACTTTCCGCTACGGCTTTTCGCCGTCTTCCTCACCGAGGAGCTGGCGCAGCAGGTGCATGCCGACGAGCGCCGAGCGCTCGCGGATATCCGGCCGGCCGCCGGGGATGACGGGGTCGCGGGCGATGCTGGTGCCGTCGGCGAGGCGGGCGTTGAAGCAGACGTAGCCGACCGGCTTCTCCTCGTTGCCGCCGCCGGGGCCGGCGATGCCCGTGATCGAGACCGCGACGTCGGCGTCGAAGCGCTCGATGGCGCCGATCGCCATCGCCTCGGCGACCTCCGGAGAAACCGCCCCCTTCGTTTCGATCAGCTCCGGGTCGACCCCCAGCTGCTCTGCCTTGGCTCCGTTCGAGTAGGCAACGACGCCACCGGCGAAGTACTCCGAAGCCCCGGCCAGATCGGTGATTCGCGCCGCCAGCATGCCGCCGCTGCAGGACTCGGCCAGACCGAGGCGATGGCCCAGGAGCAGCGTCGCCACCTGGGCGTCGATCGTCTCCCCGTCGAGGCTGAAGGTCTCGCGCCGGTGCCGCCGCGCCAGCCCCTCCCGCACCGCCTCGGCAACCGAGGTCGCCTCGTCGCGGTAGCGGACGTCGATCTCGATCTCGCCTTTGCGCAGGCAGGTCGTGATCTCCACCGCGCCCAGCTCCAGCCCCTCGGACTCCATCTCCCGCAGGCTCTTGGCGATTTCGGACTCCGGCACCCCGAACATCCGCATCGTGTAGGCCCGAAGCGGCGTCGCTCTCGCCAGGATCTCCTGCACCTGGGGCGTTTTCACGGCCGCCGACCACATCGGCTGCAGCTCCCGCGGCGGTCCCGGCAGGACGATCGCCACCCGCTCCCCGGCCGGGACGACCAGACCGGGCGCAGTCCCCACCGGATCGAGCGGCACCGCTCCCTCCGGCACCATCGCCTGCTTGCGGTTCGCCTCCTGCAGCGCGCCCTCGTCTAGGCGGAAGCGGCGGGCAAAACCGCTGAGGATCTCGGCGATCTTCGCCTCCATCCGCTCGTCGAGCTCCATCGGCCGCCCGGCGAAGCGGGCGACGATCTCGGCGGTGAGGTCGTCCGCCGTCGGCCCCAGCCCGCCGCTGGTGACGATCAGGTCCAGCCCCTCGGCCGCCATGAAGCGCAGCGCCGCTTCCAGGTCCTCGGGCCGGTCCGCCACGACCAGGATGTGGGCCACCTCGACCCCGAGCTCGGCCAGGCGTTCGGACAGCCAGGGGCCGTTGGCATCGAAGATGCGACCGGTGAGGACCTCGGTCCCGGTGACGACGATGCCGGCTCGGATCACGTGCAGGTCGGCCGTTCGCCTTCGGGCAGTTCGCGCACGGAGCCGTCGGAGCGCACCGCGAAGCCGATCGGGCTCGACGGTTCCGGAATGTTCGCCTGTCTTCCGTCCACGGTCATCGTCACGGCGCCGTTGCCCAGCGCCAGGCTGAAGCTACCGGACCGGAAAGGCCCCTCGAATTCGCCTGGGACCAAGATGACGCCGTTGACGAGCGGCTTGCCCCCGCCGTCGAGCAGGCAGACCCAGACTTCGCCCCTGGCCGCCAGCAGCAGGGAATGTCCGGCTGGGACCCGCTGCTTGCGGTGGCGTTCTCCGGCCCCGGCCTTCGTGCCGGTCTCATGCGAAGTCGGTCCGTTCTCGCCTCTGTTCTGGTCCCCCCCGGTCAAGAGGCCGATTGCAAGAAGTGCCGCGATGACGAGACCGGTGACGAGGGCAGCAACCAGTTTCGGTGGGACGGATGGGCCTCGGCCCCTGCTTCTGCGAGGGTCCCGCACCGGGTTCGGTCGCGGATCGACTCGCGGGAGTTGCTCACCGGGACGCGCCGCGCCGCGGCTGCGGCGCTGTTCCTCCGCCAGCAGCTCGCCATCGAGGCCGAGAAGCCGACCATAGGTGCGGATGAAGGCGCGAGCGTAGGTTTCGCCGGGAAGCTGGTCCCACTCGTCGTTCTCGATCGCCTGCAGGTAGCGACCGCGGATCTTGGTCGCCTCTTCGACCTCCTCCAGACTGAGCCTGCGCCGGGCGCGTGCCTCGCGCAGCTTGCTGCCCACGGACTGATCCACGACCCCATTGTGCGCCTCATAGCCCAAAGGCGCAAAGTGCGGACTTTATTCGTCGGTGTCCGTGTCCACCGCGACGGCCGCCGGCTCGCCCTCGTTACCGCCGAGGACGCGCGGCAGATCCGCCTGGGTGATCAGCACCTGGCGCGGTTTCGAGCCCTCGTAACCTGAGATGACGCCGCGCCGCTCCAGCATGTCGATCAGCCGCCCGGCGCGGGTGTAGCCGACCCGCAGGCGCCGCTGGATCATCGAGACCGAGGCGGTCTCGGTCTGGACGACGAGGCGGATCGCCTCGTCCAGAAGGTCGTCGCTGTCGGGGTCGAAGTCGTCGTCGCGGCCCTCGTCCGCGCCCTCCTGCGGGGTCTCCAGCAGCTCGTCCTCGAATTCGGGTTCGCCCTGCTTTGCCCAGTGCTTGGTGATGCGGGCGATCTCCTCCTCGGTGACGAAGGCGCCCTGGACCCGCGCCAGCTTCGAGGTGCCGGCGCCGCGGAAGAGCATGTCTCCCTGGCCGAGCAGGGTCTCCGCCCCGCCCTGGTCGAGGATCACCCGCGAGTCGGTCTGCGAGGAGACCGCGAAGGCGATCCGCGAGGGGATGTTGACCTTGATCGTGCCGGTGATGATGTCGGTCGAGGGGCGCTGGGTAGCCAGCACCAGGTGGATGCCGGTCGCCCGCGACTTCTGGGCCAGGCGGATGATCGAGTCCTCGACTTCGGCCGGGGCGACCATCATCAGGTCCGCGAGCTCGTCGATCACGCAGAGGATGTGCGGCAACGGCGCTTCGCCTTTCTTCTGGCGGGCGCGATTGAGCTCGACCAGGTTGCGGGCGCGGGCCTCGCTCATGATCCCGTAGCGGCTCTCCATCTCGCCGATCAGGTTGGAGAGGACGTTGGCGGCCAGCCGCGGCGAGGTGACCACCGGGGTCAGCAGGTGCGGGACGTTCTCGTAGTGGTTGAGCTCGACCTGCTTCGGATCGACCAGGACCAGCCGCACTTCGTTCGGCGAGGCCTGCATCAGGATCGAGGAGAGGATCGCGTTGACGCAGCCGCTCTTGCCCGAGCCGGTGGTGCCGGCGACGAGGACGTGCGGCATCTTCGCGAGGTCGGTCCAGACCGCGTTGCCGTCGATCCCCTTGCCGAGCCAGGCGACCAGCGGCGAGGTCTTCTCCGGTCGACCGGCGTAGATGTCGCCGAGACGGACCATGCGGCGGCGGCTGTTCGGCACCTCCACCCCGACCGCCTGCTTGCCGGGGATCGGCGCCAGGATGCGGATGTCGGTCGAAGCGAGCGCGTAGGCGATGTCGTTGGCGAGCTCGGTGACTTTCTTGACCTTGGTGCCGGGCGCGAGGCGCAGCTCGAAGCGGGAGACATGGGGGCCGCTGACGATGCCGACGATCTTCGCCTCGACGCCGAAGTGGCCGAGCGTCTCGACCAGCTTGCGGCCAACCGCTTCGTGGTCGCGCGGGTCCGGGCCTTTGTCGCCTTTGCCGCGCTCGAGCAGTTTCGCCGCGGGCGGCCGGTAGTCGATCTCTTCCGACATCGTCACCCCGCGCCTGTTGCCCAGCGGGGTCAGGCCGGCCTGGGCGCGGTCGCCCTCGTCGACCACCGCGACCGCGTCCTCGGAGTCGTAGTTCTGGAGCTCGTCGCCATCAACCGGCGCGTCCTCCGCTTCGCGTCCGGGCGTGCCGGGTGGGTCCTCGGCCGGGTGCACGTGGGTCTCGGCGTCGGCATCCGCGTCGAAGATCTGGGAGTCGAAGTCGTCCTCCTCGGCGAGGGCCACGGTCGGTTCGAAGTCCTCGTCCTCCTCCGGGTAGGAGCTCATCACGTCGGTGGGGCCGGCCAGGGTCGCCGCCTCGGCCCGCGCCTCGCGGTGCTCGCGCCAGTCGGCGTGGGTTCTGGCGACGGTGCGCGCGGCGGCGTCGCCGCTGACGAAGACGCCGCGGAAGAGCGCCCGGAGGCTCCGGCCGGTCCCGCGCGCCAGCGCCGAGACCGAGGTGCCGGTCAGCAGCATCCCGCCGACCGCCAGCAGGAGGACGGTGAAGATGCGGGCGCCGATCCGGCCGAAGAGGTAGTCGAGGGCGGTTTCAACGCCGTAGCCGACCTTGCCGCCTTCCCAGCCGAAGAAGAGGACAAAGGCGAGGTAGACGCCGAAAGCGACGAGGAAGAGACCGATCAGGTCGAGGTGGCGCTGCTCGAGCCCAGCCGGCAGGCGCAGACCGCCACCTTTGGCTTTGGGCTTGCGTTTGGACGCACCTTTGCCTCGCCGCGCCGTTCCGGCGCGCTTCTTACGCACGAACATGGGATTCCGTTCGACGCCGAGCCCCTCACCCCTGCGAGCTAAATTCGCACTAAAAGTCGCACCCTGCGGCGATTTTCGCGGCTACCATCGGTTGATGCTCTCTGAGGTGGACCCGGTCGGCGGTCGCGTTCTGGTCGTCGAGGACGACGTCGACATCGCCGACGTCCTCCGCCGCTCCCTGCGCAACGAGGGCTATGAAGTGAAGACCTCGGCCGACGGCATCGAGGCGCTGGACGTCGCCGCCGGCTTCGTGCCCGACCTGGTCGTGCTCGATCTCGGCCTTCCCGGTCTCGACGGGGTCGAGGTCTGCAGGCGCCTGCGCAGCGACGGCGACGTGCCGATCCTGATGCTGACCGCCCGGGCGGAGACCGAGGACCGCGTCACCGGCCTCGACAGCGGCGCCGACGACTACCTGGTGAAGCCGTTCGAGCGCAAGGAGCTGCTGGCCCGAATCAGGGCGCTGCTGCGCCGTCGCCCTCCGCGCGGCGCCGCCTCGCTCGAGGTCGGCGATCTCGTCCTCAACCCCGACACCCGCGAGGTCCGCCGCGGCGATCGCGAGATCGAGCTGACCAATCGCGAGTTCGAGCTGCTCGAGTTCCTGATGCGCAACGAGCGCCTGGTCGTCTCCCGCGAGCGGCTGCTCGACGAGGTCTGGGGCTACGACCCGATGGCGGCGACCAACACGATCGACGTCTTCATCTCCAACCTGCGGCGCAAGCTCGAGGCGGGCAGCGAGTCGCGGCTGCTGCACACGAAACGCGGCGCCGGCTACGTGCTCAAGGCGTAGGGATGGGGCGCGCCTTCGCGGATCGCCTCGGCAGGCTCAGCCGGCGCCTGATCCACCCGCGGTCCTGGCCCGTGCGCTGGCGGCTGGCGACGGTCTCGGCGGGGCTGACCTTCGTCATCCTCGTCCTCTTCGGCGGTGCGATCGGCCAGATCGCGACCCAGCGGATCCGCGACGACTTCAACAGCGAGGTCAACAGCGCGGTCCAGATCCTCTCCAACGAATTTCAGGTCGTCTACCCCGCCTTCGGCGAACCCGAATTGAGGGAACGGCTATCGCTGAACGACTTCGTCCTTCCCGACGACGCCTCGGCCCGGGTCTACGACGTCAACGGGAACCTGCGTGGCCGCAGCGAACACGCAAGTGCGCTGGGGCCGCTCAATACCGGCATCTCCGACTACCACGGCATGCGGGTCGCCACCGAAACGATCACCAGCGAATCGGGGCAGGTGACCGGGTACGTCCAATACGGACGCAGCCTCAGCCACGTCGAGGACACGATCGACCGGGTCTGGCTCCTGATCGCCGGCGGCATCCTCGGGGGCACCCTGCTTGCGGTCTTCACCGGCGTCGCGATCGCCGGCCGGGCGATGCGTCCGATCGCCTCGTTGACGGCCACCGCAAAGGAAATCGCCACCACCCGCGATCCGTCGCAGCGGATGCCCGAACCGACCAACGACGACGAGGTCGGGAAGCTGGCTCGCACCCTGGAGGAGATGCTCCGCTCGCTCGACGCAGCCCGAGCCGAACGCGAGGGCGTGATGCAGAAGCAGCGTGAGTTCGTCGCCGACGCCTCGCACGAGTTGCGCACGCCGCTGACCAGCGTCCTCGCCAACCTCGAGCTGCTGCAGGCGTCGCTTTCCCGGGCCGATCAGGCCGAGGACCGCGAGATCGTCGACTCGGCGCTGCGCTCCTCGCGGCGGATGGGGCGCTTGGTCGGCGACCTCCTGCTGCTGGCCCGCGCCGACGCCGGCCGACTGGAGGCGCACCGGCGCGTGGACCTCGCCGAAATCGCCGGCGATGCGGCCGCCGAGGCGGCGCCACTGATGGGCAGACGCGAGTTCGCGATCGAGAACGATCGGCCGCTGCGGGTCGAGGGCAGCCGCGACGAGCTGCACCGGATGGTCCTCAACCTGCTCGACAACGCGATCCGCCACACTCAGCCCGACGCCCGCATCGAACTGATCCTGCGTGATGAGGGCGGGACCGCGGTGGTCGAAGTCGGCGACGACGGCCCCGGCATCCAGGAGTCGATGCGGACCCAGGTCTTCGACCGCTTCGTCCGTGGGCAGGGCCCAGCGGACACCGCCCGCGGCACCGGCACCGGCCTCGGCCTGGCGATCGTCAGCGCCGTCGCCACCTCTCACGGAGGCAGCGTCAAGGCCGCCGAATCCCGATCCGGGGGCGCCCTCTTCATCGCCCACATCCCCCTGGCGGAAACCGCGAAACCCGCTGCAAAGCCTTTAGAGGCGCTTTAGGCCCCAGTCCTAGATTTCCCGGTGGACGAGACACTGGCCCGCCGAGGTTTCTCCCCAGAAATCGCCTCGGCGGGCTTTTTCTCTCAAGGGGAGGGGCAAAGCGCTGGGGCGGTGCCGCGGGACACCCACCCCTCCCCACCGGGAGCGGCTCGAACTAAACCTCGATGACCACCGGCAGGACCATCGGGCGGCGGCGGAGGCGTTGCCAGACGAATTTGCCGATCGCTTCATGCAGGTCCTCCTCGACCAGGTCGGTCTCGCGGTGGCCGGCCCGGGCGGCGTCGTCGAGCTGGTCTTCGACCAGGTCCTTGAGGTCCTCGACGAGGGCGTCGGCTTCCTCCAGGAAGGCGACGCCGCGGAAGATCACCTCGGGGTCGGCGACGATGCTGCCGTCGTCGTTGGAGATGGTGGCGACGACGATGAAGATGCCGTCGGCGGAGATCGCGCGGCGGTCGCGAAGGGCGGCGTCGTCGGGCTCGCCGATGTTGATGCCGTCGACGTAGATGACGCCGGCGTGGACGTCCTCGCCGAAGCGGGCGCCGTTTCCGTCGATCTCCAGCGGCAGGCCGTTGCGGCCGCGGAAGATCCGCTCGCGGTCGACCCCGACCGCTTCCGCCAGCTCGGCGTGCAGTCGCAGCCGCTTGTGGTCTCCGTGCACCGGCATCACGTAGCGCGGTTTGGTCAGGTTCAGCATCAGCTTCAGCTCCTCCTGCCAACCGTGGCCGGAGGCGTGGATCGGCGCGTCCTTGGCGGTGATCACGGTGGCGCCGATCTCGTAGATGCGGTCGATCGTCTCGTTGACGGCGCGCTCGTTGCCCGGCACCGGCGTCGCCGAGAAGACGACGGTGTCGCCGGAATGCAGCTGCACGTCGCGGTGGTCGTTGTTGGCCATCCGCCGCAGCGCCGAGAGTGGCTCGCCCTGACTGCCGGTGGAGATCACCACGACCTTCTCGTCGGGGAAATCCTCGATCTCCCGCGGCTGCACGAAGATCCCCTTCGGGGCCTTCGCCAGCCCAAGCCTGGAGGCGATTTTGAAGTTCTTGCGCATCGAGCGGCCGACCAGAGCCACCTTGCGGTCCAGTTGCGCGGCGGCGTCGATCACCTGCTGCACGCGGTGGATGTTCGAGGCGAAGGAGGTGACGATGATCCGCCCCTCGCAACGGGCGAACTGCTCCAGCAACGCCGGCCCCACGGCGGACTCCGAGGGCGCCACTCCCGGCCGATCGGCGTTGGTCGAATCGCCGCAGAGCAGAAGCAGCCCTTCCCTGCCGAGCTCCGCCAGGCGCGAGACGTCGGCCGGACGCCCGTCGACCGGGGTCTGGTCGAACTTGTAGTCACCGGTCATCAGCACCGAGCCGACCGCGGTGCTCAGCAGGACCGCCCGCATGTCGGGAATCGAGTGAGCGAGATGGATCAGCTCCAGCTCGAACGGTCCGCAGCGCACCTTCTTCCCCGGCGGCAGCTCCTTCAGCGGCGCATCGTCCCCCAGCTTGTGCTCGTCGAGCTTCGAGCGCACCATCCCCACCGTCAGCAGGCCGCCGTAGATCTTCGGTGGCATCCCGATCTCTTTCAGCACGTAGGGCAGCGCCCCGACGTGATCCTCGTGGCCGTGGGTGAGGACGATCGCCTCGATGTCGTCGGCGCGGTCACGCAGGTATGAGAAGTCCGGCAGCACGAGGTCGATCCCGTGCATCTCCGCGGTCGGGAACATCAGCCCCGTGTCGACGACGACGATGCGGCCGTCGTACTCGATCACGGTCATGTTCTTGCCGATCTCGCCGAGGCCGCCCAAGGGCAGCACTCGCAGTTTGCTTGGCACTAGTCGGTCACTCTTTCTCTAGATGTTCTAACCGGCAACCGCGACGCCGGCGGCGTCGAGCCCGGCCTTGATGGCGGCTCGCTGCTCGGCGTCGGCGGATACCAGGGGAAGTCGAAGTCGATCCGCGCAGAGGCCCAGCATCTCCAGGGCAGCCTTCAGCGGGATCGGGTTGGTGGTGACGGAGGTCGCCTCGTAGACGGGCGTGATCTCGGCGTCGATTTGCCGCGCTCGATCAAGGTCGCCGGCCTGCGCGGCGTCCCACATCTCGCGCATCCGGTCGCCGACGATGTGCGAAGCGACGGTGATGCCACCCCCGCCGCCGAACTCGAGCACTCGGAGGAAGGTGTTGTCGTTGCCGGCCAGGACCGTCAGACCCTCAATCGGTCCCAGCTCCTCGTCGTTGGCCTGCTTGACGGCGACGATGTTGTCGACCTGGCCCATCTCGCGCAGCAGCTCGGGATCCGCGTTGATGACCACCCGTGAGGGGATGTTGTACATCACCATCGGCAGCTCGGGGACAGCCGCGGCCACAGTCTCGAAGTGGGCGCGGATGCCAGCTTCGTTTGGCTTGTTGTAGTAGGGGACCACGACCAGGGAGGCATCGGCGCCTGCATCGGCGGCCATCTTGGTCAGCTCGCAGGAGTGCCGGGTGTCGTTGGTGCCGGTCCCGCAGACGAGCAGCGGCTCATCCCCCACCTCGGCCCGCACCTCTTGCAGCAGCTCGATCTCCTCGCCGTCGGTCAGAGTCGGGCACTCGCCGGTGCTCCCGGCTATCACCAGACCATGCGACCCATGCTCCAAGAGATGCGCCGCCAGTCGCCGCGCCGCGACGTGGTCCACCCGTCCGTTCTCATCGAACGGGGTGGCCATCGCGGTGAGGACTCCCTTGATGTCCTTCATTGCTCTCAGGGTATCCCGTCGCGCCGCCTAAAGCAGCTTCTCCAGCCCGACCGTGAAGCGATCGGGCAGCTCCCCCACCCTGCGGCAGGCGAGGACGACGCCGGGCATGAAGGAGTGGCGGTCGATCGAGTCGTGGCGGACCGCCAGAGTCTGGCCGACGCCGCCGAAGATCACTTCCTGGTGGGCGACCATCCCCGGTAGCCGCACCGAGTGGATCGGCTGGTGGACGTTGCCGCCGGCCGCGTCGATCAGCTCCTGGGTGCGCTTCGCCGTCCCCGAGGGGGCGTCGAGCTTCTTGTCGTGGTGGAGCTCGACGATCTCGCACTCGGGCATGTGCTTGGCAATCGTCTGCGAGACCTCCATCAGCAGCACCGCCCCGATCGCGAAGTTGGGGGCGACGAAACAGTTGGCCTGCGATGCCTCGGCGGCCTCGCGGGCGGCGTCGAGGTCGAAGCCGGTGGTGCCGACGACCGTGTGAACACCCGCCTCGAGACAGGCGCGCACGTTCGCCAGCGCCGTGTCCGGAACCGTGAAGTCGACGACGACGTCGACGTCGGGCAGGATCTCGGCGAGCTCGGTCCCGAGCGCTGGATCGGCCCTGCCGGTCAGCTCCAGTCCCTCGGCCTCTTCGACCGCTTCGCAGACGGTCGCGCCCATTTTCCCGGCGGCCCCGGCTACGCCAACGCGGATCATGCGGCTGCCAGTGTCTCGCTGACCGGCGCCAGCGCCTGCCGAAAGCGGCTCTCGTCGGCGCCGACGGCGGCAGCCGAGAGACGATCGGCGCTGTAGAGCTCGGTCGCCAGCTCGGTCAGGTCGTCGACCTGGATCGCGTCGACTTTGGCCAGCATTTCGTCGAGGCTTTCGATCGGCAGATCGAACAGGGTCGCGCGCGAGATCCGCGTCATCCGCGCCGCGGTCGACTCCGACGAGAGAACCAACCGCCCCTTGACGCTCTCCTTCGCCCGCACCAGCTCCGCTTCGGAGACCGGCTCGGACCGCAGCCGCGCCATCTCGGCGCCGATGATCGAGCAGGCCTCCTCGACGTTGTCCTCGCGGGTGCCGACGTAGGTGGCAACAAGGCCCTGGTCGGTGAACTGCTCGTTGTAGGAGCCGACCGAGTAGGCGAGCCCGCGCATCTCGCGCACCTCGCGGAAGAGGCGCGAGGAGGTCGAGCCGCCGAAGATCGCGTCGAGCACCGCCAGCGGAAAGCGCCGCTGGTCGTCCCGCCGCAATCCCGGAGCCCCGAAGCAGATGTGGTACTGCTCGGTCTCCTTGCTGAGGAAGCAGAGTCGGGAGCCGCCCTCGAGTGGCGTCTCCGCCAACTTCCCGTCGCCCTCCGCGGGCGGCTGCACCAGCCGCTGCGCCAGCTCGACGATGCGGTCGTGGTCGAGGTGCCCGGCGGCGCCGACGACCACCTGCGGTGCCGTGTAGTGGGCGCGCCGGTAGTCCTCGATGTCCGGAACCGGGATCGAGGAGATCACCTCCGCCTCCCCCAGCACCCGCCGCCCCAGCGGGTGTTCGCCGAACACCGCCTCGGCGAGCACGTCGTGGACCCGGTCCTGCGGCTCGTCGTCGTCCATCGCGATCTCCTCGATCACCACCTGGCGCTCGGAGTCGATGTCGGGATAGGTCGGAGCCAGCAGCATCTCCGCCAGCAGGTCGAAGACCGCCTCGGTGTGCTCGTCGAGGAAGCGCGCGTGCAGGTGCGTCGTCTCCTTTCCCGTCGCGGCGTTGACCGAGGCGCCGAGCCCGTCGAAGCGCTCGGAGATCTCGATCGCAGAGAAGCGGGCGGTCCCCTTGAACAGCAGGTGCTCGAGGAAGTGCGAGACCCCGGCCTGCGCCGGGGTCTCGTTCCTGGAGCCGGTCCGGACCCAGAGCCCGAGCGCCACGGACCGAACCGAGGGAACCTCCTCGGTCACGACCCGGACGCCCGAGTCCAGGGTGGTCAGCTTCGCGCCCAACTAGTTGCGGCGCTCGCGTTCACGCCCGCGACCGCGGTCCCGATCGCGGCCTCGGCCGCCGCGGTCACCGCCGTTGCGTCGGCCACCGTCGCCCGAGCCGACCGAGGCCAGCTCCTGCGGCGACTTGCCCTCGACCGAGGGGTCGTCGGAGAGGCGCAGGCCGATCCGGCCGCGCTCCTTGTCGACCTCGACCACGGTGACGTCGATCTGGTCGCCGGCGCTCAGCACGTCGTCGACCGAGTCGACCCGCTCGCCCGGCTTCACGTTGGAGATGTGAAGCAGGCCGTCGGTGCCCTTGACCAGCTCGACGAAGGCGCCGAAGGTGGTCGTCTTCACGACTTTGGCCCCCTCGTAGCGGTCGCCGATCTCGGCCTCCTTGGTCATCGAGTTGATCCGGGCGACACAGCCCTCGACCAGTTCGCCGGTCGGCGCGTAGATCCGCACCGTGCCGTCGTCCTCGACGTCGATCTCGGCTTCGAACTCCTCGCAGAGGGCGCGGATCGTTTCGCCGCCTTTGCCGATGACCGCCCCGATCTTCTCCGGGTCGATCTTGATCGACTCGATCGCCGGCGCGTGGATCGAGAGCTTCTCCCGAGCCCCGTCGATCGCCTCGGCCATCTTGCCGAGGATGAACTGGCGGCCCTTGTTGGCCTGGTCCAGCGCGTCCCGGAGGATGTCGAAGGTGACGCCGGTGATCTTGATGTCCATCTGCAGGGCGGTGAT
>JBIOWB010000124.1:0-19295 GCA_044868125.1 Solirubrobacterales bacterium
CAGGAAATCTTCGACGTGCTGCAGGAGTACGTGGTCGGCCAGGACGCCGCCAAGCGCTCGCTCTCGGTCGCCGTCTACAACCACTACCAGCGGGTGCAGATCGCCCAGTCCGAGGAGACCGAGGTCGAGCTGCAGAAGTCGAACATAATGATGCTGGGGCCGACCGGGTGCGGCAAGACGCTGCTCGCCCAGACCCTCGCCCGCATCCTCAACGTCCCCTTCGCGATCGCCGACGCAACCGCGCTGACCGAGGCCGGCTACGTCGGCGAGGACGTCGAGAACATCCTCCTGAAGCTGATCCAGGCCGCCGACTTCGACGTCAAGAAGGCGGAAACGGGGATCATCTACATCGACGAGATCGACAAGATCGCGCGCAAAGCCGACAACCCGTCGATCACCCGTGACGTCTCCGGCGAAGGCGTCCAGCAGGCGCTGCTGAAGATCCTCGAGGGGACCGCCGCCTCGGTGCCGCCGCAGGGTGGGCGCAAGCACCCCCACCAGGAGTTCCTGACGATCGACACCACCAACATCCTCTTCATCTGCGGCGGCTCCTTCGCTGAACTCGACAAGATCATCGAGCGCCGGCTCGGCGATCGCGGCGTCGGCTTCGGCGCGGCGATCTCCTCGCGCGTGCAGAAGGATGCCGGCGAATGGTTCGAGCAGGTGCTCCCCGAGGACCTGATCGAGTACGGCCTGATCCCAGAGTTCATCGGCCGCCTGCCGGTGATCACCGCGATCCACCAGCTCAGCCGCGACGACCTCTGCACGATCCTGACCGAGCCGCGCCACGCGCTCACCCGCCAGTTCCAGCGCTTCTTCGAGTTCGACGACATCGAGCTGGTCTTCTCCGAGGACAGCCTCGAGGCGATCGCCGACAAGGCCCTGGAGCGGGAGACCGGCGCCCGCGGCCTGCGCTCGATCCTCGAGGAGACCCTGCTCGACGTCCAGTTCGAGCTGCCCTCGCGTCGCGACGTCACCAAGTGCGTCGTCACCAAGGAGACGATCAGCGAGGGACGCCGCCCGACCCTGGTCACCGAGGCGGTACAGCAGGACATCGGCCCCGCCGAAGACGGGCTCAGCGAAGAAACCGCTTAGATCCGATGCGGGCTCGCGCGGCGTTCGGTTGGCTGGCGGTACTCCTAGCCAGCGGTCTTCTTGTCGGCGCGGCTGGCGCGCCGGCCGCCGGACCTCGTGCGCTGACGCTAGTCAATTGCACCGACAAGCCGCCGATCCCGAAGCCCCGCAGCTGCAACTTCCGAGTTCCGGAATACAGCAGCTACGTGGTCAAGAAACTAAATTGGAAGCACTGGGGCGCTCGCCGGGATATCAGCGCTTCCGATTTTTTCCCCGCCATAGTGGGGACAAACTCGGAGGCGTCTATCTAGACTCGCCGCGTGGACGCGGCGCAGCGGAAGAAGCTGGAGGAAACGACTCGTTACGACCCCTCTGAGGTCGAGGGGCGGATCTTCGCCGAGTGGATCGAGGGCGGGTATTTCCACCCGTCCGCTGAGGGGACGCCGGAGGAGAGCTTCTCGGTCGCGATCCCGCCGCCGAACGTGACCGGCGCTCTTCATATGGGCCACGCGCTGAACGGGTCGATGCAGGACGCGCTGGTGCGGATGAACCGGATGCGCGGCCGCAACACGCTTTGGCTCCTCGGCACCGATCACGCCGGGATCGCCACCCAGGCGGTGGTCGAGAAAGAGCTGAAGAAAGAAGGGAAGACGCGCCACGACCTCGGTCGTGAGGCGTTCGTCGAGCGGGTCTGGGAGTGGAAAGCCGAGTACGGCTCGCGGATCGTCGAGCAGTACAAGCGCCTCGGCGCCTCCTGCGACTACGAGCGCGAGCGGTTCACCCTCGACGAGGGCTACGTGAAGGCGGTGTACCGCGTCTTCAAGCATCTCTTCGACAAGGGCTACATCTACCGCGACAACTACATGGTCAACTGGGACCCGGGCTCGCATTCGGCGATCTCCGACCTCGAGGTCGAGAACCGCGAGGTCGAGGACGTCCTCTACTCGATCGACTACCCCGTCGAGGACTCCGACCGGGTGCTGACCGTTGCCACCGTGCGGCCGGAGACGATGCTCGCCGACACCGCCGTCGCCGTGAACCCCGAGGACGAGCGCTACCGCGACCTCGTCGGCCAGCACGTGATCCTGCCGCTGGTCGGCCGCCGGCTGCCGATCATCGACGACGAGCACGTCGACGTCGAGTTCGGCACCGGGGCGCTGAAGATCACCCCCGGCCACGACCCCAACGACTTCGAGATCGGCCGCAAGCACGGGCTGGAGGAGATCGGCGTGATCGGCCCCGACGGTCGCATGACCGAGGAGGCGGGCAAGTTTGCCGGTCTGACCGCCGCCGAGGCGCAGAAGGCCGTGGTCGCGGCCCTGCGCGAGGAGGGTCGGCTCAGCGGCGAAGAGCCCTACACCCACTCGGTTCCCTTCTCGCACCGCTCCGGCGAGCGGATCGAGCCCCTGGTCTCGCTGCAGTGGTTCTGCCGGATGGACGAGCTGGCGCGGCCGGCGATCGAAGTCGTCGAACGCGACGAGGTGCGGATCGCGCCGCCGCAGTGGAAGCGCGTCTACCTCGACTGGATGGAGGAGATCCGCCCCTGGTGCGTCTCCCGCCAGCTCTGGTGGGGCCACCGCATCCCCGTCTGGTACTGCGACGAGTGCGACGAGACGATCGTCGCCGAGTCGGAGCCGGAGCGCTGCGGCGCCTGCGGCGGCGAGCTGCGCCAGGAGGAAGACGTCCTCGACACCTGGTTCAGCTCGGCGCTCTGGCCGTTCGCCACCCTCGGCTGGCCCGACGAGACCCCCGAGCTGCGCGCCTTCTATCCGACCAGCTTCCTGACCACGGCGCGGGAGATCCTCTTCCTCTGGGTGGCGCGGATGATCATGATGGGGATCGAGTTCCCCGGCGCGATCCCCTTCGACGACGTCTACGTCCACTCGGTGATCCAGGCCCGCGACGGGCGGCGGATGTCGAAGAGCCTCGGCACCGGGATCGACCCGCTGGACGAGATCGACGTCCACGGCGCCGACGCCCTGCGCTTCGGCTTGCTGGCGATGTCCTCGACCCAGGACGTGCGCTTCTCCGACGCCAAGGTCGAGCAGGGTCGCGACCTCGCCAACAAGCTCTGGAATGCGAGCCGCCTGATCCTCCTCGGCGCGGCCGACGTCGAGCCCGCTCCCAGGCCAACCTGCGTCGAGGACCGCTGGATCCTCTCCCGGTTGGAGCGCACGATCGCCTCGGTGACCGAGAAGCTCGAGACCTACGACTTCGCCCATGCGGTCCAGGAGGCGTACTCGTTCTTCTGGCGCGACCTCTGCGACTGGTACCTGGAGATCGTCAAGCCGCGCCTCTATGACGGCGAGGAGGACGTCTCGGCGACGCTGCTCTACGCGCTGGAACGGATGCTGGGGCTGCTTCACCCGACGATGCCGTTCGTCACCGAGGAGATCTGGGGCTTCCACCCGGCGCGGCAGGGGCACCTCGCCGTCCACCCGTTCCCGGTCGCGGATGAGTCCCTCTACGACGAGGCCGCCGAGGAGGACGTCGAGGGCGGCATCCGGCTGACCCAGCGGCTGCGGGCCTGGCGCGACCTTGCCGGCGTACCCGTGGGGGCGACCCTGCCAGCGGTGATCGACGGGGTCGAGCCGCCGGACTTCGTCGCCCGTCTCTCGCGCTTCGCGTTCGACGGGGTGGGGGCGGAGCCGGTCGCCTCGATCGGGCCGGTGCGGGTACTCGACTCCGACCAGCTCGACGCCAGGGCCGTCGCCGAGCGGCTGGAGAAGCGCCGCGAGGAACTGCGCGCCGAGGTCGAGCGCGGCGAGCGCAAGCTCGGCAACGAGGGCTTCGTCGCCAAGGCGCCCGCCGAGGTGGTCGAGGAGGAGCGGGGGAAGCTGGAGCGTTACCGCAACGAACTCGAGGAGCTGGCCTAAGCGTTGGTGCGCCTCCCAGACGGCAGCGGACGCGAAGCGGAGCAGCCGTCGCCTGATGATTACCTGGACTCGCTGGAGCCGGTCGGCTGGCGACTCGGCCTCGAGCGGATGCGCAAGCTGACGGCCGCGCTCGGCTTCCCCCAGCACCGCTTCGCCTCGATCCACGTCGTCGGCACCAACGGCAAGTCCTCGGTGACGCGAATGGCCGCGGCGCTGCTGGAAGCGCACGGCCTCAGCGCCGGCGCCTCGATCTCGCCGCACACCGATCACTGGTTCGAGCGCACTCTCGTCCACGGCGAGGAGATAGCGCCCGAGGCGTGGGCACGGGCGGTCGAGCAGGTGGCGCGAGCGGCGGAGGGGGTGAACCGGACGCTCGGGGAAGGGGAGGCGGTGACCCAGTTCGAGGCGGCGACCGCGGCGAGCTTCGTCGCCCTGGCGAACGCGCGGGTGCAGGCGGCGGTGATCGAGGCGGGCCTCGGCGGCCGCCTCGACGCGAGCAACACGATCCCCTCCAAGGTGACGGTGCTGACCTCGATCGGCCTCGACCACACCGAGTGGCTGGGAGAGACGGAGGTCGAGATCGCGGCGGAGAAGCTGGCGGTCCTGCGCGATCAGACCACGCTGGTGCTGGGCGAGGTCTCCGACCAGGTTCGAGAGCTGGCCGAGAGGACGGTGCGCGAGCGGGCTGGGCATCTGGTGCAGGCCGCGGTTGATCCGGGGCCTGATATCCACCTGCGCGCTTCCGGAGAGTTCCAGCGGCGCAACTTCGCGATCGCCTGCGCAGCCGTCGAGGCATTCCTCGGGCGCCTCGACGCTGAGATCGCAACGCAGGTTGCCGCCAGCGTCACAGTGCCGGGGCGTTTGGAGCTGATCGCCGAGCGGCCGCCCATATTCGTCGACGCCGCCCACAACCCAGCCGGGGCGAGAGCTCTGGCGGAGTCGCTGCCCGCTGTCGTTGGAGGCAGGCGTGTAATCGGCTGCCTGGCGATCCTCGCCGACAAGGACGCGCGGGCGATGATCGCGGCTCTGGCGCCTGTGCTCGAGCGGGCCGTCTGCACCGAGCTCCCCACCGCGGCCCTCGAAGGTCACGGCCGCCCGGGCGCCCGCTCCCAGCCCGCGAGCGAGCTTGCCGCCGCCTGCGCGTCAGCCGGTCTCGAGGCGGAAGCCCAGCCGAACCTCGAGGCCGCTCTAGGTCGCGCCGTTTCCCTCGCCACCGAGCCCCCCGAAGGCGCGGTCCTCCTCACCGGCTCGCACTACGCCATCGCCCCCGCCCGCACTTTTCTGTGCCGACGGGACGAAAACGGTCCTATTTAGATCGAAATAGGCCCGTCGGCGGAGCTGTGCGAGGATTCCGGGCATGGATCGCCAGCGAAGCGCCGGTTCCGAACTGCTTTCGATGATGGGTCTCGTCGCCGCCGTGGTGGCGATCGTGATCCTCTTCTTCTTCGGCGTCGGCTACCTGTTCGGAAGGCTGTTCCTCTGAGAACAGGGTTACGCTCAGCGACGGCGAAGTAGACTGCCGCCCCCCAGCGGCGCGACCTGAAACCCATGTTCCTAGCGATCTTCGGCATCACCAACGACGGCCTCAACCTGGTCGCCACCCTGTTCCTGTTGATGCTGGTCGTCCTCTGGCTGGCGTTGATCGTCTACACCTACCTCGATGCGCGTCGCCGCATCTCCGACCCGTTCCTGGTCGCCTGTGCCACGGTCGCCTCCTTCTTCCCCTACATCGGCACCGCCGTCTACGCGATCGTGCGGCCGCCGGAGTTCCTCGAGGACACGCACGAGCGCGAGCTCGAGATCGAAGCGGCCGAGTTGCGGGTACGGCAGCTGCGCGATCAGAGCTGCCCCAACTGCGAGTACCCGATAGAGAAGAACTTCCTGCGCTGCCCGAACTGCCAGCGCCGCCTCAAGGACCCTTGTCCGACCTGCGGCAAGCCGGTCGATCCGCGCTGGGGCCTCTGCCCCTACTGCGAGACGAGCTTGAGGGGCGGCGAGCAGCGGCCGCGCCGCAAACGTCGTGACCCCGAAGAGCGCCAGGCGCCGCCGCAGAAACGTCAGGCCGCGCCGCGCCGCAAAAAAGCTGCGCCGGAGGCGAGAGAAGGGGCTGAACCAACCCAAGAGCAAAGGAGCCCCAGCCGTGAGCCGGACCCTGATCCTCGTCAAGCCTGACGCCTTCGAACGCGCCCTCACCGGCGAGGTGATCGCCCGCTTCGAGCGCAAGGGGCTGCGGATCGCCGCCCTGAAGTCGATGCAAGCGAGCGAGGAGATCGCCAACGAGCACTACGCCGAGCACACCGACAAGCCGTTCTTCGGCGAGCTCGTCTCCTTCATCACCGGCGGCACCCTGGTGGCGATGGTGCTGGAGGGGGTCGAAGCGGTGAAGGCCGCCCGGCAGTTGATCGGCGCCACCAACCCGGTCGAGGCCGCGCCCGGCTCGATCCGCGGCGATTTCGCCCTCGAGGTGACCTTCAACATGGTCCACGGCTCCGATTCCGACGAGTCGGCCGAGCGCGAGATCGGGATCTGGTTCCCCGAGCTCTCTTGAGCGTTTCTGGGCGGGCGGGTCCTGTCCCCGATTTGGTCCCACCATCCCTGTCGGGATGGTCCCCCAAATCGGTGCCACCCGCCCGCAGATACGTATGAGAGCGACGCTGGCATCCGGATCGCCTCAGAGGAGCGAGATCCTTCGAAAGCTGGGCGTCGACTTCGATGTCGTCGTTCCGGGAGTAGAGGAGCTGACCGATGGCGATCCCGAGCTGCTCGTCGTCGAGAACGCGCGCCGAAAGGCCGAGGCTGTCGACATTGACGGGCTGGTGATCGCCTGCGATACCGACGTGGTCCTTGACGGGGAGGTGCTGGGCAAGCCTCGCGATGCAGATGAGGCGAGGGCCTATCTCGACCGGATGAGCGGGCGTGCCCACGAAGTCATGAGCGGGCTCGTGGTAATCGACAACGGGGAGGAGCGCAGCGGCGTGGAGAAGACGGCGGTCGTCTTCAAGGACCTCAGCGATCTCGAAAAGGAGCGCTACGTTCGCTTCGGCGAGTGGGAAGGGCGCTCGGGCGGCTATGCGATCCAGACCCTCGGCTCGACCCTGGTCGCACGGCTCGAGGGCAGCGTCTCCAACGTGGTTGGCCTGCCGGTGGGGTTGTTGGCGGAGTTGGCGCCCGCCCTTTTCTGAAGAAACCCTCACTTTTCCAGGAAATCTTCCAGGGCGATTTGCTGCCTTTGCGATCATGCATGCTCTGGAAATCATGGAGATCGACAGATGAGCCTGTTCAGCCGCATCCGCCTCGGCGGTCGCGACATGGCCGTCGACCTCGGCACCGCCAACACGCTCGTCTACGTCAGGGGGCGCGGAATCGTCCTTTCCGAGCCCTCGGTGGTCGCGATCGACTCGCTCAGCGGCCAGGTCCACGCCGTCGGCGTCGAAGCGAAGCGGATGCTGGGCCGCACGCCGGGGACGATCACCGCGATCCGCCCCCTCAAGGACGGCGTCATCGCCGACTTCGACGTCACCGAGCAGATGCTCCGCCACTTCATCACCTCGGTCCACTCCAACCGCTTTGCCCACCCGCGGGTGGTCGTCTGCGTCCCCTCCGGAGTCACCGGGGTCGAGAAGCGCGCAGTGGAGGAGGCCTGCCTCTCGGCGGGTGCGCGGCAGGCCTATCTGATCGAGGAGCCGATGGCGGCGGCGATCGGCGCCGGCCTGCCGGTGGGCGAGCCGACCGGCTCGATGATCGTCGACGTCGGCGGCGGCACCACCGAGGTGGCGGTGATCAGCCTCGGCGGCATCGTCGTCTCCCAGTCCATCAGGGTCGGCGGCGACGAGCTCGACGAGGCGATCGTCGCCCACTGCAAAGCAAAGTACAAACTGGCGATCGGTACGCAGACGGCGGAGGAGGTGAAGCTCGAGGCGGGCTCCGCCTCGTCGCTGCCGGAAGAGGTGCGGACCGAGATCCGCGGTCGCGATCTCGTCTCGGGGCTGCCGAAAACGGTCGAACTCAGCTCCGAGGAGGTGCGCGGGGCGCTGGAGGAGCCGGTCAGCCACATCGTCGCCGCGGTCAAGGAGACGCTCGACCGCACCCCGCCGGAGCTCGCAGGTGACATCATGGACCGAGGCATCACCCTCGCCGGCGGTGGCGCGCTGTTGCAAGGACTGGAGCAGCGCCTGCGCGACGAGTGCCAGATGCCCTGTCAACTGGCAGAGTCGCCGTTGACGTGCGTCGCGGTCGGATCCGGCATCTCCCTCGAGGAGGTCGAGACGATCCACCGGGCCGGTAAGAACAACGGAGCGCGGCCGCGCATTTAGCGCCGCCCATGAGAACCCCCCAACCTGAGACTTCAACGTGTATCGAAAGCAAGTACGCCGCCGCCGGGCGGTGCTCGCGCTGCTGATCGTCGGCTCTTTCGCCCTGCTCACCGCCACCTACGGGCAGGGCTCCGACGGTGTGCAGCGGGGCGTCAGCGCGATCTTCAGTCCGCTCCAGTCGGTCGCCGACCGGGCGCTGAAGCCCGCCCGGGACCTGGTCAACTGGTTCGACGAGACCTTCGACGCGAAGGGCGAAAACGCGAAGCTGCACGAGCAGCTCGAAACGGCCCGCAAGCAGGCGGTGGGCTCGCAGGCGGCGATTGCCGAAAACGCCCAGCTGCGCAAGCTGGTCGGGCTCGATCGCAGCGGCACGATCCCCTCCGGCTACACGCCGGTGACCGGTCGCGTCATCGCCCGCTCGCCAACCGTCTGGTTCGCCGACGTCACGGTCGACGTCGGCTCCGGCGACGGGGTGGAGGTCGGTGACCCGGTCGTCAACGGCGACGGCCTGGTCGGCACCGTCGCCGCCGTCACCGGCGGCTCGGCCCGGGTGACGCTGATCGCCGACCACTCCAGTGCGGTCTCGGCGAAAATCGTCCCCGGTGGAGTACAGGGGGTGCTGAAACCCTCGGTCGGCGACCCCGGCGACCTGATCCTCGACTTCCTCGACAGCGAAAAGCTGGTCGGCAAGGGCCAGTCGGTGGTGACCTCCGGCTGGCGCGCCCAGGGGCTCGAGTCCGGCTACCCGCCGAACCTGCAGATCGGGGAAGTCACCGAAGCCTCGCTGGTCGAGCAGGAGGCACAGCAGCAGGTCCACGTCCGGCCCTTCGCCGACCTGCTCGAGCTCGACCTGGTCCAGGTTCTGACCGGAGGCTCGCGCGGGTGATCCTCACCCCGAACATCCTCGTCCGGCTGGCGGCGATCGTGATCGGCGGCGTCATCATCCAGCTCTCGTTCTTCTCCCAGGTGACGCTCTTCCACGTCAGCCCCGACGTGCTGCCGGCGCTGGTGGTCGTGCTCGGCCTCTTCGGCGGCAGCCTGACCGGCGCCGTCTGCGGCTTCTCGGTCGGGTTCCTGCTCGACTGCCTCTTGATCGCCCCGCTCGGCGGCGGCTCCCTGGTCCTGCTCGCCACCGGCTACCTGGCCGGGCTCTTCCGCGAGCGCTTCGAGATCCACAGCCCCCTGGTGCCGCCGCTGCTCTGCATGGGTTTGACTCTGTTCGCCGAGTTCGGCTTCGGCGCCGTCGAGCTGACGATTGGGGTCGACGCACCGATCAGCCAGCTGGTCGTCCGCGACATGCTGCTGAAGAGCATCTTCGCCTTCTTCCTCGGCTGGGGGACCTACGTGCTGCTGAAGCGGATTCTGCGGCCGGCTCTGGTCGAGGAGCTGACGGTAAGGCGCCGCCGGCGGCCGGGGGTCCCGAGGCCGAGCCGCGGCAGGCGACCGAGAACGATGGGAGCATAGGACGGTGTACCTGCGCAACGACGACCGACCGCAGGGCAGCCGCCTCTCGCTGCGCGTGGCGGTTCTCGGCGGCGTCGCCGTCGCCCTCTTCGCCGTCCTCTTCCTCCGCCTCTGGAACCTGCAGGTGCTCGACGGCGACAAGAACCTGGCCGAGGCGAAGAACAACCGCACCCGCGAGTTCAAGGTGATCGCCCCGCGCGGTGACATCCTCGACCGCGAGGGCAACGTCATCGTCGACAACCGCACCAGCCTGGCGCTGCAGCTGAACACCGAGAAACTGCCCGAAGACCCGGCCGAGGAAAGGGCCGTTCTCAGCCGGCTCGGCAAGCTCGCGCACATGTCATTGCCGAAGGTGCGCAAGACGATCCACGAAGGCGAAGAAGTCGCCGCCGGGGCGCCGGTGACGCTGCGCCAGGACGTCGGCTTCTACCTCGTCGCCTACGTCGAAGAACACCAGCGGGAATTTCCCGGGGTCAGCGTCCAGCGCGTCTTCGTCCGCCACTACCCCGACGGCACCCTCGCCGCCCACGTGCTCGGCAGCGTCAGCGAGATCGACGAAGAAGAACTCAAAGAGGCGCGCTACAAGAACCTCGAACCGGGGGACGAGGTCGGCAAGGAAGGCGTCGAGGAAAGCTTCGACAAGTTCCTGCGGGGGCAGCCGGGCATGGAGAAGATCCAGGTCAACGCCCTCGGTCAACCGACCCCGGGCGGGCAGCTGGTCTCGAAGTCGCCGACGCCGGGCGAGAACGTGAAGCTGACGATCGACCCGGAAGTGCAGGCCGCGGGGGAAAGCGCGCTGGCCTCGCAGGGACTGCCCGGCGGCTTCATCACGATGAACGTCCACAACGGGCAGATCCTCGGTCTCGGCTCCTTCCCCACCTACGACCCGTCCGAACTGATCCACCCGACCCAGGCACAGGTCAACGCGCTGTACCGGAACGAAGCGGCGCCACTTACCGACCGCACGGTCGAAGGGTTGTACCCGACGGGTTCGACCTTCAAGATCATCACCGCCCTGGCGGCGCTGGAAAACGGCGTGATCACCCCGAGCACGGTGATCGACGACCCCGGCCAGCTGACCGTCGGCGGCCAGAGCTTCCACAATGCCGAAGGCGCGGCCTACGGCCCGCTGACCCTGGTCCCGGCCCTCGAAGTCTCCGACGACGTCTTCTTCTACACGCTCGGGCTGAGGATGTGGGACACGAACGAGCTCCAGGAATGGGGGCACAAGCTCGGCATCGGCCGCCCGACCGGGATCGACATCCCCGTCAACACCGACGGTCTGCTGCCCAGCAAGCACTGGCGCGACCAGCTCTTCGCCGAAGGCGAAACCGAACGTCCGTGGTCGGCCGGCGACAACATCCAGCTGGCCACCGGGCAGGGGGACCTGCAGACCAATCCGCTGCAGATGGCGATCGCCTACGCGGCGCTTGGCAACGGCGGCTCGATCGTCAGCCCGCACCTGGGGATGGAAGTCGAGGATGCGGCCGGCCGCGTGATGAAGGAATTCGACCCGAAGCCGCGGCGCAAGGTCCGCATCGACCCCGGCACCCGCAGCGTGATCATGGAAGGCCTGCACAACGCCGCCCAAGGGCCCGGTGGCACCTCCGAGCCGATCTTCGGCAGCTTCCCGATCCCGGTCGCGGGCAAGACCGGGACGGCGGAACGTCCGGGGCACGCGGACCAGTCCTGGTACTGCATCCTCGCCCCGTATCCGAACCCCCGAATCGTCACTTGTGTGACTATTGAGGAAGGCGGCTTCGGAGCGCAGGCCGCCGCGCCCGCTGCCCGCACGATCCTCGAAGCCTATTTCCACGACCAGATCGCGGCCGAAAGCCGCGCTGAAGGCGAAGCGGGAAGCGAAGGGCGAGAAGAAGGCGGCGAAAGCGAAACCGGATGATGTACGCGACCAAAACCAGACAGGCCCGCCCGGAGCCCTTCGCGGTCCACGTGGGGATCGCCGAGCGCCTCGGGCTCGCGCACATGGACTGGCCGCTGGCAATCGCCGCGGTCGGCCTGGTCGCCTTCAGCGTCGTCACGCTCGGCCAGGCGACCCAGAACGACGTCCCAGGCAACCCGCACTACTACCTCGACCGCCAGGCGATCTACGCGATGCTCGGAATCGTCGGCATGCTGCTCTTGACCCGGATCGACTACTCGCGCTTCCGCGAGCTGCGGGTCGGCATCTACACCTTCCTCTGCGCCAGCGTCGCCCTGGTCTTCGTCTTCGGCTTCGCCGCCCGTGGCTCGCGGCGCGCCTTCGAGCTCCCCTTCTTCAGCTTCCAGCCGTCGGAGCTCGGCAAGCTCCTGCTCGTGCTCGCGATTGCCGGATTCGTGATCGACGGCGCCAGACGGGGCTCACCGGTCCAACGAACCGTGCGCTATCTCTGCCTCGGTCTGGCACCGGCTGTCCTCGTCTTCTTGCAACCCGACCTCGGCACCTCAATGGTGTTCGTGGTCGCCACCGTCGCCGTCATGTACTTCGGAGGCGTCCCCTGGACGCACTTCGCGGTCATCGGCGGCGGCATCGCAGGCTTGATCGCCCTCGTCCTCGTCGTCGCCCCGGCGGCAGGGACGCCGATCCTCAAGGGGTATCAGGAGGAACGGCTGACGTCGTTCCTCCACCCCAACGAACATGAAGACGGCGCGGGCTATCAGCAGAACCAATCCAAGGTCGCCATCGGCTCGGGTCAGTTGACCGGACGCGGCGACAAAGCCACCCAAACGCGGCTCGACTTCGTCCCCGAGCGGCACACCGACTTCATCTTCGCGGTGATCGGTGAGCGCTACGGCTTCGTGGGCGCCGCGTTAGTCCTATCCCTTTACGCCCTGCTCTTCTGGCGGGCGCTGCGGATAACGACGCTCTCGAAGAACTCCTACGGGACCCTGGTCGCGGGCGGCATCGCCGTCTCGCTGCTGTTCCAGACCTTCGTCAACGTGGGGATGAACCTCGGGATCATGCCGATCACCGGGATCCCCCTGCCGTTGATGAGCTACGGAGGGTCCTCCGTCCTCGCTACTTTCTTGGCGGTGGGGATTCTTCAGAGCATCAACGTCCAAGCGCATCTCAGCCAGAGGGGAAGGTTCGCCTGGTGATGCCTCGTAGAGAGGTCGGGCGTGCGTACTTACCCAAACTGAGATAACAAATGAAAAAAACCATTTTGGTCTCCGCCGAGCGCGGCGAGACCCGAGTAGCCGTCCTCGAGGCAAAGCAGAAGGGCGGCAAGGCCGACGTGGCCGAGCTCTACATCGAGCGGCGTGGCCGTCGCTCGATCGTCGGCAACATCTACAAGGGCAAGGTCGACAACGTCCTGCCCGGAATGGAGGCCGCCTTCGTCGACATCGGCCTCGAGCGCAACGGCTTCCTCCACGTCGACGAGATCGTGCTGCCGAACGGCGAACAGGCGCCGAGGCGCGGGCGCGGCAGCGGTCGCCGCATCAACGAGCTGATCAAGCCCGGCCAGGAGATCCTGGTCCAGGTCGTCAAGGACCCGCTGAAGTCGAAGGGTGCGCGGCTCTCGATGAACGTCTCGATCGCCGGCCGTTACCTGGTCTTCGCGCCGAACGGCAGCGGCGTCGGCGTAAGCCGTCGCCTCACCGACAAAGAGCGTGACCGGCTGCGAAAGATGGTCGACCGCACCTACAAGGGTCCGGGCGGCCTGATCGTCCGTACCGCCGCCCACGGGGCGAAGAAATCGGACTTCGTGCGGGAGATCAAATACCTGCAGAAACTGGACGAGGTGCTGGGGCGCCGGGCGAAGTCGTCGAAGGCGCCGGCGCTGGTCTTCCAGGAGGCCGACCTCTCGATCCGCGTCCTCCGCGACGTCTTCCTCAGCGAGTTCGAAAAGGCGGTGATCGACTCGCCGAAGCAGTACGAGCGGGTGACCAACTTCTTCCTGCGAACCGCGCCCGAGCTCGTCGACGGCGTCGAGCTCTACAAGGGCAAGAAGCCGCTGTTCGAGAAATGGAAGATCGACGAGGAGATCGAGTCGACGCTGAGCCGACGCGTCGACCTGCCCTCCGGCGGCTACCTGGTGATCGACTACGCCGAGGCGCTGACTGTGATCGACGTCAACAGCGGCTCCTTCACCGGACGCGGCAAAGGCGGGCTCGAGGAGACGATCACCAAGGTCAACACCGAGGCGGCCGAGGAGGCGGTGCGGCAGCTGCGCCTGCGCGACATCGGCGGCATCATCGTCATCGACTTCATCGACATGGCGCGGGCCAGCAACCGCGACAAGGTCCTGAAGACGATGCGCA
The DNA here is from genome assembly GCA_044868125.1 of Solirubrobacterales bacterium. GTDB lineage: Bacteria > Actinomycetota > Thermoleophilia > Solirubrobacterales > 70-9 > VAYN01. The sequence continues at coordinate 13,988 of JBIOWB010000124.1, forward strand.
AAGCGCTTGACGCGGACAAGTCGAAGAGCTACGTGGTCGAGGTCTCGCCGCTGGGCCTGGTCGAGATGACCCGCCAGAACGTCACCGACGGGGTGCGGGAGATCCTCACCGCGCCCTGCCCGACCTGCGAGGGCGAGGGCGTCGTGCTCTCGGCCGAGACGGTGGCGCTGGAAGGTCTGCGGAAGCTGCGCGACATCGTCGCCGAGAACGTCGACGCCGAGGCGTTCCTGATCCGCGTCAACCCGAAGGTGGCGCACGAGCTGACCGATCCCGAGAGCGAGCTGGCCGAGATCGAGGAGGAGACCGGCAAGCGGTTTCATTTCGAGGGCGGCGAGGCGCTGCCGATCGACACCTTCACCGTGGTCGAGCAGGGCAAGCGCGAGCAGATCGAGGAGCGGGCGCTTCCTTTCAAGGTCGGCGAGGAGGTGCTGGTCCAGATCGACGAGCCGCACATGTACAACGACGCCGACGCGGTCGCCCGGATCGACTCCTACATCGTCAGCGTCACCGGCGGCGGTCCCTTCGTCGGCGAGCGCAAGATGGTGCGGATCGACGAGGTCGAGCGCTCGGCGGCGATCGCCTCGCTGCTGAACGGCGAGTCTCCGCACGGAACCGCAAAAGGCGAGGAAAACGGCTCCCAGCTAGACTCCGACGCTCCTTCGCGCAGTCGCAAGAGCCGCCGCGGCGGCCGAGGGCGTTCGCGCGCCAAGCAAGGCAGCAAGGAAGACCGATGAGCACGTACGCGGTAATCGAATCAGGAGGCAAGCAGTACAAAGTCGAGGAGGGCACGTCCCTGCTCGTCGACCGGCTCGACGCCAAAGAGGGCGACAAAGTCCCGCTGCGGCCCGTGCTCTTCCGCGGCGACGACGTCGTCACCGGCGCTAAAGCTCTCGAGAAGGTCAAAGTCGAGGCGAAAATCGCCGAGCACCTCCGCGGCCCGAAGGTCAAAGTCTTCAAATACAAGGCGAAGAAGGGCTACCGGCGCCGCGCCGGCCACCGTTCGGAGCTGACCCGGCTCGAGGTGACCGCTCTCAAAGGTGGCAAAGGCTCCTCGAAAGCCAAAAAAGCCGAGAAAGAGGACTAGCAATGGCGCACAAGAAAGGACTCGGCTCCAGCCGCAACGGCCGCGAATCGAACCCGAAGATGCTCGGCGTCAAGGTCTTCGCCGGCCAGCGGGTCAGCGGCGGCGAGATCATCGTCCGCCAGCGCGGCACTCGTTTCTGGCCTGGTGACGGCACCGGGATCGGTCGCGACCACACTATTTTCGCTACGCGGGCTGGGGTTGTCGACTTCAAGCCGGCTCGCAAGGGCCGGACGATCTCGGTTCTTCAGGATTAGGTGGTGGGAGAGGGGCGGGTGCCCCTCTCCAGACACCGCTCGCCTATGGCTCGCGGTTGAGTGTCTGGAGGACCCCACCCGCGCCCCGCCTACGCAAGCGTGGTCAGCTGATTTGGGGGCAGTTGGGGCGTATCCGATTCTTGACCCAGCACGGTGGGTCGAAAGTCGGATGCGCTACTTGATGACGGCTAGGGTGTCGCCGCTGCTCACGGCGGCGCCTTCGGAGACCGGCAGCTCCTCGACTTTGCCGCTGCGGTGAGCGGTGATCTCGTTCTCCATCTTCATCGCCTCGATCACGCAGATCAGGTCGCCCTCTGAAACCTCGGCGCCCTGCTCGACGGCGACTTTGAGCACCGTGCCCTGGAGAGGCGAGGGGAGGACGTCGCTGGAGGCACTGGCGCCGCCGCCTCCCTTGCGCTCGCGTTTCGGCGGTTTCCCACCGCCCGCGGCGGGTGCGCCGCCGCCTCCCGCGGGGGCCGCGCCGATCACCTTGACGTCGAAGAGCTTGCCCGAGACCTCGACCTTGTAGTCGCGGCTGACGACCTCGCCGCCGTCCTCAGAGGGCGCGGGAGCCGTGGCGTCTTCGGGAGCCGTGGTCTTCAGCCACTCCTTGTCCTCCATCAGGTCGCGGCAGGTCTCCCCGCCCGCCCACTGCTCGGTGGCGAGGATCGCCTTGTGGAAGGGGATCAGGGTGGTGAGGCCGCCGATCTCGTACTCGTCGAGCGCCCGCAGCATCCGCCGCGTCGCGTGCTCGCGGTCGACGTCCCAGACGACGAGCTTGGCCACCATCGGGTCGTACATCGGCGTCACCTCGGAGCCCGCTTCGACGCCGGAGTCGACGCGGACGCCCGGCCCGGCCGGCTCGCGGTAGCTGGTGATCGCGCCCGGGGCGGGGGCGAAGTTCTTGTGCGCCGCCTCGGCGTTGATCCGGCACTCGATCGACCAGCCGCGCAGCTCGACGTCCTCCTGGGCGATCGAGAGCGGCTCGCCGGCGGCGACGAGGATCTGCTCGCGGACGATGTCGATGCCGGTGACCATCTCGGTCACGCAGTGCTCGACCTGAACGCGGGTGTTCATCTCGAGGAAGAAGTACTCCTCGCCGACCTGCATCCCCTCGATCGTGCCGGCGCCGCGGTAGCCGACCGCCGCCGCCGCGTCGGTGGCGATCTTGCCGATCCGCACCCGCATCTCCTCATCGACATGCGGCCCGGGGGCCTCCTCGACCACCTTCTGGTGGCGACGCTGAATCGAGCAGTCGCGCTCGCCGAGGTGGATCACGTTGCCGTGGGAGTCGGCGAGCACTTGGACCTCGACGTGGCGCGGATCCTCGAGGTAGCGCTCGATGTACACACGCGAGTCGGAGAAGAACTTCTCGCCTTCGCGGGCCGAGCCCTCGAAAGCCTCCTGCAGATCATCGGGCGTCATCGCCACCCGGAAGCCCTTGCCGCCGCCGCCGCCCGCGGCCTTGCAGGCGACCGGATAGCCGGCTTCCTCAGCCTGTTTGCTGGCCTCATCGAGGTCTTTGGCGACCTCGGTCGAGCCGGGGACGATCGGCACCCCGGCCTGCTCCATGATCTCGCGCGCCCGGGTCTTCGAACCCATCGCTTCGATCGCCTCCGGCGGCGGCCCGATCCAGGTGATGTCGTACTCGGCGCAGGCGCGCGCCATGTCGGCATTCTCGGCGAGGAAGCCGTAGCCCGGGTGGATCGCTTCGGCACCTGCCTCCTTGGCGGTGTCGATGATCTTCTGGATGTTCAGGTAGCTCTCGGCCGGGACCGCCGGGCCGATCAGGAAGGCCTCGTCGGCCTCGCGCACGTGCGGCGCGTCCCGGTCGATCTCCGAGTAGACAGCGACCGAGACGATGCCCATCTCCTTCAGGGTGCGGGCGACGCGGATCGCGATCTCGCCGCGGTTGGCAATGAGGACCTTCTGGAACACGGCGGCGCAGTCTATTTATTCGACGGACGGAGGGGGTCGCGTGGTCCTCTCCAGACACCGCTCGCCAATGGCTCGCAGTTGAGTGTCTGGAGAGGGGCACACGACCCCCGAAACCAGTCCCCAGCTAGGGTGCGCCGTCGTGCTGATTGAGCTGCAGAGCCATTCGACTGTCTCTGATGGGCAGTTGGGGCCGTCCGAGGTTGTTGCTGAAGCCGCGAAGGCAGGCGTGACGACGCTGGCGCTCACTGATCACGATGCGATCGCCGGGGTTGGGGAGGCACAGCGGGCGGCGGAGGAGCTTGGGGTCGAGCTGGTGCCGGCGATCGAGATGTCATGCGTGCACGAGTACGCGGAAGACCTGCACATATGCGGCTACTGGATCGACGTCGGGAAGATCGCGGCGGCTTGCGAGCGGGCTCAGCACGAGCGGGTGACGCGGGCGGGGGAGATCGTCGAGAAGCTGCGCTCCCATGGGTTCGAGATCCACCTCGAGGACGCGGTGCGGGAGGCCGGCGACGCACTCTCGATCGGCCGCCCCCACATCGCCCGGGCGGCCGGCGCGATGGGCGACCTCGGCCCCTTCTTCGAGGAGTACCTGGTGCCGGGCGCAAAGGCCTTCGTTCCCCGCCGCTGGCCCACCGCCGAGCAGGCGATCGAGCTGATCCGCAACGCCGGCGGCATCGCCGTCATCGCCCACCCCTACTGGGACATCTCGGCGGCGCACGAGGTCGACGACCTGATCCGCTCCCTGCGAGCCGACGGCATCGAGACCTATTACCCGACCCACAGCAAGGAGCAGACCGAACACCTGCTCGAGCTCTGCACCGAGCTGGACCTCGTCCCCACCGCCTCCTCCGACTACCACGGCCCCACCCACAGGACCTTCGCCGAGTTCGGCGCCTACGACACCTACGGCCTCGGCCAGCCGCAGGTGCCGCCGCGGCCCTGATCGTCGCCCCTAGGCGCCCTTGCTGAGTGCGGCACGCGGCGCCGCGGTATCGCTGCACGAGATCTTCATGTCACCCCCCTTTCTCCGACGCGACCCTTGAGCGCACCCAGGAGACGAACCGCTCCTCGCTCAGCGTTCCCGCCTCCAGCGCGTCGATCACGCCGTCGATCTCGGAGCGGCCTTCAACCGAGTCGGGCCAGGCGAAGGCATCCCGTTCCAGCATCTCCCGCATGCACAGGTACGCGATCTCCCTGTTCCCTCGAGGGAAGGGGCGGTTGCGGATGAGACGGGAGCAGCAGATTGCCGCCTTTTCGGCTCCATCCGGGTAGAGCTCCCTCCCGCCAACGCCGATGAAGGGAGCGGTGAGGGCCGACTCGATCCGCCAGAGCGAGACCGTGCGGTGCAAGCGCTCAGCGGGTTCTCCCAGTATCGCCTCTGCGATCAGAAGCAGATCCACCAGCCCAAGAGGGTGCATATTGATACCAAGCTACCAAATTTAAACGCTAAAGCCACCTCCTCTTTTGGTCTTGATACACTGACCACTCACGTTGTCGTGCCAACCCTTTGACCAATGGGCTCCGCCAACACCCCTTCCACGAAAGCCATGAGCCTTCGCCTGCCCGAGGACAAGGCAGCTGAGCTTGCCGCCGTGGCACGAACGGATGAGATGCCGATCTCGGAGGTGGTGCGCGAAGCGATCGACAATCACATCGCCGCTCGCCGCGCCGACAAGGACTTCCAGAGGCGCCTGAAGAAGCGCCTCGAAGAGGACCGCGAGGTCCTCGAAAGACTGGCGCGTTAAGAGCCCGCTCCAACTCCGCGACCGCCGAGCTCGTCGTGGATTTCGAGCAGACGCACCCTCGATCGCAATAGCGAGCTGCCCCGGCACGAACAGATCGAGCGGGCGATCCTCCTAGGAGGGATTGGCGAAACCCGCGTGCGCGATCTGGCGAGCGCCGGACCAAGCGGGGCAAGGACGCAGGGAGGCCGAATAGCAGCGCTATTTGGCCGACTGAGGACGCCGCACCGCGCAGTGTCCGCCGCCGCCAGGCGTGTGCGGGGGTTTCGCCAATCCCTCCTAGA
>JBIOWB010000125.1:0-44629 GCA_044868125.1 Solirubrobacterales bacterium
CACATCAGGACGTTGCCGAGGATCGCCCCGGCGAAGCGCACGACGACCACGTAGCCCACCTTCCAGGGCGCCGTGAACCACTGTGGCTTCGGCAGCGGGCCGAAGATCGGCATCCACATCAGGCAGCCGAAGAAGACGAAGCTGACGTGCTCCAGCCCGTGGACAGGCGCCCCGCCGTAGGCGGCGTCGTAGAGCGACGGGATATGCCAGAAGTAGAAGTTGAGCGCCCAGAGCGGCAGGGCGACGAGCGGGTGGGCGAGGACCCGCAGCCGGTCGAAGAAGCGGATCGCGAGGATCGGCTGCAGCAGCGGCCCCGTCAGACCGAGCACCAACAGCAGGGTCGCGACGTCGCCGAGCAGGAGGTGCTCGGCCATGTGGGCGATCACCAGCTCCTCGCCGATGTGGGCGACCGGCGAGGCGAGGGCGACGACGATCGTCAGCAGGCCGGCGGCGAAGCAGACCTGCCGCCAGAGCGGCAGCGGGCGGCCCCGGTCGGCGAGCGTCGAGGCTCGCTTCGCGTACAGCACGGCCGCCACCAGCAGTGGCGCCAGCTCGAGCGGGGCGAAGACGCCGGCCACGTGGGCGAACGGCACGATCATCGGGTTCAGCGTAGCCACGCTGCTAGCTTGGCAGCGCCCGTGAGCTCCCTCGACGACCAGTTCCCCCCGATCGGGAGCTACGGCTTCCTCTCCGACTGTCACACCGCCGCGCTCGTCTCCTTCAGCGGCAGCGTCGAGTGGCTCTGCGCTCCGCGCTTCGACTCCCCCAGCACCTTCGCCGCCCTGCTCGACCGCGGCGCCGGCCACATGTGGCTGCGCCCGCGGGGGGTGATCGTCCCGATCAGCCGCCGCTACGCGCCGGGGACGCTGGTGATCGAGACGACTTGGGTGACCGACACCGGCTGGGTCGTGGTCAAGGACGCGCTGACGATCGCCGACTGGGCCCCTGCCGGCGGCGATGCGTCGCAGAGACGCGGCCGCCCCGAGACCGCCCACGAGAACGACCGCTCGCTGCTGCGGACGATGACCTGCATCGACGGTGAGGTCGAGATGGAGATGGAGTGCCTGCCGCGCTTCGGCTATGGCGCCGAGGGGGCGCGCTGGAGCGGCGGCGAGCTCGGCGAAGCGGTGGCTGCCGCCGTGGACGGGACCGAGCTGCTGCTGACCAGCGACATGCACCTCGAGATCGCCGACGGAGCCGCCCACGGCAAGGTCACCCTGCGCGAAGACCAGACCGCATTCTGCGCCCTCACCTGGAGCGATGGCGATCTCGGCGGGCCGCGCAGCGCCCCCGAGGCGCTGGAGCGGATCGACTCGACCGAAGAGTTCTGGCGCGAATGGCTGCGCGACGGCAGCTTCCCCGACCACCCCTGGCGCATCCACCTGCAGCGCTCGGCCCTCGTCCTCAAGGGCCTCACCTACACGCCGACGGGGGCGATCATCGCCGCCCCCACCACCTCGCTGCCGGAGACGCCGGGCGGCGAACGCAACTGGGACTACCGCTTCAGCTGGATCCGCGACTCGACCTTCAGCCTCTGGGCCCTGCACACGCTCGGCTTCGACCACGAGGCGCGCGACTTCATGCGCTTCATCGTCGACGTCTGCAGGGACCGCCCCGACCTTCAGATCATGTACGGGATCGACCATGAGCGCGACCTGGAAGAGAAGACGCTCGACCACCTCTCCGGCTACGGAGGCGCCAGACCGGTGCGGATCGGCAACGGGGCCTACGACCAGCGCCAGAACGATGTCTGGGGCTCCCTCCTCGACTCCATCTACGTCCATGAGAAAGCGCTGCGGGGGAGCGGCACCGCGGCCGATCGGGAGCTGATCCGCCACCAGGTCGAAGCGGCGATCGAGGCCTGGCCGCACGCTGACCAGGGAATCTGGGAGTCCCGTGGGGAACCTCAGCACTACGTCAGCTCGAAGCTGATGATCTGGGTCGCCGTCGACCGCGGCGCCCGCCTCGCCCGCTGGGTGCCCGAGGGCGAGCGGGGCGAGCGGTGGCACTCCACCGCCGAGGAGTGGCAGGCGAAAGCGGATGAGTTCAAAGCCGAGATACTCGAGCGGGGGGTCCGCGACGGGATCTTTCGCCAGCACTACGACACCGACGCGCTTGACGCCTCGCTGCTGCTGATCCCCCTCTTCCGCTTCCTGCCGCCGGACGATCCGCGGGTGCGAGACACCGTCAACGCGATCGCCGAGGATCTGACCGAGCACGGACTCGTCCTCCGCTACGAGGTCGACGAAACCGACGACGGGCTGCAGGGCAAGGAGGGCACCTTCATGATCTGCTCGTTCTGGCTGGTCTCGGCGCTTTCCGAGATCGGCGAGCGACGGCGGGCGCGGAAGCTGTGCGAGCGCCTGCTGGAGGCGGCCGGCTGGCTCGACCTCTACGCCGAGGAGCTGGAGGCGGACTCCGGGCGCCACCTCGGCAACTTCCCCCAGGCCTTCACCCATCTGGCGTTGATCAATGCGGTCTCCCACGTGATCGCCGACGAGAAACGCGAGGACGGCGGCTACACCGCCGTCTTCACCGAGATGGGGGGGATCCGCGAGGACGCCTGAACCCCTGCAGGGCAAGATCCGTCGCAGACAAAAGATTCAGCAGACAACACGTCACCCGCGGTCTCTATAGTCGGAGGCGGTCATGACATCGCTCGATCGTCCCGAAGACAGCGACCCCTTGGTTGCCCTCCGCCAGCCGCTGCGGCAACGCATTCTGCGCGAGATGGCGGACGGCGAGACGACCAGCCCCCGAGAGCTGTCGGCGACGTTGCGGCAACCGCTCAGCAACGTCGGCTGCCTCGTCCGGGTTCTGGCCGAGCGCGGTGCCGTGACCCTGGTATCGACGAAACCATCCCGCGGCTCGGTTCAGCACTTCTACCGCAGCGCGGTGGAAGCACCCTGGGCGCGACAGATCCTCGGGCTGGGGGAAAGAGATGGCGGCGCGATCGGGGAGAGCTCCGAGGCGCCGCGACTTAGGCAAGGGAGGGGCCATGAACCAACGAGAAGAGAGCAGGACCACCTGGGTTGAAGACGAGACCGTGGAGTCGGCGGTGCTGCGGCAGCTGCTCGACTTGCATCCAACCCGGCTGACGCTGGAGGAGCTGGTGCGGGAAGTGTGCGGCGGAGGCGAGGGCTTCGCCGAACGCGATGCGATCAAGCGGGCCGTACGCGACCTGGCCGCCGTCGGCCTCATTCACCGAGGGGAGGAATTCGTCGCCCCGACGCGGGCTGCTCTGCGGTTCAGCGAGCTGCTGGACCGGTGATGACGTGGGGGACGGCGATCGCGGCGACGATCGAAGGAGGCTTTAGGGCTCCCTTCGAAGCTTCTCGAGCGCCCCGATCGCCGTCCTCCCGTTGAGGTCAGGAGCCCTTGCTGACCGAGGTCGGCACAGCGCGCTCCAGCGTTCCCATCTGCACGGATTCCACCTCCCCTTCGTTCCCTTGATTTCCCGGCCGCCCATCCCGCGCGGCGTTCGCTCTAAAGCGATTGATCAATTAATACTCTAAATCATTCCAGCAATCAAGGGCGGAGCAGCAAACCTCGTCAATATTCGGAAAACGCGGGAGCGTTGTGAAAATCCTGATTGACAAGCTGTAAAGTCTTGTTATCGGCCAAATACCCCAGGAACCGACTTAAGGACAAGGCCTTGCCGAAGACGAAAAACAAGAAAGAGGGCGTCGAACAGATAGTCGCGAAAGCGTTCGCCCACCCCCTGCGCGTGCAGATCCTGATCATTCTGAACGAGAAAGTCGCGAGCCCGAACATGCTCGCCCAGCAACTCGACCAGAGCCTCAACCTCGTCGCCTACCACGTGCGCGTGCTCGAGAAATACGACTGCATCGAGCTCGTAGACACGAAGCAGCGGCGGGGCGCGACCGAGCACTTCTACCGTGCCACCCGCCGCCAGTTCCTCACCGACAGCGAATGGTCGCGACTGCCGGAAAGCCTTCGACCAGGTCTGTCCGGAGCGATGCTCAAGTCGGCGTTCGACGATGTCGAGGAGGCCCTCGACGCCGGCACCTTCGACGAGATCGAAGATCGTCATCTCAGTCGGACCCCGATGGTGGTCGACAAGAAGGGCTGGGAGGACACGCGAGACCTTCTGCTCACGACGCTCGACCGCCTGCTCGAGATCCAGGCGGAAGCCAACGAGCGGCTCGCCAAAAGCAGCGAGGCGAGCATGCTCTCCAAAGTCGTGATGCTGCACTTCAAGTCGCCTGAAGACGATGACGGCGCGAGCACGGCCGCCGAGGGCGAGGCCAAACCCGCCGCCTCCTAGCGTCCCGAAGCCGAGACGGCGTCATCCCCTCTTGCCCGGTGCGGGGATGACGTCGTTTTTTGGCCGTCACGCTCGCGTTGTGCATCGTGGCCACCATCGCCACGGGGTTCTCATGGAACGCCTGGCGCTTCCACGCGGCCCGCTTCTTCACCGGGGCCGGCTTCGGCGACGCGCACGCGGCGATCAACTCGGCCCGCGCTGGCGGGCTCCCCGGCGGTGGGCTCGCTCCGTCTGAGCATTCACGCCCTGGCGCGAAAACGGCCGCGGGAGGTTGAGTCGAAGCCCGCGCTGTCCTGCCGCTATCGTTGCCACACGACGGTATTGCACCGTTGCGCTGCGCGGCATCGGACTGACGCTCACAGGGCAGCGACGTTGGTCAAGTACTGCCGCCTATCCGATGAACAGCGAAGACCTGAGTAAAGACCAGCCGTCCCCTGGTCCCGGCGAGGGCCTGGCCAGCGAGCGCGCGCTCTGGGCGCGGTTCGTCAAAGACCGCGACCCGGCAATCCGCGAGGAGCTGGTCCGGCGCTACCTGCCGTTCGCGAAAAACCTGGCGCTCCGCTACCGCGGCGCCAGCGAGTCGTTCGACGACCTGCTGCAGGTCGCGAGCCTCGGCCTCGTCAACGCGATCGACCGCTTCGACCCGGAGCGCGGCGCGCCCTTCACCGCCTTCGCCTCGCCGACTATCCTCGGCGAGCTGAAGCGGCACTTCCGCGACCGCGTCTGGACGGTGCGCGTCCCGCGCGGGCTGCACGACCGCATGGCCGAGGTCGAGAAGGCGATCTCCGAGTTGACGGTCGAGCTGCAGCGCTCTCCATCGGTCCCCGAGATCTCCGAGAAGCTCGGGGTCGACCCGACCGACGTGCTCGAGGTGCTGGAGGCCAGCCACAACCGCCGCCCGCTCTCCCTCGACCGGCCGGTCGGCGGCGAGGACTCCGAAGAATCGCCAGCGGCGGAGTGGGTCGGTGACGAGGACTCGGGCTACGAGCTGGTCGAGGACAAGCTTGCGCTCGAGGGAGCGCTCCCCCACCTCGACGAGCGCGAGCGGCTGGTCCTGCAGCTGCGCTTCGTCGAGGACCTCACGCAGTCGCAGATCGCCGAGCGAATCGGCCATTCGCAGATGCACGTCAGCCGCATCCTCCGACGCACGCTGGAGCGGATCCGCGCCGAGGTGGCCGAGCAGAGCGCCGCCGCGGGCGAGACCGAGGCTGCCCAGCCCCGACACCTTCGTGACTGCTAGTCAGCTCTTCGAGAGCGAGGAGATGCCGACGACGAGGTACTCGCCTTCGTCGCCCTGCTCGATGCGCAACTCGTCGGTCAGTGCCTCCAGCGAGCCGCCCACCTCGGGCAGCTCGAAGCTGGCGCGAAGTCGCTCGGCGCCCCCGTGGGTCATCGGCCCGACCTTGAGCTCGATCCCCTCGGGCAGCTCGGCGATGCTGAGCGAAACGTGGCCATCGGTGAAGCCCTGGGGGGCGCGGGCGGAGATCGCGTCGCTGAGCAGCATCGTGTCCGAGAGGCGGTCGACGCTGATGTCCTGGCGGGCGGCGAGAGCCGAGAGGGCACGGCTCAGGACCGGGCCGATGATCTCCGGCGGCCCCACCCTGATCCGCGTTTCGTCGTCGACGGCGGTGGCGAAGGTGGAGCCCACCCTGGTCTCATCCTCTCGTGCCGTCAGCGGCACGCGCATGCTGATCTCGGTGCCCTTGTCGGCCCCGCCCTTGATCTCGAAGCTGCTCGAGAGCGCCGCGATCAGCGTCAGGCCGATTCGAAGGCTCTGCCGCTCTTCGACGTCCGGCCGTGGGCGGATGCCGCTGCCGTGGTCGCGGATCACGACCGTGAGACCGTCGCCGTTGCCCTCCGCCTCGACCTCCAGCGGCCCCGGCTCCACGCCGGCATAGGCATGGACGACAACGTTCATGCAAGCCTCGGTGACGATCGTCTTCAGGTCGGCGAGAGATGCCTCGTCCATCCCCAATCTTTCCGCCAAGCCGCCGAGAGCGTGTCGCACGACTGCGACGTTCTCGGCCCGCGCCGGGAGGGACATCTGAAGCCCCGAGTGTTCATTGGTTGAGGTGTTCAAAGTCGCAGCCTGCCCCCAGGTGCCTCGAGGCTCGTCATCGAAGTCGCGAGGATAGCCTGCCACCTCGCATCAAGTGGTGCTTACCCCGCTGGTGAGGCGCGAAACAGCGTGCGGATGCCTCCCTCCCACTGCGCTAGCATCGAGCCGTGACTCCAGCTCCTTTTCAGGTGAAGGTCGGGGATCTCGAGCAGGGCGTACGGACGATTTTCGTGCGCGGAGAGCTCGATCTCAGTACCGCTCCGGAACTGGAGGGACCGCTCGAACGGACCTTGGAGGGCGACGAGGGCTCCGTCATCATCGACCTCTCGCAGTGCGAGTTCATCGACTCGACCGGCATCGCCCTGATCGTTCGTGCCTGGCAGCGCCTCCATAGCGGCGAAAACGGCCGCGCTCTCGTCGTCTGCAGCCATAACGACCAGGTCCGCCGGGTGTTGGAGATCACCGGCCTCGAGCTCTCGATCCCGATTCACACCACCCGGGACGAGGCGCTGGCCGCGGTCGTCGGCTGAACTCGAAACGACAAACTCGGCGGCCTATTGACGGCGCTGCTGCTGATCGCCGGAACGGTCGGTTGGGCACACCATCCTGTGCGCAAGTGACCGACCGAGTGGTGGGGCTCGCGACATAGGAGCGACAGCGCGTGGCCTGATCGTGGAGCTGCTTGTCTAGGAGAAGATCAGGATTGCGGTGTTGATCGCGATTGCAAGGGGGGTGCCGATCAGGGCGAGGGTGCGGAAGAACGTGGCGAAGCCGCCGCGGTAGCGCACGGCCTCGAAGAGGGTGAGGCCGACGACGTGGGCGAGGTTGGCGAGGGCGACGCCGATCGCGATCAGGATCGCCACCGCGGCCCAGCCGGTCTTGGTGCTGCTGTGGGCGGCCACCGCCGCGGCGAGTACCGCGACGACGATCGTGCCGACGATGCCGGCAACCATCCCCGCGAGATCGGAGCGGGTCATGCCCGGCACGTAGTTGCCGCCGCCCACTTCCTGGTCGGCGATCGGGTTGACCGTCCCCGCTCCCGTCTCCTCGATCCCGACGACGTGGTCGGGCTGGCCGTCGGCGCTCTCGAGGAAGACCATCCGCAGCGGCGGCTCGATTTCTTCCTGCGCCCGCTCCAGCAGCCCGTTCTCGTACCACCGCGCCTGCGATTCGCAGTGCTCGAAGATCAGCACCTCGTCAGCTGGCGCTTTCAGCAGCGCGTCCTGCGCCGCCTGCACCGGATCTGGATCCCCCACCTCGCCGCTGACCTCGACGTTGCCGTCGCGCAGATGACGCAGGACACGCTCCAGCCGCTCCTCGGCTTGCTTGCGCGGCTCGTCGATGTCGCCGAGGGTGTGCTCCAGCGAGTTCGCCTCGACGGCGGGCACGACAACCCGGACCTCCACGCCCTCGCCGCCTGACTGCAACTGCTCGACCGGCTCGGTCCCGTGAAGCTCGTCGGTGACGACTGCGATCACTCGGTGGGGCATGGGGACCTCCTACTCGTCTTCGTGGATCTCTTGATCCGCTTCGCCGTAAGTGGTCTCGGTCGGCTCCTCGGGCTCGCCCGCCAGGTCCTCGGGGAAGTGGCGCAGGTCGCCGTGCTCGGCGATGTCCTCGAGATCCTCCTCGGCCAGCTCAAAGCCCTCGGCCACGCCCTCGCCGCCCTCGATGAGCGGTTGCTCGGCGGGGTCGGCGGTATCCGGCGGAACGTCGCCGCCGATGTGGCGGGCTTCGGCTTCGGCCGCTTCGGCCTCTTCCTCGGCGATCGGGTCCCGCTCTTCTTCAGGGCGCATCTCGGTGCTCATGATGGACGACGCTCGCCCCAGATTCCGGTCGGCGTCCCGTCCTCGTGGTGAGGCTGCCGCCCCGGCCGCTCGGGCGGCGCCAGTTTCTCGTCGGCCCGCGGCTTCATCGCCACGTAGGCGAGGAAGGCGACGAAGCCGATGACGAAGAAGATCAGCGCGAAGATCGGCGACCACGCCACGGCGATCAGGGCCAGGACGATGATCAGGGCAATCGGTATCAGATACATGTTCGGCGTTTACCCCTGCTGCGCAGGCACGAAACTCGCCGTCGGGGCGCGCCATCGTTTTTCCTTCTCTCCTCAGGGGGTACTCGCGGAGGTGACAGGCAAGCGACCCGAAGGAGTGAGGATGGGGACTCAAGAGGCAGGCCACATCACCGGCACGAAGGACAAGGACTACAACGTCATCTGGTTCGTCGAGCAGTGCCTCAGCAACGTGCTGCGACTCGAGACCTATATCGAAGACGCGGAGCGCGACGGCGACTCCGACCTGGCGGACTTCTTCCGCCGCGCGCAGGAGACGAGCCGCAAGGGCGCCGAGCAGGGCAAGGAAATGCTGCGCTCGCGCCTCTCGTCCTAGGCCGCCACGGCCACCTTGGTCAGCCCGGCTGCGAGCCGGTGCTGACCGAGGCGGCGCCGGCCGCGTTGCGGGCGATGGTGCTCCTGATAGCTGACATGTCTGGCCTCTATCCGACGCCCCGGGGCCCCTACACCAACTGCTGCTGTTCGACCGAGAGCCCGTTCCGCAGTGAGATCGCAGGTCGCTCGACGAGCCGATGCCGCAAACCGCCGCATTTTCCGGCTGTTAGGTCAAAAAATGCCTAAAACTAGGGTTGGCCATGGTACTCAGATGACGGAGGTTTGCATCCATCTTCGCCAAACGGCCGGAAGCAACCAGAGGGAGATCGGAGGTGGCGGACAGGAATATCCCGAGGTATGACCAGGAACTGGTCAAGGCGCTGTCGCATCCGATCCGGTTGGAGATCCTCGAGACCCTGCAGGGACGCGTCGCCAGCCCGGTCGAAATCTCGCAGGAGATCGGCCAGCGGCCCGGCGTCGTCTTCTATCACGCCAGCACGCTGGTCAGGTGCGGTTGCCTCGAGCTCGTCCACAGCAAGCCACAAGGGGACGGGATCGCGAACTTCTTCGCGATCACACCTCGCTCCCACCTCGACCTGCAGATCCGACGCCCCCGCCCGGACGGACGGACGGCGCCGGAAGGCGAAACGGACTGCTAGATGATCTAGCTGCTGGCGCCGGCGACGGCGCGCTGCAGTTCCTTCTTGTTCATCCGCGAACGGCCTTCGATCCCCAGCTTCCTGGCGTCGTCGTAGAGCTGTTCGCGAGTTCGGCCACCAGGACCGTGACCGGACCGCTTGCCGCCCCGGCCGCTGGCCGAGCGACCTCGCGTCGAGCTCCGCGAAGCAGAGCTCGACTCGCCCGCCCGCGCCCTTTCCTTGTTGACGGCGCGAGCGGCTATCTCCTCTGCCCGGTCCTCCGAGCGGCCCGCTTCCTTCTCGCTCTGCTTGACGTGCTCGTACTGCCGTGCTCTCTTCGAACCTTTTTTGACTCCGCGTGGTGGCATCGCCTGCTCCTATTTTTCGCGAGCTGGCCGACTCTCGCCCTGGTGCGCTGAACCGCGTCCATGCCCTCGACGAGCTCCTCGACGCGCTTCGCCTTGAACGACGGCCCGGTCGGCTTCGAACGTGTCGCCCTGCAGGGAGCCCGAGGCCTTGGTGGTGCTCGGGGCGGCCTGATCCTTGGCGCCCTGGCGTTGCCAGCCCAGCTCGAAGGTCAGGGGGACCTGGATCTTCTCTTTCGCCAGGCACCTCGGACAGGCTTCCCAGGACGACGCCGCTTGCGCCGAGAATCCGCTGCCGCAGTTGTCGCATCGAAACATTGTCGCTCCATCCGTAGAAGCCCGTGCGCCGCTTCTCTACCCTTGGCCCAGGAGGCCAAACGAGGCCCCGAGTGACAAGGTTTATGTCACCAGGGAAGATCGTCCGAAGGGGTAGCTTGTGAACGGCATGCAAGAGCCGCACGAATTGGAGCTGCGGCGCTACCTGCGGAGTCAGCGCGAGCTCGCGGCGCGGTTGATCGAGGGCGACTCCTTGGAGCAGGTGTCGCCTCGCTTCCTCGAAATCGTCGCCAACCTCCTGCGCTGGGAGGCGGGAGCGATCTGGGAAGTGGTGGGCGCATCCGAGCCCCTGCGGCTGGTATCCGGCTGGAGCGCGCGCGACCTGGACGCCCGGCCGCTCTGGCGACGCAGTCGCGAACTGAGCTTCAAACGGGGAACCGGACTGCCGGGCGACGCCTGGGACACCGGGCGGATCGCGCTTGCCCCCAACTACCGCGACTACCCCACCACCGCCCCTCGCTACCAGGTCTCGGCGGAGCTGGGGTTGGAGGCGGCGCTGGCGATCCCGATCCCGATCGGCGCGCCGGAGAGAGTCCTCGCCGTCGCCGAGTTCCACACCCTCTCCTTCGAAGCGCAGTCGGAAGAGCTGATGGCCCTGCTGGCCGGGTTCGCCGACCAGCTCGGCGCTTTCATCGCCCGGCGCCGGGCGGAGGCGAGGAGCGCCGAGGCCGAGCGCTTCCGCCAGCACCTGGCGGAGGTGGTGCGCGGGACCCAGGATGCAGTGCTGAGCAAGGACCTCGACGGGATCGTCACCACCTGGAACCCGGCCGCCGCACGCCTCTACGGCTACACCGCCGAGGAAGCGATCGGCCGCCACGTCTCCTTCATCGTCCCGCCCGACCACAAAGACGAGGAGAAGGTGATCCTCGACCGCGTCAAGCGCGGCGAACGGCTCGACACCTATGAGACCGAGCGGATCCGCGCGGACGGCGCTCGCATCTCCGTCTCCCTCACCGTCTCGGCGATCCGCAGCCCGATGCGCGGGCTGATCGGCGCCTCGGTGGTTGCCCGCGACATCACCGACGAGGTGCGGCGTCGGCGCGCCCAGGAGTTCCTGGTCGCCGCCAGTCGCCTCCTCGACACCTCGCTCGACCCGATCGAGACGGCGCGGACGATCGTCAGCACCGCGGTGCCCGAGCTGGCCGAGATCTGCCTGGTCGACTTCCGCCGCCCGGACGGCTGGTACGGCGACAGCGTCGTCGCCGGGGCCAACCCGGAGATGGCGGCGAGGCTGGAGCGGATCCGGCGCGAGACGCCGCTCGACCCCTCGGGCGACCATCCGGTGGCGCAGGTGCTGCGGCTGAAACAGCCGATGATCTGGCGGGACCTGAAGGCGCCGGAAGTGGTCGACAAGGTCTCGCAGAGCTCCGACCACCTGCGGCTGATGCAGGAGGCCGGCTACAACTCCGCCGCCGTGGTGCCGTTGATCGCCCGCGGTCGCACCCTCGGTGCTCTCTCTTTTCTCCACGCCCACGGCGACCTTCGCTACGACCCCGGGGACCTCGAGTTCCTCTCCGAGCTGGGCGAACGCGCGGCGCTCGCCCTCGACAACGCCCGCCTCTACCGCGAGCGCGACCGGGTGGCGAGGAACCTGCAGCGGGGACTGCGACCGCCGCGCCCCGCCGACGTGCCGGGCCTGGAGATCTCGGTCGTCTTCGAGGCCGCGGGCGAGGGAATCGACGTCGGCGGCGACCTCTACGACGTGCTGCCGACCGAGGACGGCTGTTGGCTCCTGGTCGGCGACGTCGCCGGCAAGGGCAGCACCGCCGCCGTCGTCTCGGTCGCGGTGCGCCACGCCGTCCGCGGCCTCACCCGCGAGATCGACGAGCCCGACGAGGTGCTGCGGCGGGTCAACGAGCTGCTCCTCGCCGGCGAGAGCCTCAACGACTTCGCGACGGCGATGCTGGCGCGGCTGAAGCGCACCGAGGACGGCTGCTGGCAGATCACCCTTGCCTCAGCGGGGCATCCCCCCGCGGTCCTGGCGACCGAGGCTGGACCGCGGTTGCTCGGCGGCGGCTCCGTGTTGGGGGCATGGCGAGAGGCGAACGTCGAGCTGCACGCGCACACCTTCACCCGGGCCGAGACGCTCGCCCTCTGCACCGACGGCTGGCTCGAGGCGGGCCCGGTGGTCTCCCACCAGGGGCCCGAGGCCTTCGCCGAGATGACGCAGTCGCTCTCGGGGCTGGAGCTCGGTGAGCTGACCGAGCGCCTGCGCGCCGACGCGGTCGGTCGCAGCGCCGGGACGCTGCGCGACGACCTCGTCGTCCTTGCTATCCGTCCCCAGGCGGCCTCGGAGGAGCTGCCCGAGACGCCCGGGGACGTGGCGGTTGGCGCCGGCTAGCGTTTAGCGCGCGCTTTCGACCTACGGGCCGTTTTTTTCGCGCCGGCTTTCTTCGCCGATTTTTTCGCCGTGCGTTTCGCGGATTTGCTGGTTTTCTTGCCGCTGGATTTTTTTGCCGCTTTCCTGCCGCCGGCTTTCGCTTTCGATTTGCGGGTCGGGTTGGCGGCACGGCGCAGCCTCGCCGGGATGTCTTCCTGCACGACCGAGTTGGTCAGCTGTTTGATCTGACCCTGAAGGTAGGTCGCCATCCGTTCCTCCTCGCGGCGGATCGCTTTGGCGAGCTTCGCCGTCTCCGAGTCGCGGACTTTTTCCGCCAGCCTCTCGATCGCGAGGTAGGTGGCGATCTCCTCGTGCTCGTTGAAGTACTCGGTCTTGGCGTTCTTCAGCATCTTCTCGGCCTCGCCGTCGCCGCGGATCGCGTGCAGCGGCGCCTTCGCCACGGCGGTGAGCTTGCCGGCCGCGTTCTGCAGCGTCTGCCCGCCGCCGCCGAGCTTCTTGATCCGGCGCTCGACCTGGTTCGCATGAGCTTTGGTCTCCTTGAGGTGCTGCTGAAGCCGTTTTTTGTAGGGGCCTTTTGCGGTCATCCCGATGTGGGCCATCAGAGCGGCCTCCAGTTCGCGCTCCTTGCCGTAGGCCTCGCTCAGGTACTGGACCAGCTTCGCGTCGCGCTCGTTCAAATCCGCCATCGCGATCTGCGCCTCCTCCTCATGGGGTCGGTTGATGCTGGGGTCGGTTGATGCTGGGGTCGGTTGATGAAGATAGGTACCCAGCGCCATCAGCGTGAAACCGCCTGGCGCTGCTGACGGGTGCTCGAAGGTCCGAGGATCGGCGAACACGCCGACACCCTGGACCGCCTTCGAGCGGTGGCGGCGGCCGCGCTCCTCGTCCTGCTCGTGCTTCTCCCGATTAACCCGAACTGCGTCAAGTTTTGGTTCTCCCACCCCCAGAATTTGATGCAGTTCAGGGGTGGGACTTGCCACCGCTCTCATCGCTTCGGTTCTTCTTGCGGCTTCGCCTGGACCGGCGACCGGGCCGATGCGGACTGCCGCGGGGGTGGCGCGACCGGCGATCGCGAATCGGCCGATCCCTTTCGGCGCCAAACGGAAGCATGAGATGGCCGAATACTCGAAGCGGCACTACGGGCGGGCGACTTGGCGGCTGCGGCACCCGCAGGTGATCGTCGAGCACATGTCGCAGACCGGCAGCGCCAGCGTCGTCTACGACACGTTTGCGCCGGACGTTCCCGACGTCGAGCTGCACGAGCTGCCCAACGTCTGCTCCCACTTCGTCGTCGGCTCCTCGGGGCGAATCCTCCGCCTCGTCAACCTGCGGACCCGCTGCCGCCATACCGTCGGCCTCAACTGGACCGCGATCGGGGTCGAGCACGTCGGCTACGGCGACGGCGACGCGCTCGGCAACCGGCGCGAGCTGCGCGCTTCGCTGCGCCTCACCCGGTGGCTGCGCTGCAGGTTCCACATCAGCGTCCACGACGTGATCGGACACGCCGAGAGCCTCAGCTCTCCCTACCACCACGAGCTGGTGCCGAGCTTGCGGCGGCAGACCCACGGCGACTGGCGGCACTCCTCGATGCGGGTCTACCGGCACAAGCTGCGGCGCCTGGGTCCCTGCCCGGGATAGCCCTATAGCCGGCCGAGCAAAAGCAGGACGAGCAGGATGATCGCGATCAGGCCGAGGATCCCGCCGGCCACCGCCACCTTCAGCAGCACCAGCACCAGGGCGATAACGATCAACGCGGCGATCAGGGCACCAACCATCTAAAGCTCCTCTCGTAGTTCCCAGCGGACGCCGCCTTCCGTACCCAGACCCTGCATCGGGAAACCAAACCATTGATCTCGCCGGCGATGTCGATTTCGCCGCTCCGCGTTCGTCGGTGAGGTAAAAGGGCGGAACCGCCGCCCCGAACGAAGGAGGACCAGATGCGCTTCATGATGTTCATGTACCCCGGGATCGAGGAGAAGGACTGGACGCCGTCGGCCGAGGCCGTGGAGGCGATGAGCCGCTACAACGAGGAGCTGCGCAAGGCGGGGATGCTGCTCTCGCTGGACGGACTGCGGCCGCCGAGCGACGGCGGCGTCGTCTCCTTCGAAGACGGCAAGGCGACCGTCACCGACGGGCCGTTCGCCGAGGCGAAGGAGGTCGTCGGCGGCTACTGGCTGATCCAGGCGCGCTCGAAGGAGGAGGCGCTGGAGTGGGCTAGCCGCTGTCCGGGAGAGAACTGCAGGATCGAGGTCCGGCAGGTCTTCGAGATGGAGGACTTCCCCCAGGACGTCCAAGACGCGGTCACCGAGAACTTCAACGGCTGAGCGGTGACGGACGCCACGCGCGCGATCGAGGCGGTCTGGCGGATCGAGTCCGCCCGCCTGATCGCGGGCCTGGCGCGGATGGTGCAGGACGTCGGCCTCGCCGAGGACCTGGCGCAGGACGCGCTGGTCGCGGCGATGGAGACGTGGCCTCGGTCGGGCGTCCCGGACAACCCGGGCGCCTGGCTGATGGCGACGGCGAAGAACCGGGCGATCGACCGGATGCGGCGGGAGAAGACCTACGAGCGCAAGCGCGAGGAGGTCGCGCGCGAGGCCGGCGTCCTCTTCGCGATGGAGCGCTCCGACTTCGAGGCGGCGGCCGACGACGAGATCGGCGACGACCTGCTGGCGCTGATCTTCGCCTGTTGCCACCCGCTGCTCTCCGGCGAGGCGCGGGTGGTGCTGACCCTGCGCCTGCTCGGCGGACTGACGACGGCGGAGATCGCCCGCGCCTTCCTGGTCGGCGAGGCGACGATCGCGCAGCGGCTGGTGCGGGCGAAGCGGACCCTGCGCGAGGCCAAGGCGCCGTTCGCGGTGCCGCGGGGGGCGGAGCTGGACGAGCGCCTGCCCTCGGTGCTCGAAGTCGTCTACCTCGTCTTCAACGAGGGCTACGCGGCGAGCGGCGGCGCCGAGTGGGTGCGGCGCGACCTCTGCGAGGAGGCGCTGCGGCTGGGGCGGATCCTGGCCGAGCTGGTGCCGGCCGAGCCGGAGGCGCACGGGCTGGTCGCGCTGCTGGAGATCCAGGCCTCGCGGCTCGGCGCGCGGCTCGGCCCCGAGGGCGAGCCGGTGCTGCTGCTCGACCAGGATCGCGGTCGCTGGGACCCCCTGCTGATCGTCCGCGGTCGGCGAGCGCTGGAGCGAGCCGAAGGACTCCCCCGTCCCCTCGGCCCCTACGGCCTTCAGGCCGCGATCGCCGCCTGCCACGCCCGCGCGATCCGGGCCGAGGAAACCGACTGGGTGAAGATCGCCGCCCTCTACGACGCCCTGGCCCAGATCCAGCCCTCCCCCATCGTCGAGCTGAACCGAGCGGTGGCGCTGGGCATGGCCTTCGGCCCCGAGGCCGGCCTAGCCCTTCTCGACGAGATCAGCGACGAGAAGTCCCTCTGCGACTACCACCTCCTCCCCAGCGTCCGCGGGGACCTCCTGGAGAAAGCAGGCCGCCCGGACGAGGCAGCCGCCGAGTTCCGCCGTGCCGCCGCGCTGACCGGGAACGAGCGCGAGCGCGAGCTGTTGCTCAGTCGCGCAAATGCCTCACGTACCCCTGATTGACCCAAAAGTTCCCGTATGAGAGGGTCATTTGACGATGCTGCGAGGAAGGAACGCATATGAGGCTTCAGGAACTCTCCGATAAGGACAAGGCATGGCTGCTGAGCCTGACCCTGCCGTGGGGGACGCTTCGCGGCAAGGTCAAGATCGACATGGTCAGCGGCAACATCAATTGGTCGGATGCCTCCGCCCAGCAGTGGTTCGAAGAAGAACTGGCCAAGCGCCATGGCCAGCCCCGGCGACCAATACCCGTACCCCCCGAGCCCAAGGGTCCGGAGATCGAACTCCGGGAAAGACTCACGGAAATCGACGCCAGCCCGGTTCTAAAGCCTGCCGAGAAGGAGGCGATAAGGGCTCGGGTGATCGCAGAATATTACGGGCGCGTCTAGCGCCTTCCTCACGCTTCGGCCAGCTGCTTGATCCCGTCGCGCTCGAGGCGATGAATCACCCAATCATCGAGACGTCGAGCGCCAAGCCCCGCGTAGAAGTTGAGCGCCGGTTCGTTCCAGTCGAGAGCCACCCATTCGAGGCGGACGTGGCCGCGCTCCTGGGCCAGTTGGGCGAGGTGCTCCATCACCGCCCGACCGATGCCGCCGCGGCGGTGCTCGGGTCGCACGTAGACGTCCTCCAGCCAGATCCCCGAGCGGCACTCGAAGGTCGAGAAGGTGGTGAAGAAGATCGCGTAGCCGACCGCGGTCCCGTCCGAGGTCTCGAGCAGCAGCGCCTCGGCCGCCTTGTCCTCGAACAGCGAGCGGCACAGCACCCCGGCGTCGCCGCTGACGGCGTCGCTCAGTTTCTCGTAGGCGGCGAGCTCGAGGATCAGGTCGAAGAGGACTTCGGCGTCCGCTTCGGTGGCGGCGCGGATCTCCAGGTCGTTGACGTCGGCCATCTCGACGGCAGCCTAGGCGACCGACGCCGAAACGCTCCTACGCCTTGCCCTCGAATTCGTACTCGCGCAGGAAGCCCTCGAAGAGGCGGCGGTGGCCCTGCTCGTCGCGGAGGATCGCGATCACCATGTCCTGGGTGACCGGGTCGACGCCCTCGGTCTCCTCGACGATCCGGGTGTAGTGCTCGATCGCGCCGGTCTCGGCCTTGATCACGCCGCGGATCACGGCGACGACGTCGGTCTGGTGCTCGGGCGGCTGCAGGAAGCTCTGTTCGGAGCTGAACTCCTCCGAGCCGGGGACGACGCCGTAGAGCTCCTTGATCCGGTTGGCGAACTCCTTCGCGTGGCCGAGCTCCTCTTCGACGTCCTCGGCGAGGGACTCGCGGATCTCCTGGGCGCGGACGCCGTCGAGGTTGGTGGAGGCGGCGAGGTAGCTCATCACCGTCTCGATCTCCATCCAGTAGGCCTTGGTCAGCAGCGCGACGATCTCTTCGCGGGTGCCGGAGCGCTCGCCGCTGAAGATTCCCTTGTCGAGGCTTCCGGTCTCCATGGGTGTTCCTCTCCCTTCTAAATCCAGCTGGTCGTCTGCAGGGCGGATACCCGGGGAGGAAAGCGAGAAACCGTGCTTCGGCGACGGTGGGCGAACCATCTAGGCTGCTCCGCCATGGACACCATCGACCAGCTGTTCGAGAACAACCGCAACTTCGCCGCCGGGCTCGCGGATCGGCACCTCGACGTCGAACCGCAGCGGCACCTGGCGGTCGTCACCTGCATGGACTCGCGGCTCGACGTCTTCGCCGCGCTCGGCCTGGGGCACGGCGAGGCGCACGTGCTGCGCAACGCCGGCGGCATCATCACCGACGACGTGATCCGCTCGCTGGCGATCTCCCAGCGGCGGCTGGGGACGCGCGAGGTGATGCTGATCCACCACACCGACTGCGGCATGCAGAAGATCACCGACGACGGCTTCCGCATGGAGCTGCAGGAGACGACCGGGATCGCTCCCAGCTTCGCGATCGAGTCCTTCGGCGACGTCGAGGCGGACGTGCGACAGTCGATCCGCCGCGTCCGCTCCTCCCCCTTCCTCCCCCACCGCGACGTGGTCCGCGGCTTCGTCTACGACGTCGACACGCATCGACTGCGCGAGGTCGAGGTAGAGGAGTAGCGATGCCCACCGTCGCCCCCTACGGCTCCTGGCGCTCGCCGATCGACGCGGCGAGCCTGGCGCGCGGGGGACGACGGCTGGGGGCGCCCGCGATTGCCGCGGACGGCGCCGTCTGGTGGGCGGAAGGGCGGCCGGACGAGGGCGGCCGCGTGGTGCTGATGCGGCAGGCGCCCGGCGGCGCCCCGGACGCGGTGACGCCGGCGGACACCAACGTGCGCACCCGCGTGCACGAGTACGGCGGCGGCGCCTGGTGCCTGGTCGAGCCCGACCTCGTCCTCTTCGTCGACTTCTCCGACCAGCGGCTCCACCGGCTGCAAATCGGCTCCGAGCCGGTGGCGATCTCGCCCGAGCCGCCGCAGCCGGGGGCACTGCGCTACGCCGACATGCACCCCTCGCCGGACGGGCGCACCGTCGTCTGCGTGCGCGAACGCGATGCCGAGCCCGAACCGGTGAACGAGGTCGTCTCGCTGGCGATCGACGGCGGCGGCGAGCCGCAGGTGCTGGCGAGCGGGCGCGACTTCTACTCCTCCCCGCGGATCAGCCCCGACGGCGAATGGCTCGCCTGGACCTGCTGGGACCACCCGAACATGCCCTGGGACGGGACCGAGCTGTGGGTGGCGCCGCTGGCGGACAGCGGCGAGGAGCGGCTGATCGCCGGCGGGCCGGACGAGTCGATCTTCCAGCCCGAGTGGGGACCGGGCGGGCGGCTCCACTTCGCCTCCGACCGCGACGGCTGGTGGAACCTCTACCGCGCCCGCGAGCCGGGGACCGAGCTGAGCGGCGAGGAGGGCGCGCTGGTGCAGCTGACCGAGGAGGAGGCCGACTACGCGCACCCGCAGTGGCTGTTCGGCGGCGCCACCTTCGCCTTCCTCGCGAGCGGGGCGATCGCCTGCGTGCGCTGCAAGGCGGGCGAAGAACGGCTGTTCCTGCTCGAGCCCGACGGCTGGGAAGCGACCGACCTCGGCCTGCCCTTCACTTCCTTCGGCTACCCGGTGCTGGCGGCGCGCGGCGGCAAGGTCGCCTTCGCCGCGGCGAGCCCGGAGAGCGAGACGGCGGTCGTGGTCTACGACACCGAGAGCCGCGAGACCGAGGTCGTGCGGACCGCCGGCGAGGAGGCGGTCGACCCGGCCTACGTCTCCCGCCCGCGGCCGGTCGAGTTCCCGACCGGGGAGGGCGACGGCGAGGTCGCCTACGGCTTCTACTACCCGCCGACCAACCCGGAGTTCGAGGCGCCGGAGGGGGAGCTGCCGCCGCTGATCGTCGAGAGCCACGGCGGGCCGACCTCGCACGCGACGCCGGCGCTCGACCCGGAGTTCCTGTACTGGACCAGCCGCGGGATCGGCGTCGTCGACGTCAACTACCGCGGCTCCAGCGGCTACGGGCGCGAGTACCGCAACAAGCTGCGCGGCACCTGGGGCGTCGTCGACAACGAAGACTGCGTCAACGCCGCGCTTTACCTGGCGCAGCAGGGCGAGGCGGACCGGGGGCGGCTGGCGATCCGCGGCGGCTCGGCCGGTGGCTACGCCACCCTCTGCGCGCTCACCTTCCACGACGCCTTCGCCGCCGGCGCCAGCTACTTCGGCGTCGCCGACGCGGCAGCGCTCGCCGAGGACACCCACAAGTTCGAGTCGCGCTACCTCGATCGCCTGATCGGCCCCTATCCCGAGCAGGCCGACCTCTACCGCGAGCGCTCGCCGCTCCACCACGTCGAGCAGTTGCGCTCGCCGGTGATCCTGCTGCAGGGGCTCGAGGACAAGATCGTCCCGCCCAACCAGGCCGAAACGATGGCGGCGGCGCTGGGGCGCAACGGCGTCCCTCACGCCTACCTCGCCTTCGCGGGCGAGCAGCACGGCTTCCGCAAGGCGGAGACGAACATCCGCTGCTTCGAGGCCGAGCTCTACTTTTACGGGCGAATCATGGGCTTCGACCCGGCCGACGCGCTCGAGCCGGTCGAGATCGTCACGAGTTGAAGGCGCTCAACTCTCTTTGGGCGGTCGCGTCGAAGAGATGAACGCTTCCACCGCGGCGGCGATCTCCGCGTCTTTGAGCTTGCGGTCGGCCAACTCGACTCCGATGTATTGAACTTCTTCCTTGTCGTTCACCCGCAGCGCCAACTGGCCCTCGAGCAGCAGTTCCACCAATGCCCCCGCGATCCGGTTCGCGAAAACCTCTTGGTATGCGGCGGCAAGTTCTTCCTCGCTGAACGCACCCTGCCCTCGGGTGAGGCCGGCGGCAACGACTTTGAGAAGCTCCTCGTCGATATCCATGGCTCGGACCTTAGTCGACCAATCGGGCGAGCGCGAGGGGTCGCCCGACCGAATCCGGAGAATCAGCTGACCACGCAGCGATCGGAGCCACCTTCGGTTTCGCCTTTTTCGGGGAAGGCGTGGGCGAGCGCCTGGGCGATCAGCTGGGCCCGGGCGGCGTAGCCGGGCGAAGTGAAGTGGATGCCGTCTTCGATGAACCACTCGTCTTTGACGTCTGAGGCCCAGTCGTAGACGCGCATGTTGGGGTAGCCGTCGCAGGCGCGTTCGAGCTCTTCGTCCCATTCGACCATGCCTGCCTTCGAGTACGGGTCGCCGGGCGGAACCAACGAGCGGACGTTGACCCAGAGCACCGGTTCGTCGCCGATGATCGCCATCATCTTTTCGATCCGTTCGCGCAGGCCGACGTTGGAGCCGGCGGCGACGTCGGCGGCCTCGTTGGTCCCGAGGGCGAGGACCCAGCAGCCTTTGAAGCCTTCGGCCTTCCAGGCGGCGGCGACTTCCTGGGCGTTCGGTTCGCCTTCGAAGCGCTCTTCGATCGAGCGCGCCCCCTGCACCTCCATATGGGTCTCTTTGACCCCGACTTCGGCATAGCGGTTGGGGATCCGCTCGAGTTCGTTGGGCAGGTATTCGGGGTTGTCGAGGCCCTCGGAGGTCGAGTCGCCGATGTGGACGACCGCTTTGCACTTCGATCTGGTCGAGTCTTCGGCCTGGGCCTTGGTCAGCGGCGGCGGCTTCGAGGTGCCGGCGGCCCGCGCTTCCTCGACCCGGACGTCGTTGCCTTCGGCGGAGGACGAGTTGAGTCCCGCCATGCCGGCGGCGGCGATGACGAGAATCAGGCCGGTGCCGACGATCGCCACGCGCATCGGCGGCGCGAAGCTCTCCCATTTCCAGCCGACCGCGCGGCGGCGGGCGAAGAAGCGGCCGATCGCGCCGTGGCGGATCGGCTCCTCGACGAAGTGCCAGGAGAGGCCGGCGACGGCGAAGATCGCCGCCACCTGCAGGGCTTTGCCGAACAGGCCTTCGGGCGGGCGGCTGTCGGGGCCGGTGAGGACGATGATCGGCGTCTGCCAGAGGTAGATGCCGTAGGAGCGGACGCCGACCCAGCGCAGCGGCAGCACCCCGAGCACGTTGCCGAGGCGGCAGGCCGGGTGGGCGAGCGGCATCAGCACCATCACCGTCGCCAGCGAGAGGACGATGAAGCCGCCCTGGTAGAGGAAGCGGTCGAACTCGCCGACCTGCCAGATCATCAGGGCGATGACCAGCAGGCCGAGGACGCCGAGGCCGTCGAGGGTGTTGCGCGCCTGCGGGGCGATGCGGCGGCTGAGGCGGCGGCTCGGCCAGACCATCGCCAGGGCGGCGCCGAAGAGGAGGCCGCCGGCGCGGGTGTCGGTGCCGTAGTAGATCCGCGAGGGGTCGAGGCTCGGGTGGTAGAGGATCGCCATCTCGATCGAGGAGACGAGGGCGAAGACGATCGCCAGCAGGGCGAGGCGCGGGCGGACGCCGGAGGGCAGCGGCCGCTCGTGGACGAGCTTGACGCCGAGCAGAAGCAGGAACGGCCAGAAGATGTAGAACTGCTCCTCGACCGAGAGCGACCAGAGGTGGTTGAGCGGGCCTTCCGGCGCGAATCGGGCGAAGTAGGAGACGTTGGCGAAGATCTGCTCCCAGTTGTTGACGTAGAAGACCGAGGAGACGACCGCCTCCCGGAACTGCATGGGTTGGGCGGGGCCGAAGACCGTCACCCAGGCGGAGACGATCGCCAGCATCACGAACAGGGCCGGCAGCAGGCGGCGGGCGCGGGCTCCCCAGAAGCGGAGGAAGTCGATGCGGCCGCGCTGGGAGAGCTGCGACAGGAGGATGTCGGTGATCAGGTAGCCCGAGAGGGTGAAGAAGATGCCGACCCCGAGCAGGCCGCCGGGCGCCCAGTCGAAACCGAGGTGGAAGACGATGACGGCGAGGACGGCGATCGCGCGCAGCCCGTCCAGCCCAGGCATGTAGCGCTGGTTGCGCTTGACGGGTTCTGGCATCTGCGGCTCGGATGGTACGGATTCGGGTAGTCGGCACGAGAGGCCGATTGGAAGGAAAAGAGGACTTGACGGAGCTGCCTCCAGGCGAGCCCCGGAGCGGCCTACTGGTTACGGCGCACGTCTGGCGCGTGGTCTGTGGCGGTTCCCCGACGGTTGTCGCGGTCGATGCAGTTCGGGCACGGCCCGCCTCGGGTACCTGCCGGCCATGTCGAGCGCCGAGGCATCCCTGGTGACGATCCATCCGTCGGCGATCCTGCGTTTGCGCGACCACGACGAGCGCCGGGCGGAGCTCGCCGGCTTCGTCGCCGACCTCGAAGAGGTCGCGAGCGCCCTGCGGGACGCGGCGCGGTGAGCGCCACCTCCGCGCCACCCCGCCGCCGCCTGCGCCGAGCCGACTGCGCGGCGCCGGGGATCAGGCGCACCCGCCGCGGCCGCGGCTTCTCCTTCGAGGACATGGACGGGACGAAGATCGAGGACGAGGAGACGCTGGAGCGGATTCGTCAGCTGGCGATCCCGCCCGCCTGGAAGGAGGTCTGGATCTGCCCCGACCCCTTCGGCCACATCCAGGCCACCGGCTGCGACGAAGCCGGGCGCAAGCAGTACCTCTACCACGAGCGCTGGCGGGAACGGCAGGCGGAACGGAAGTTCGAGCTGGTGCGCGAATTCGCACTGAAGCTGCCGAAGCTGCGCCGCGCCGTCACCGTCGACCTGCGCCGCCAGGGAATGCCACGGGAGCGAGCGCTGGCCTGCGCCGTCCGTCTCCTCGACCTCGGCTTCTTCCGCGTCGGCAGCGAGGTCTACGCGGAGAAGAACGAGAGCTTCGGGCTCGCCACCGTGCGCCGCGAGCACGTCACGATCGCCAAGACCGAGGTCGTCTTCGACTTCCCCGCCAAGAGCGGCCAGCGCCGTGTGCAGTCGATCCGCGACGCGGCGGCGCGGCGGGCGCTCGAGGCCATGCACCGGCGCCGCGGCGGCCCCGAAGACCTGCTCGCCTACCGCGAGGGCAAGGAGTGGCGCGACGTCCGCTCCGAGGAGATCAACGAGTACATCCACGAGAAGATCGGCGAGCAGTTCACCGCCAAGAGCTTCCGCACCTGGCACGGAACGGTGCTGGCGGCGGCCGAGCTGGCCCGCGAGGAGCCGCCGCGCTCGGAAGCCGCGGCGAAGCGGGCGATCAGGCGCGCCGTCGACCGCGTCTCCGAGGCGCTCGGCAACACCCCCGCCGTCTGCCGCGCCTCCTACATCGACCCGCGGGTGCTCGACCGCTACCGCGACGGGGTGACGATCAAGCCGCCGACTTCGAGCAACGGCCGCATTACCGCGAAGCGGCGACTGAAGATCGAGCGCGAAGTTGTCGACCTCGTCTCGTGACTCCCGCCCGCGGGGAGCAGGTGCCTAGACCTGTTGGAGGTTGTGCGCCACGCCGAGTTGGGGGCGGGTCGGGCACACGCAATAGCCAATTCCCCCAAAGCTCGGGGATGAGTTGCAGTTTTCGCGTCGAAGCCTTGGGTAGCGAAAGCCCATGGCAGCACCGAACGTAACAGTCATTCCAAAGCCCGGCGAGGTTTGGCTGAGCTGCCCCCCTTATCTGATGATGGCCCGCATCGTCGCCGTAAGTACCGTGGCCGAGCCGCCAGTCGTCAGCTACGAGCTGCACGACGACGACGGCTCGCTGCTGCAGGCGGTCGAGCACGCGACACTCGATCGCGGCTGGTGGCGCACGTTCCGGCGACTCGAGCCGCGCTTCGGCTGATCGGCTCTGGCCGAGGCGCGGCTGGCACCGATCGGCTTCGTCGAGAAGCAGGCATAGGCTGCCGGCGTCAGCTGGCGCTGGATCTAGGCGTCTCTGCCGGCGCCGTCGAGCGCCGCAAGGGCGTCCTCGGCGCTGTCGAAGACGAGGCCATTGCCAAGGAGCCCGGTCATCGAGAGCACGCGCAGCACCTGGTCGGTCGGGGCGTAAACGACCAGCCGATTGCCCATCTCCTCCATCCGGCTGTGGGCGCGGAGGATGACCGCAATCCCGGAGGAGTCGATGAAGCTGCAGCGCTCGAGGCCGACGAGCACCTGGTTGCACTCCTCGACGGCGGCGACGAGGACCTCGTCGAGCTGGCCGGCGACCGCGAGGTCGAGCTCGCCTTCGATCTGGACGTCGCGCGTTCCCGGTCGCAGGTCGCGGGTGTCGATTTTGAAGCGCTGCATCATCGTCGATCTCTCTCGAGGTATACGGACATGGTCAGCAACGGGGGATTTTGATTCGTCTCGTCAAGGTCCGCAAATCGGCCTACGGCCGAATCCCGTGCCCTTCCTGCAAGCGATGCAATGGTTCCTGGCCCCGAAGCAACGGCGCGATCCTAACGTCGCGGACAAGGCGGCGCAACGTCGACGAAAAACCGCCGCCACCGCGGAGGGTCGCCGCGATCGTCGCGAGGTTGGAACCTCCGCCGCGCTGGGTAGGAGGGGACGATGAGCGAAAGCAAGCTCAGCGGCGCCGCCGAGAGCATCGGCAAGGTGCCGAATCCGGCCGAGGGCTACGCGCCGCCGGAGAAACGGCCGCCGTTTCTCGCCTACCTCGGCTTCATGGGCGTCTTCGGTTCGCTGATCGCGGCGGCGCTGGCGGTGGCGAAGCGGCAGGAGCGGGAGCTGCCGGAGCGGGTCCCGGCCGAACAGTTGCTGCTGGTCGGCGCCGCCTCGCACAAAGTCAGCCGGCTGCTCTCCAAGGACAAGGTGACGAGTCCGCTGCGGGCGCCCTTCACCGAGCTCGAAGGCAAGGGCGGCCCGGCCGAGTTCGAGGAGAGCTCACGCGGGACCGGCGTCCGCAAGGCGATCGGCGAGCTCCTCGTCTGCCCCTTCTGCCTTGGCCTCTGGGTGATCGCCGCCTTCTCGGTGGGACTGCTCTTCGCCCCCCGCGCGACCCGCTTCGTCGCCTCGATGTTCGCGGCGCTGGCGATCTCCGACTTTCTGCAGATCGCCTACAAGGCGGCCGAGGAAAAGGGGCTCGGCGAGTGAGGGCCCGAGGACCCTCGGACCGTTCATAGGAGGCCGAGTGCCCCACGTTTTCCGAGCTCTTTCGGAGGGGCTCCTGAGGTTTTGACCTCCGAGAGGTGGGGGTACCGTCCTTCCAACATGCAGGAGAGCAGGCTTGCCTGGATCTTCGGATCGTCCCGCAGTGGCAGCACGTGGCTGCTGAAGATGCTCTCCGACCTCGACGGGGTCGTGCCGGTCGACGACCCCCACCTCGGACACCACCTCGGTGTCTGGCGGCCGATCCCGCTCGCCTGGGCCGCCTGCGACAACCCGCCCGAGCTCAACACCCTGCTCGATCTCAAGGCCGAGGAGCCGGGGTACTTCTTCGCCGAGCGCCATCGGGAGGCGTGGTGGGAGCCGCTGCGGCAGCTGATCGCGGCGCGCTTCGAGGCGCAGGCGGCCGACGCCGGCGTCGAGGACCCGGCGCGGGCGGCGGCCTTCGTCGTCAAGGAGCCGGGCTCGCACGTGGCGCCGCTGTTGGCCGAGCTGTTTCCGCGGTCGAAGGTGATCTTCCTCCTGCGCGACGGCCGCGACGTCGTCGATTCCTGGCTCGACGCCTACAGCGACGGCTCCTGGGCGATCCCGGGCGGCGCCTTCCCGGTCACCAAGGAGGGGCGCATCCCGCTGATCAAGTGGCTCTCGGCGGTCTGGGCCTACCGCAGCCGCGCGGTCAAGGCGGCCTACGACTCGCGCACCGAGGGCGACCGGATCCTGATCCGCTACGAGGAACTGCGGGGCGGGACCGAGCGGTGCGTGCGGCGGGTCTGCGAGATCGTCGGCATCGACCCCGAGAGAGTGCCCGAGGCGGTCGAAGGCCATCGCTTCGAGAAGCAGCCGCGCGCCGCTCGTGGCCGCCGACGTTTCATCCGTCAGGCGCGCCCGGGCGGCTGGCGCGACCACCTCAGCCCGGCCGAGCAGAGGGCGATGCACGAGACGATGGGCGAGGCTCTCATGGAGTTCGGCTATGAGATCGACAAGCCGCTCGCCGCCACTGGTTGAGGCCCGGCGCCGCGCCGAGCCCGCCTGAGCGCGGCGACTTTCAAGCCCTCGAGGGCGCGGACTTCGAATCCATCGGCGTGGGGAGAGGTTCGTCTCCAGCCGCGCGCCCACCCACCTGTAGGTGCAGCCGCACCACCGTTCCGCTCTCGCCGGAGCGGATCTGGACCAAATCGCAGAGCTGGTTGGCCAGCCAGAGGCCCCGACCTCCCTCCTGGGTGAGTTCCGGCCGCAACCGCCCGACGAGGGGCTCCTCGATCCGACCGCGGTCCTCGACCTCGGTCAGCAGAGTGTCGTTGTCGCGCCAGAGCCGCAGGGCCCCGGTGCCGCCGCCATGCATGACGCTGTTGGCGGCGAGCTCGCTGGCCGCGAGGACGAGGTCGGCGACCCCTCGCGAGCCCAACCCCGCCCACCGCGCGGCGCGCGCGACCCGCTCCCGCACCTCCGTCAGCTCGGTCAGCCCGAAGCGGAACGCCTCCGGCATCGGGCTCGGCGCCGGCAGCTCGCCGGCGAGGAAGTCGGGGTTGGGATCGAACTCGACGCTCTCTCCGGCCTTGCCCTCGCTCTCGACGTGGCGATGGGAGATGGCAACACGTTCGAGCACGTCAGCTGGAAGCGAACCAGCGTCGTAGGGGCAGAGCAGCGAGAAGACCGGCTCTTCGGCAAAAGCGAGGTTGAGCAGGGTCTCGTGGCGGTGACACTCTTCCAGCGCAGCCGAGCTGCGGCCGTGCCAGGCCGGTTCGCCGATTCCCCGAACCGGCCCGCCGACGTTCTCATCGACGAAGTTGCGCCAAAACGAGATGATCGAAGCGGGATTGCGGCCAACCTCCTCCATCGTCACGAAATGCACCCATCGTGCGTCGCCGCCCAGCTCGGCCCTGAGCATCTCGGCCCGGGTCCCGCAGACCGCGACCAAAGCCGGTTCCTCGGCTTCCAGTGCGGCCCAGAGGAAGGGGATCGTCCCGGCGAGATACTCGTCGGCACCCTCGTAGACCAAGGCTCGATGTTGGAAACCGGCGTTTTCCATCGGACTGGCTCCTGCCATTTGTTTCCCGACTGACTTTTGGTTCAAACGAGCGTTTCATAACGTTGGCAGTGGGTAATCGAACGACTGGCACAGCGGTCGCAGAGCTGCTCGTGTCGGGTCGAACCGCTCGCTTGTCCCGGCATCGCACCGAGATCGGGAGAGGTCGAAGGCGAAGGAATGCCAACTTCTCGAAAGCCGGAGGAGCAGAAAATGAATGCCCAGTCCGCCCCTGTCAGCAAAGACGTCACTCCAACCCCCCAGCAGGTCCACGGCCCCGAGATCGGACCGGCCCTGAAACGGGACCGGCTCCTGCAGCGCGTGCGCGCCGCCCGCAAGCGGCTGGCCCCGACTGCTGACCCGTTCGCGAGACTGCGCTAGCTTCGGACAGCCAAAATTTGATGCAGTTCGAATGCGGGTAGGCGGAGGTCATGGAGCCACGAATCGAGACGCCCTATCCACCGCCGCCGCGGCCGGACCCGAAGCCGCCGGCGCCGAGCCCCGATCCAGGTCCACCGGGGCCGCCGGGCCCAGATCCAGACCCGCCGGCGCCGGCGCCTCAGCCGCCGGCGCCGGAAATCGTCGCGATCGCGCCCTGAGCCGCCGCGGGGACAGTCTCCCCCGCCCGTGCGGGAGCACCGCGTCTGCCGCCTCGTCGGGGGTCGGGATCGAGATCGGCGACCGCCGCCCCCGCCGCCTCACCACCCGAGGACGCCGAATGGGCCGACGTCGTGGTGACGATGGACTGCGGGCGACCCGCGGCGAGATCGCCCGCATCGAGGGACTGGCGGCGGAGCTGGATCAGGCGCCCGCCGCGCCCGAGTAGCGCAGCGAGCCCGGCGTGTCGAGGTCCTCGCCGGTCTCCAGCAAAGTCTTCAGGCCGGAGAGGATCATCGGCCAGCCGCCGTACAGTTCGTTGTTGGCGTCCTCGCCCAGTTGGTCGTGGGTGACCCGCAGCCGGCAGGAGCTGCCGACCGGCTCGATCTCCCAGGTGACGCGCGAGGTGCCTTCGCCCTTCACCTGGTCGCTCCAGAGCGCGGTGAAGCTCTGCACCAGCCGCCGCGGCCGTTCGACCTCGAGGTTCTCGCCGCTGGCGATGTCGATCACCCCCGGTACCGCGGACTTGTACTCGGAGCCCTCGGTCCAGTCGGAGACCGTCCCCACCCCGAAGCTGTAGCGCTTGCGCATGTCCTCGCTGGTGATCGCCTGCCAGAGGCGCTCCGGCGTCGTCTTGACGTAGATCTCGAACACGGTCATGCTGCCGCGCCCGCCGACCACGGCGTAGGCCTGGTCCTCGGTCATCGTTCGTCCTCCTCGTTTTCGCTGTTCTCGATGTCTCGCTTCAGCTCGCTGAGCGCCGAGGCCCAGGGCTCCGCGTACTTGCCCACCCAGCGGTCGTGGATGAGCCTGATCGGGACGGGGTTGAGGAAGTGCAGCTTCTCGCGGCCGCGCCGCCTCGTCGTCACCAGTCCCGCCTCCTCGAGCACCCGCAGGTGCTTCATCACGCCGAAGCGGGACATCGGCAGATCCGCTTCCAAGGCGCTCAGCGACTGCCCGTCCCGCTCGAAGAGCCGGTCGAGCAGCTCGCGGCGGGTCGGATCCGCCAGCGCCTTGAAGACCTCGTCCATTGCGAGGATTATAGGTGACTTATTAGGGCAAGTATCCCTTGACAGGGGGTAAGAATTTTGCTTGAATAGCGGACATGCCACCTGCCTCACGCACGAATCCAGTCCGCGCCAAGTCCTCAGATTCCCGCTACTCAGTCATGGAGTTCATGCGTGAGTTCCCGGACGATGAGGCGTGCTTGCAGTGGTTGTGGCGGACGCGCTGCGCGGTAGACGCGGAGGGCAAGAAAGCCTTCTGCCCGAAGTGCGAGCTAGATCGGCCGTTCCATCGCGTCAGCGGGCGACCGGCGTGGGACTGCGATTACTGCGGGTACCACATGCACCCGACCGCCGACACGATTTTCCACAAGTCCTCGACCTCGCTGCACTTGTGGTTCTACGCGATGTTCCTTGTCAGTCAGACGCGCTGCGGGATCAGCGGCAAGCAGCTCGAGCGCGAGCTGGGCGTCACCTACAAGACCGCGTGGCGAATGCTGAACAAGATCCGCAACCAGCTCATGGACGAGTCAGACGGCGAGCCGCTGTCAGGCGAAGTAGAGGTCGATGAGACTGCGATGGGCGGCAAGCCCCGGGCCAGCGACGGGCCGATGACCCGGCAGCAGGCGGTCAAGTGGGCGAAAGAAAAGAAGACGACGGTCGTCGGCATGGTCGAGCGCGGCGGGCGCATTCACGCGACTCTGGCTGAGAACCGCGAGCAATTGCCGGTGCGATCGATCGTGGAGCAGTTCGTCTTGCCGTCTTCGATGGTCTTCACCGACGAGTGGGTCGGCTACCGCAAGCTTGACCAGCACTTCGCTGCCCATCGCCGCATCCGCCACGCGGAGAAAATCTACGTCGAAGGCGACGTGCACACCAATACGATCGAGGGGTTCTTTGGGAACCTGAAGCGCGGGATCGCCGGCACCTACCACGCTGTCTCCCGCAAGTGGCTACAGGGCTACCTCAACGAGTACACCTGGCGCTACAACCGCCGCGAAGACGACCGGGCAATGTTTCTCCAGCTCGCCGAGCGCGCGGCCCTGTGAAGAGGACCGGAGCGCCTGCCTAAGCCTTGGGTTTCGGGTCCCGGTTCTGGCCCCGCAGCGGGCCGGAGATCTTTTCGAAGTCCCGTAGAACTACGTCGCGGCTCCTTCGGCCACGCTTAGCCAGCGAGGCTGCATCGTCTTTGGCACGTCGTTTCGTCATCTCTCCTCGATAGGGCGGCCTTTTGGGCGAACGTACAGCAGATCGCCTGCGGTAGGAATCATCTCAAAGCCGAAGAATCGGGCCAGGTTGCGGCTGGGTTGATTGTTCCGTGCGATCACGGCTTGGACTGATGGGACGATTCCGCCTTCCCGCTCGGCCAAGAACGAAAGAGCATCCTTCATGAGCATGTGACTGAGCGGAACGCCGTCGCGGTCGACATAGGAGCCGCGATAGGCAGCGCTAAGGGTTAAAACGGCAAGGTAGACCGGGTCCTTCCAATCCTCCATTTCAAAAAGGGGATGGTCGTAGCCGATGCCTCCGTCTTTAAGCCCGGTGAGCCCTACCAAGCGCCCTGGTGGATGCTCGCGAGTCACCCGAAGCGTCACAGTTGGCAACAGCCCGCCCGCGAAATCTTCAACGATTCCCTCGACGGTCTCTTCAGCGTCAATCCGACCATCGCCGCAAGAAAACCCGACTAGGTCACCGCAGTTGACGGCGTCCTCGGTCGAGCTTTGCAGCTCCCCCGCAATGGCGGGCACGACCCTTCCCCTGCCGCTGGCGAGCTACTCGTCCTCGACGACGCGCTTAATCTGCTCGGCCTGCGCGTCGGTAAGGGAAATGACGACTCGTCCGGGATTACGGCTTATCCGCTCCAGCGACACTTCATCGTGTCTGATCTTGGTGACCGCTGCCACATCCACATCCTCGGCAGGGCTGAGAGGGGGTGCAAGCAGCATCCGGGCCACCTTGCTTTGCGTATTCCAAGCGTCCTTGAGGAGCGAATACCGCCGCCCGAACCAGTGACGGCTGCCATCCGTTTCAGTCGGCAAACCAACTGGCCAAACGGCATTCTGGCCGGTTCGGCTTAGCGTCTTTTCTGCGATAGCCATTGCCATTCTCCTTAGCGAGATAGTAGCTCGATGGTTGGGCCGGTCAGAAGCTCGAATCCGTCATTGGTCCAGGTCACCGCATCTGCAAGCGCCAAGGGCGCATGAATTGCTCGATGATTGATCTGGTATTCAAGGAATACTAGAGAATCGTCTTGGATGTTCGGCTCGATGCTCAAGTTGTCCTCGCCCTCATTGGGACGGATGCGCCGAAACCTGACGCCCCCGCCAAAGAACTCCGGGCCGAGCACGGCCGCCTGCTCTCCATCCTTCAGGAGATGGTCGGCCACAAAACTTTGGGCGTCTCCACCAGGAGCATCAATGTTGGCAACGATCTGAACGGCGCACTGGAGAAATCCCTCAACCTGCAGACGTTCGGAAGCGATCTTGAAGATTCGCTCAAATTTTTCTACCGCGGACGCCACGGGCAGAACTTCCGGGCCGCCCATCTGCATTTGAATCTGGAACAGAGCGGGGCGAAGCTCGACGACGTCGTCTTCTCCATTGCTGAACTGCGCGCCCCGGCCGTCAAAGATGAACTCGAACGCTTGGTATGGATGCTGGCGGATTACGTCCGAAAAGATCCGCTGAAGCTCGCCTTTATCGAAACCAGGCGGAGGCATCTGCCGTGGCTGCGGCACAAGGGCAACCGCTAGTGATTGGTAGCGAGGTTCCATCGGTTCTGAGGCGCTGGCTCTCCCTGCCAGCAGGGGCATATTAGCCAGCCAGGACCACATTTCGGACAACCCCTTTCAAAAACTGGGTAGTTGCGCCCGTAATCCAGAGAGGGGTGGCGACTCGGAGAGTTCCGAGCCGCCACCTTCTCAGGCGTAGAGCGCCGAGCAAGTAGGCAGACCCCGGCCACTGCTAGTAGCGGACGCGCATCACCCCCTTGCCCTTGGTCCCATCGGGCAGCCATTCAATCCCGTCCAGCAGCTCTCCCGCCGGAGCTTTTAGGGAGCCCGCGAGCTTCATGAACGTGTCCATTCGGGGGAGACGCTGGCCATGCTCGTAGATACATATCTCCGTGCCGTGCATCCCAGCCAACTCCGCGAGCTGGGCCTGCGTCAGCCCCGCTCGCCGACGGGCGGCAAAGAGGTTGCGGGCGAACCGCTGGCCGACCGTCATTGCATCTCCAACCAGTCGAAGTGCCGGGCTGCGATCGTCGGGCGCAGACCGCCTCCCTCGACCCAGAGGAGGCCGACCAGGGCAAGTTCGACCACTGCGGCGTCTACCGCGTCGGGGTCGCCGATCTCGGCCTTGAGCAGCTTTCCGGTGAGGGGCCGGGGATACGAGAACAACAGGAGCGTCAGAACTGCGCGTTGGGTCTTCCAGTCGCGCTCGCCCCCAGGCGGGAGCGGGTTAGGGTTTTCATTAAGCATCGGAAGGGTCCAGTCCTTTCGGTGCGAGGCCGGGGAGCGTTGTTAGCGCAGCGCCCCCGGCCGCTTGTCATTTACGGGCCGGGAACGTAGACCTACCGCAGGACGGACTTTCCGCTGCTTCTAAGCCGAAACTTTACCCCCTGAGAAGGGATACATGCCCTTATTAGTCACATGTCAAGTTGCGACCTCTGTCACCACATGGAGGAATGTGGGCTCTCCCGGGTTGACGAATGAATAGTCATCGTTCTAGGATTTTTGAACGTTCATGGGTTCCTCACGGGAGGCGCCCGATCTCAAGAAAAGGGGAGAACAAGATGCAAGCCATCAAGCGAATGGCGCTGCTCGTCTGCGCCCTCGCGGTCTTTGCCCTGCCGGCAACGGCCAACGCAACCATCACCACGAAAACGATCGACTACGGCCCGTACACGATCCCGGCCGGCAACGGCGACCCGCACGATCATGAAAACGCGGGGATGATCACCAACCAGATCGTCAACAACATCGCCAAGCCGTGCACCGGCTGCACGATCATCGGCATCACCCCGGACCTCGTCTACACGGACGGCACCAAGGCGACGATCAGCCAAGGGCCGATGCTCCACCACGCGATGTTCGCGGCCCAGTCGAGCGGCAAGTCCGACGTCACCTGCGCCGGCAAAGGCCCGGGCCTGCTCGGTGAACGCTTCTTCGCCTCCGGCGACGAGCGCACCGCGGTGGACCTCGAATCACTGCCCTACGGCTACAAGGTCAACAGCGTCGAGACCTGGAACATGGTCTTCGACCTGATGAACTGGGAAACGACCAGCAAAACGGTGAAAATCCGGATGACCTGGAAGTACGCCACCGGTTCCGACGCGACCAGCCGCGCGCCGCTGCGCCCGGTCTGGATGGACGCCGCCCAGTGCTCGCTGAACTCCTACATCGAAGTGCCGATCGGCCTCAGCGACACCCACTACGACTGGAAATCGACCTTCGGCGGCAAACTGATCGCCGCCGCCGGTCACATCC
Source organism: Solirubrobacterales bacterium (assembly GCA_044868125.1). GTDB lineage: Bacteria > Actinomycetota > Thermoleophilia > Solirubrobacterales > 70-9 > VAYN01. The sequence continues at coordinate 33,474 of JBIOWB010000125.1, forward strand.
ACGACCACGGCGTCAACATCGAACTGACCAACAAATCCGCCAGCGAATCGCTGCTCTGCAACTCGGTGGCGGGCTATGGCGGCCCCGGCTACGAAACCCCGGACGGCCGTAAACACGTCTCTTCGATGAACGTCTGCAAAGGCAACCCGGTTGCAACGTTCACCAAAGGACAGACGATCCGCCTGCACGGCATCTACAACGTGCCGGAAGGGCACCACCTGATCGACGACGCGATGGCGATCGCGATCATGTACGTCGGCTAGGCATACGTCACAGCCGATCTCGAAGGAGCGCCCGTCCCGAGACGGGCGCTCCTTTCGTTTGGTCGTGGATCCGGGCTCAGCCGCGCTGGCGCTCGCAGCCGCGGATCGAGTCGGCGCCGGGGCCGCCGCTGCAGACGTCGAAGCCGGCGCCGCCACGGAGGCGATCCGAGCCCCGGTCGCCCTTCAACACGTCGTTGCCGCCCGACCCCTTCAGCAGGTCGGGGCCACCGCGACCGAGCAGACGGTCGCGTCCCGCTCCGCCGAAGACCTTGTCGGCCGCCGTACCGGCCCCCACGTAGTCCCCGCCCGAACCGGCGCAGATCAGGTCCTGGCCCGCCCGCGCGACGATGCGGTCGTTGCCGCCGAGGGCGACGATCACGTCGGGGCCGGGCGTGCCGAGCAATTCGTCGGCGCCCGCGGTCCCGCTGAGCGTCGCCGGGACGCCGCGGCAGCTCGCGACGCCGATCACGCGGGTGCTGGCCACGGCTTTGTCGTTGGCGCTGACGGGGTCCTTCTGGTCGCCCTTGACCGTCGCCGTGTTGCGGATCGTGCCGGTGGCGCGGGGCACGACCACGATCGTCGCCGTCACCTGGGTGCCGCCGTAGTCGACGCCGACCGGTTTCAGCGCACCGAAGGAGCAGGTGACCTTCCCTCCCTGCACCGCGCAGGAGCCCGCAGGCCCGTTGGCGGAGACGACGTCGACGTTCCTGGGGAGGTTGTCGGTCACCGTCACCCCGGTGGCGGGCTCAGGGCCGAGGTCTTCGACCCCGATCGTGTAGGTCAGTGCGGTCCCGACGCGCACGGGATCCGGGTTGTCGCCCTTGGTGATCTTCAAGTTCGCCGACCCCGGCTGGGCCGCCGAGCCGCTGCCGGCGAGGACGAATGCCGCAAGCACAAGCGCGCCAATCGACGCCCTCGCGAGGGCACGGACGCTCGGCCTCAACGCTAGTCGTTTCATCGTCGCCTTCCTTTCGCTGATCGCTGTTCGTCTCTCCCTTTGAACGCGGATCAGGCTCAGGACTGGATAAGCCCTGCCTTCTATCCAGAACGTGCCGGCGTCGGGGTTGTCAGCCCTGAGGCTTGATCACCGCATACGAGCTTTCGGCGCAGGCCTGGAGGCCGTACTTCCGCGCCAGCTCGTTTGCTTCGGCGAAGGGGTCCGTTTCCCTGACGAACAGATCGAGGTAGTCGAGCTTCGCGTCCTTCACCCCACTTTCGATCCCCTCGAGGATCGCACCCACCTCCTTCTCGTCGTCCTGCGGCGGGTTCAGGGCCCGGAGCCTCCGCAGCTCCTTTTCCATCGGCGGCACGAAGACGGCGGTCACCGCTTCGTATTCCCCGGGAGCGACCTGTCCCTTTTTGTAATGGCCGGCGAGCTCCACTTGTTCAGCCCCCGCCTGCCTGCAGATCGCGTCTCCCCGCTCGAGGAACTGCGCTTTCGTCAGTTGCTCTTCACTGCCTCCGCAACCAATCAGCGCGGAGAGCCAGGCCACTCCGAGCACTGCAAGCAGGGAGACGATTGGGCCTCTCGGCGTCATTGAATCCTCAGTTCGCCCTGGACGACCGTCTCGGTCCGGCCGCCGACCCAGATCGTCCCCTCGTCGTCCCGGTCGACGTGGACGCGGCCGGCGCGACCGACCGCGCTGCCCTGGGTGGCGACGTAGGGGGCGTCGAGGCGACCGTTGCCGAGCAGCCACCGGGCGACCGAGGCGTTGAGGCTGCCGGTGACGGGATCCTCGGTGGCGACGCCGTCGATTGGGAAGAAGGCCCGGACCTCAATCGCCGCCTCCGAGCCCTCCGGGTGGAAGCCGACGACGCCGAGGTCGAAGTCGAGCTGCCGGGGCCGAACCCCCAGCACCCGCTCGGCGCTCTCGAGCAGGACCGCGATCCAGCCGGGACCGTTGTCGACCCACTCGGCCGCGAGCATCTCGGCCGGATCGAGGTCGAGTGCGGCGGCGATCTTCGCCGCCTCCTCCTCGGAGGCGGGACCGGAGCGCAGCAGCGGCGGCGCGGCAAAGTCCAGTCGATCCTCGTCGCGGCGGATCCGCACCAGGCCGGCACAGCACTCCTGGACGATCTCCGCCGAGTCGCGCGCCTCTCCTCCAGCCTCGAGCCAGGCGTGACAGGAGCCGAGCGTCGGATGGCCGGCGAACGGCAGCTCCAGGATCGGCGTGAAGATGCGCACCCGGTAGTCGGCCTCCGAACCGCTCGGCGGCAGCACGAAGGTCGTCTCCGACAGGTTCGTCCAGCGCGCGAACCGCTGCATCTCCTCCCCGGAGAGCCCCTCGGCGTCGAGCACGACCGCCACCGGATTGCCCGAGCAGGGCCCGCTGCCGAAGACGTCGACCTGGGAGAGCGTGTGACCCGCCACGAGAGGAGTGTCGCACCACGTCGGCACCACGTGCCGCGCAGTCGCATCCGGTTCTCGACACAGCTGGTTGTGCACGGAATCGGATGCGAGCCGAAGCCAATCCGAGTCACATCCGGTAGACCGGGGCCGCCAGATCGCCGAGTGGGGCGTTCGCGCAGGCGTCGAGGGCGAGGCTGAGCACACGGCGGGTGTCGCGGGGGTCGATCACGCCGTCGTCCCAGAGGCGGGCGCTGGAGTAGAAGGGCTTGCCCTGCTCTTCGTAATGCTCGCGCAGCTCGGCGGCGATCTCGGGCTGGCCGACCTCGTTCATCACCGCCGCGGCCATGTCGCCGCCCATCACGGAGATGCGGGCGTTGGGCCACATGAAGAGGAACCGCGGCGAGTAGGCCCGGCCACACATGCCGTAGTTGCCCGCGCCGAAGGAGCCGCCGACGATGACGGTCAGCTTGGGGACGCGGGCGGTGGAGACGGCGGCGACCATCTTCGCGCCGTCCTTGGCGATCCCGCCCGCCTCGTACTTGGAGCCGACCATGAAGCCGTTGACGTTCTGGAGGAAGACGAGCGGGATGCGGCGGTGGTCGCAGAGCTCGACGAAGTGCGCCCCCTTCAACGCGCTCTCGGAGAAGAGGATGCCGTTGTTGGCGACGATCCCGACCGGGTGGCCGTCGAGGTGGGCGAAGGCGCAGACCAGGGTTTTTCCGTACTTCTCCTTGAACTCGCGCAGCTCGCCGCCGTCGACGATCCGCAGCATCACCTCGCGGATGTCCCAGGGTGCGCGTGAGCCGATCGGGACCACGTCAAGGATCTCCTCCGGGTCGCCGGCCGGTGGCCGCGGCTCGATCCGCTCCCAGGGCGCCGCCGGGCCCGGCGGCAAAGTGGCGACGATTTCGCGCAGGATCTGCAGCGCCTCGGCGTCGTCGGCGGCGAGGTGGTCGGCGACGCCGGATTTCCGCGCGTGGACGTCGCCGCCGCCGAGCTCCTCCGCCGTCACCTCCTCCCCGGTCGCCGCCTTCACCAGCGGCGGGCCGCCGAGGAAGATCGTCCCCTGGTGGCGGACGATCACGGTCTCGTCGCTCATCGCCGGCACGTAGGCGCCGCCCGCCGTGCAGGAGCCCATCACCGCGGCGATCTGCGGGATCTCCCGCGCCGACATCGTCGCCTGGTTGAAGAAGATGCGGCCGAAGTGCTCGCGGTCGGGGAAGACCTCGTCCTGCAGCGGCAGGTAGGCGCCGCCGGAGTCGACCAGGTAGATGCACGGCAGCCGGTTCTGCAGCGCCACCTCCTGCGCCCGCAGGTGCTTCTTCACCGTGACCGGGTAGTAGGTGCCGCCTTTGACGGTGGCGTCGTTGGCGGCGATCACGCAACGGCGGCCTTCGACGGTGCCGATACCGCTGACGATCCCCGCCCCCGGCGCCGCGTCGTCGTACATCCCGTGCGCGGCCAGCGGCGAGAGCTCGAGGAAGGGCGTGCCGGGATCGCAGAGCCCTGCGATCCGCTCGCGCGCGGTCAGCTTGCCGCGGCCGCGGTGGCGCTCGACCGCCTTCGGGCCGCCGCCGGCGCGCACCCGCTCCAGCTCGGTCGCCAGCTCGGCGATCAGCTCCAGGTGCTTCTCGCGCATGCCCTCGGCGGTGCCCTTGGCAACGCTCATCGCGGCGGGTTCTCCTTGAAGGGATCGCGCTCGGGGTGCCACTCGACCGGGCCGGCGACGAGCGTGTGCGAGCCGAGCGGCCGTCCCAGCACCTCCTGCGCCGCCCGCGCGGCGTCGAGCAGCTTCCCCAGGTCGATCCCGGTCTCGATCCTCATCTCGTGCAGCATCGAGACCAGATCCTCGCTGGCGATGTTGCCGGTGGCGCCGGCCGGGACCGGGCAGCCGCCGAGCTCGCCGAAGCTCGACTCGAAGGAATCGACCCCGACCTCCAGCGCCGCCAGCACGTTCGCCAGGCCCTGGCCACGGGTGTTGTGGAAGTGGGCGGTGCGCTCGACCTCGGGCAGCTCCTCGGCGGCGCGGCGGAAGAACTCGCCGACCTCGACCGGGTTGGCCATCCCGGTGGTGTCGCCGAAGCCGATCTCGACCGCACCCGCGGCGGCGAGTCGGCCGGCGATCTCGAAGACGCGCTCGAAGGGCACGTAGCCCTCGTATGGGCAGCCGAAGCTGGTGCTGATCACGCCCTCGCAGCGCAGCCCCTCATCGGTCGCGCGTGCAAGCACGCGCTCCAGCGCGGCCAGCGACTCCTCGACCGAGCGGTTGACGTTCTTGCGATTGTGGGTCTCCGAGGCGGAGAGAAAGACGTTGACCTCGTCGATCTTCTCGCGCACCTCCAGCGCCGCCTCGAGCCCGCGCTCGTTCGGGATCAGGACCGAGACCGAGACCTCGTCGGGGATCTGCGCCCGCTCCAGCACCTCGCGACCGTCGGCCAGCTGCGGCACCACGTCGGCGCGGACGAAGCTCGTCACCTCCAGCCGCCGCAGCCCGGTCCGAGCCAGCATCTCGACCAGCCGCACCTTGTCGTCGGTCGGGATCGTCTCCGGCTCGTTCTGGAAGCCGTCGCGGGGGCCGACCTCGCGGATCTTGACTGCGGTCGGGAGCGCCATCGGACCTAAGCCCCCAACGCCCTCGCGATCACCATCTGCTGAACCTCGTCGGTCCCCTCCCCGATCGTGAGGATCTTGGCGTCGCGGTAGAAGCGGCAGACCGGATACTCCTCGATGTAGCCGTAGCCGCCGTGGATCTGCACCGCCTCCTCGCAGCAGCGCACGGCGAGGCGGCCGCTCTTCAGCTTCGCCTGGGCGGCGGTGAGGCTGAAATTCTCGCCGCGGTCCTTGAGCCGCGCGGCTTTGTAGACGAGCAGCCGGGTCGCCTCGATCTCGGTCGCCATGTCGGCGAGCTTGGCCTGGATCGTCTGGAAGCGGGAGATCGATTGGCCGAAGGCCTGGCGCTCCTTGGCGTAGGCGAGCGCCTCGTCGAGGGCGCCCTGCGCCAGGCCGACCCCCATCGCGGCGACGCCGATGCGGCCGATGTCGAGCACCTGCAGGAACTGGCGGAAGCCCATCCCGCGCGGGCCGAGCAGGTTCCCCTCCGGCACCCGGCAGTCGGTGAAGGTGAGCGGCCGCGTGTCGGAGGCGTTCCAGCCCATCTTGCGGTAGGGCTCGCCCTGCTCATAACCAGGAGTGCCGTTGGCGACGATCAGGTTGGAGATCTCGTCCTCGCCGGTGCGGGCGGTGATGCAGACGACGCCGGAGATCGCGGTGCCGGCGTTGGTGATGAACTGCTTGGCGCCGTCGATCACCCATTCGCCGCCGTCGAGGCGCGCCCTGGTGCGGACGTTGCCGGCGTCGGAGCCGGCCTCCGGCTCGGTCAGGCCGAAGGCGCCGAGGATCTCGCCCGCGCAGAGCCGCGGCATCCACTCGGCTCTCTGGGACTCGTCGCCGAAGAGATAAATGGGTTGCGTGCCGAGCGAGGTGTGGGCGCAGAGGGTGATCGCGACCGAGGAGTCGATCCGGGTCAGCTCCTCGACAGCGAGCGCGTAGGCGAGCGAGTCCCCTCCCCCGCCGCCGTACTGCTGCGGGAACGGGATCCCCATCAGGTTGAGCTCGCCGAGCTTGGCGACGATCTCGTAGGGGAAGCGCTTCTCGCGGTCGAGCTCCTCCGCGACCGGGGCCACCTCCTGGGTGGCGAAGTCGCGGACCGTCTGCTGGATCAGGCGATGCTCGTCGCCGAGTTCGAAGTCCATGTCTGCAAGTTACCGAATCTTCGTTCTAAATTCGAAGAATAGTTCGGTTTTCGGCTACCTTGTTGCAATGCCGCTGCCCTCCCCCCCGACCCGGCCGGCGCTGCGCGCCCGATACGAGGCGCGCCGGCGCGAGGTGGTCGACGCCGCCGCCAGGCTCTTCGCCGAGCGCGGCTACGACGGCACCTCGATCAGCGATCTCGCTGCTGCGACCGGCCTCGCCGCCGGCGGCCTCTACCACTACATCGAGGGCAAGGACGACCTGCTGATCGCGATCTGCGACGAGCTGCTGGAGCCGCTGCTGGAGCGGGCGCGCGCGATCGTCGCCGCCGAGGCGCCGCCCGTGACCCAGCTGCGCGACCTGGTCGAGGCCTGGGTCGCCCACGTCGTCGCCCACCGCCACCACATGCTCGTCTTCACCCAGGAGCGCCAGGCGATCGAGCGCCAGGCCCGCTGGCGCCGCGTCCGCTCCCAGCGCAGGGCCTTCGAGAAGATCCTCGACGACGTCCTCGCCCGCGGCGAGGCCGACGGCTCGATGACCTTCGCCGACCGCCGCCTCTCCCTCCTTGCCTTGCTGGGGATGGTCAACTACACCCCCCAGTGGGTGCAACCGAACGGTCGGTTGTCGGCAGCCGAGATCGCTGCCGGCTACTGCGCGATCGTGTTGGGGAGCTGAGAGCGCGGCGAAGCTAGAAGGGGCGTGGCGCCACGACCAGCGCCACCACCACGGCGATCGCGAAGGTGAGAAACGCGGTCTTGAAAGGTGCGGGTGGAGCGGTACGGATCATGCTTCGAAGGTACTCCGCACCCACCGATTCTCCTGTGCGACCAGGCACAGTGGAGAAACGTCACATTTGCGCGAACTTCACCCAGCCATCGACCGGGCGATCACCACGCGCTGGATCTCGTTCGTGCCCTCGTAGATCTGGGTGATCTTGGCGTCGCGCATCATCCGCTCGACCGGGTACTCGTTGACGTAGCCGTAGCCGCCGAGGACCTGGATCGCCTCGACGGTCACCTTCATCGCGTTGTCGGAGGCGAAGAGCTTTGCCATCGAGGTCCACTTGCCGAGGTCGGCGGGGCGCTCGGGCCTGTCGGCCATCGAGCAGGCTTTGTAGAGGAGCTCGCGGGCGGCGGCGGTGCCGGTCTCCATGTCGGCGAGCTTGAACTGGATCGCCTGCAGCTGGTTGATCGCCTTGCCGAAGGCGACCCGCTCGGCGGCGTAGGAGTTGGCGTAGTCGGTCGCGCCCTGGGCGATCCCGACCGCCTGGGCGGCGGCGCCGAGGCGCGTGCGCTCGAGGGTGCCGAGGGCGACGCGGAGGCCGTTGCCCTCGCCGCCGATCAGGTTCTCCTCCGGGACGCGGACGTCGGCGAAGCTCGGCGAGCCGGTCGGCGAGCCCTTGATCCCGAGCTTGTGCTCGAGCTGGCCGGGGTCGAAGCCGGGCGCGTCCTTCTCGACGACGAAGGCGCTGGTGCGGCGGTTCTCGCGGTCGGTGGTGGCGAAGACGACGTAGAAGTCGGCGACGGTGGCGTTGGTGATCCAGCTCTTCTGGCCGTTGATCACCCACTCGTCGCCGTCGCGGACGGCGCTGGTCCGCATCGCGGCAGGGTCCGACCCCGCCTCCGGCTCTGAGAGCGCAAACGCCGGCGACCACTTGCCGCTGGCGCACTTCGGCAGCCACCTCTGTTTCTGCTCCTCTGAGCCGAAGAGCTGGATCGGCAGCGTCCCCAGCTCCTGCACCATGAGGATCAGCGCCGAGGAGGCGCAGGCCTTGGCGATCTCCTCGACCGCCATCTGCAGCACCAGCGTCCCGGTCCCGGTGCCCCCAAAGGCGGAATCGAACGGCAGCCCGAGTACGTCATGGGAAGCGAGCAGCTCCCGCACGTCCCACGGGTATTCGCTCTTGCGGTCGATGTCGCCGGCCCGCGGCGCGATCTTGTCCTGTGCCAACTGGCGGACCATGTCGCGCAGGTCGAGTGCCTCCTGGGAGATCTCGTAGGCGGGGGCAACTGCTTCGACGCTCATTCGTTCCTCTCGTGTATCTGCATCTTGATGCAATAATGTATCTATGTCTAAAGCAAGGACGACCGTCACCCTAGACGAGGACGTATTTCGGGCCGTAAAGATCAAGGCGGCTCGCACGGGCAAGCGCGACTCGCAGGTGATCGAGGAATCGCTGCGACGCGACCTCGGCCTCGACGACCTTGCTGAGATCTGGGCCAAGGTCACGCCCACCACTGAAGAGGAGAGTTTGAGGCTCGCATACGACGAGCTCCACACCATGCGCAGGGAGAGGCGTGAGGAGGGCGGTCCTTGACACAGGCGTCTTCGTTTCCGCGCTGATCGCGCCTGCGGGCGCCCCGGCGAAACTGGTAGCAGCCGCTCGTGAAGGCAGCTTCGATCTGATCGCCTCACCGCTGCTGCTGGCGGAGCTGGAGTCTGTCTTGCGGCGAGACAAGTTTCGACGCTACGCAGATGTCGATCGCATCGACGCCTACGTGCAGCTTCTACGCCGCGAGGCGCAGATCGTCCCTGATCCGGGAACCCCGCCTCCTGTCCACTGCGTGGATCCAAAGGACGACTACCTGGTCACCTTGGCTCATGATCGAAAGGCCGTACTCGTCTCAGGAGACCGCCACCTACTCGAACTCGCCGGGAAAATCCCCGTCCTCTCGCCCAGCGACTTCCTCGCGACTCAGACCTAGAAGACGGGGGACTCGGTATAGGTGCCGAAGACCTCTTGCATCGCCGCGATCATCTCGCCCTCGGTGGCCTGCGTGCGGGCTGCCTCGATGATCGGCGGCATCAGGTTGCCCTCGCCGGCGGCGACTCGCTTCAGCTCGGCCAGGGCGGCCTCGACGGCGGCGCCGTCGCGGCCGGCTTTGGTCGCCGCCAGGCGCTCGACCTGTTTGCGTTCCAGCGCCGGGTCGATGCGCAGGATCGGCGTCGCCTCTTCGTCATCCTGGGTGAAGTCGTTGACGCCGACGACGATGCGGCGGCGTTCGTTCAGCTCCTGCTGGTAGCGGAAGGAGGCCTCGGCGATCTCGCGCTGGGGGAAGTTGCGGCGGATCGCCTCCACCATCCCCCCCAGCTCGTCGATCCGGGCGAAGTACTCATAGGCGCTGCGCTCGATCTCGTCGGTCAGCTGCTCGACGAACCAGGAGCCGCCGAGCGGGTCGGCGGTGTTGGCGACGCCGGTCTCGGTGGCGATGATCTGCTGCGTGCGCAGCGCCACCCGCACCGCCTCCTCGGTCGGCAGCGCCAGCGCCTCGTCGTAGGAGTTCGTGTGCAGCGACTGGGTCCCGCCCATCACCGCCGCCAGCGCCTCCAGCGCCGTGCGGACGATGTTGTTGAGCGGCTGCTGCGCGGTCAGCGAGACGCCCGCGGTCTGCGTGTGGAAGCGCAGCCGCATCGACTCCTCCCGGGTCGCGCCGTAGGTCTCCTTCATCTCCCGCGCCCAGATCCGCCGCGCCGCCCTGTACTTGGCGATCTCCTCGAAGAAGTCGATGTGGGAGTTGAAGAAGAAGGAGAGCCGCGGCGCGAAGTCGTCGACGTCGAGCCCGCGCTCGATCGCCCGCTCCACATAGGTGAAGCCGTCCTTTAGGGTGAAGGCGAGCTCCTGCTGGGCGGTCGAGCCGGCCTCGCGGATGTGGTACCCGGAGATCGAGACCGGGTGCCAGCGCGGCATGTTCTCGGTGCACCACTCGATCATGTCGGTGACCAGGCGCATCGCCGGCTCGATCGGGAAGCACCACTCCTTCTGGGCGATGTACTCCTTGAGGATGTCGGTCTGGATCGTGCCGCCGAGCTTCTCCGGCGGCAGCCCCTGCTCCTCGCCGACCAGCACGTAGTAGGCGAGCAGGATCGCCGCCGGCGCGTTGATCGTCATCGAGGTGGTGACGCCGCCGAGGGGGATGCCCTCGAAGAGGCGCTCCACGTCGGCGAGGGTGTCGACGGCGCCCCCCTCGCGCCCGACCTCGCCGAGGCTGCGGGCGTGGTCGGAGTCGTAGCCCATCAGGGTCGGCATGTCGAAGGCGGTCGAGAGCCCGGTCTGGCCGTGGTCGAGCAGGTAGTGGAAGCGCTCGTTGGTCTCCTCGACGGTCCCGAAGCCGGCGAACTGGCGCATCGTCCAGAGCCGCCCCCGGTACATCGAGGGATACGGCCCCCGGGTGAAGGGGTAGGAGCCGGGCTCGCCGATCTTCGCTTCGGCGTCCCCCTCGAGGTCGGCCTCGGTGTAGAGCGGCTCGATCTGCTGCCCGGAGATGGTCGAGAACTCGGCGTCCCGTTCGACCCGCTTGTCGTCGGCGGTTTGGCTCACGAGTCGGTCAGTTTGACAGCGGCCTCAGCCAGCCGCCACGGCGCGCAGCTTCGGCGCCCAGACTTCTTCCAGGAAATCGCTCAACTCGTCGTTGAGGCGCTCGGGGCTGAACCGCCACTCGAAGATCGAGCCGGCTTCGACCAGGCGCGAGTTCGGCAGCTCTTCGAGCAGCATCCCGGAGTCGCTGAACGGGTGCAGCGGGTCGCGCGGGTGGCCGACGACGAGGGTCTGGTGCTCGATCTTCACCCGCTCCTCGCGGTGCGGCGCCGTCTCGCCCAGCAGCAGCCCCTCCAGCACCGCCTGCGAGGGGCCGGGCCGCTGGCGAATCCAGTCGAGGCCGATGTCGAGCAGGTAGTTGGTTCGCGGCACTGCCCGGGTCATCAGCGAAACGCCCTCGAACAGGGGGCGGCCGAACTTGAGCCCCAGCAGCACCGGCGTGAACAGCCCGGCGACGGCGGAGAGGGCGTTGTCGAGG